>CAYMRQ010000064.1:0-21755 GCA_964392845.1 uncultured Rhizobium sp.
TCTATGTCGCTCCCGTCGCCCTCTTTACGCAGACCGATGAATGATCCGGGCTAGATGAGCGTTCTCGTCGATACCAATGTCCTGCTGCGCCGGACGCAGCCTGCCCATGAAAATCACGCCGTCGCCGTCGAGAGCGTCGCCCGGCTGCTCGCTGCCGGCGAGCCGGTGCATTTCACGCCACAGAACATCGCGGAATTCTGGAACGTCGTTACCCGACCTGTCGCCAACAACGGGTTGGGCTTCTCGGTCGCCCACGCGCTGGCCGAGGTCGTATGGCGAGTGGAAGCGCCTGGTGGTGCACAACGTCGTGCAGGGCGTCAAAGTCCATGACGCCCGCCTGGTCGCCGCGATGAACGTCCATAACGTTCGGCGAATTCTGACGTTCGATACCGGCGATTTCGCCCGGTACGGAGTTGAAGTGCTGCAGCCGTCATCCGTGCTGTCGTAGGGTTACGCCCCGGGCTTGGGCCAGATCGGCGTCGCAAGCGGGAATCCAGGACCGCCGCATTGTCACTTGCCCAGATGCCCGATTTTGCGGGCATGACGAAAGTGGAAGGCAGATCGCGCGGGGGGCTACACCCCGAAGATCGCGCCGCGGACGTTGACCATCTCGCCCTCGGCGGTGCCGGCCTTCGCCGGTGCGGTTGGCCCGACCGCTTCCTTGATGGTGAACGGGGTGTCGCGGATCTCCCAGTATCTGCCCTGGCCCCAGATGCCGACTCCGCCGCCCAGGCCATCCTCGTAATAGCCGTCGTGCAACTCGACGATGGTCCAGCCGGAAGCGCGCAGCGCCGCCATCGCCGCCGCCTCGCCGACGCAGAAGAAATCGGTTTTGCCCGTCGCGTCCGGCACAGTCGCCGGGGTCTGGCGGCTGAGCTTGACCTGGATGCCGGACGCCTCGGGCCGCTCGCCGCCGCTGCGGATGATGAACATCATGCGGATTGCCCACCCAGAAACCGTGCGACATGGTCGACGAAAGCGCGCGGCTGCTCCAGCTCGGGATGGTGCCCGGCCTCGTCGATCGCCGCGAAGCGCGCGCCGGGGATCAGCGCGGCGTAGGCGCGGCCGTAATCCGGCGTGACGATGCGGTCGCTGGCGCCCCATAGCACCAGCGTTGGCACGGCGATGCGGCGCAGCCAGTGCTTCAGCTGCGGGTTGTACATGTGCGGGCGCCAGGCATAGAGGGCGAGCGCATCCCAATTGCGCGCGAGCACGGTCATTTCCGCATCGCTCATCGCATCGTCGCCCAGGGCATCGTCGATCGCCGCCTGCCAGCCCAGCCCGTAAACCCCGGCGGGCCGCTTTGCCGGGTCGTGCCAGCTGCGGCGGTTCAGCTCGGATGGCGCGGTGTTGAAGAAATGGACGATGTCGCGCTCCTCGCGGCCGCCCAGCTTGATGCCGACCGGGTCTACGAGAACCAGCCGGTCGAGCTTGGGCGAGCCGCTGGCGGCGACCTCCGCGGCGATCCAGCCGCCGAACGAAAAGCCGATCATCGTCGCCTTGTCGGGGAGCGCGTCGAGCACATCGAGATAGAGATGCACGAGGTCGTACATCGTGTCGAAATCTTGCGGTCGCGGCGAGTTGCCGAATCCGGGATGCGACGGCGCGATTATTTCGCCATGCTCGGCCAGGAGATCGAGAAACGGCGCCTCAGGGCTGACCGGGTTGACGCCGTGGACGAGCAGAATGGTTCGCCCGCCGGGGCGGTTTGGGCCGCGTCGCAGCACTTCAAGATCGATATCGCCGGCCCGTAACCGATTCTTCATTTTGCCGCCGCCGCGGCGCGCCGCGCTTCCCAGGCGGTCTCGTCCTGATCGATCGGCGGCAGGGCCTGCAATTGCGGCAGGACTTCCTTGGCGGCGAGGGTGAAGCTCTTCTCCGCCTCGGCGTGGGTCACGAGGCCCTGCCGGGTCATCATGATGATATGCTGGATGCCGCCGACGCGGCGGCGGAATTCCTTGATCTGCCGCGCCACCGTGTCGGGGTTGCCGGCGAACATCTGGCCCTGGCCGACTAGCATTTCGGCGTCGAGATTGGTCGGACGCGGGCGCCGCGAGACGCCGCTGCGCCACGCCTGCGGTGCCATCTCGGGGGCGACCGCGCCGGGCTGGAAGCGAGCGAATTGCGGCGCGCTCTTGATGCTGACGGTCAGGAACCAGGCGATCTTCTGGCCGATGCGGATGCCCTCCTCGTCGGTGTCGCCGACATAGGCGAACGCCATGTAGGAGAAGCGGTCCTCGCCGGGCGGCGGCAGCGCGGCTTCGGCGCGCGCCTTTTTGTAGGCATCGAACGCCTGCCGCGTGCGGTCATAGCCGCCGAACAGCAGCGTGTTGACGATGCCGCGCCGGCCGAGTTCGGCGCAGGTCGGCAGGTCCGACGTCGCCGCCCAGAATTCGGGGCGAGGCTCCTGGTAGCACCGCGGCCAGATGTTGACATGGGGATGGGTGAAGAACTTGCCCTCCCAGCTGAACGGCCCGTCATGCGTCACCAGCGCCTTTTCGATCAGGTCGATCGCCTCCCATTCGCGCTCGCGGATGCGCATCGGGTTGGCATCGCCCGACACCATCTCGGTGGCGCCCGACTTGACAAAGCCGATCTCGAGCCGGCCGCGCGACAGAACATCGATCGTCGCATATTCCTCGGCGATGCGGACGGGGTCGGGGCGCACCGTGATCAGCGTCCCGAGCGACAGGATGCGCACGTTCTTCGTCAGCCGCGCGACCACGCCGGTGATCACCGGGCTGGCCGCCCACAGATTGTTGATCCCGGAATGATGCTCGTTGGTGACGATATGGAGCCCGATATCGTCGCACAGCCGGTATTCGTCGAAGATTTCGTCGTAGAGGCGCGCCGCGATCTTCGGGTCGCAATATCGGTTGGGCAGGCTGGCGCGCACCGATTCGGACTGGTCGAGCACCTCGGCGGGGACGAACGGGTAGGGGTTTTCGCAATGGTTCCACAGCTCCATACCGCACCCCTCCGGGAATTCAATCCGACGTGATACTACGCCAGGCGGTCATTGCGAGGCCCCCGGATGGCCGCCCTTGCGGGCGTTCCGGGGGGACGCGGCAATCCCGGTCCAGCGAGCCTCATTGGCGCGAGATTGCTTCGCTTCGCTCGCAATGACAAATGGAGGTTTGTCGGGCGTTACCGTTTGCGGAAGCTGTCGAGGGCGACGACGTCCGCGGTCGGCTTTTCTGCCGGCTGGTCGGGGGGCTTGTCGGCTTGCATCGGCGGTGTCTCGACCGCCACCGGCAGGTTGCCGGGTTTGGCCGGCTCGGCCTCCGGAACGGCGAATTCGAGCGCGAAATTGACCGACGGGTCGGCGAAACTGCGGACCGCCGCGAACGGGATAACCAGGCGTTCGAGCTGTTTCTGAAAGCTGAGCGTGACCGAAAAGCCACCTTCGGTGATGTCGAGGTCCCAGAACTGGTGCTGCAGCACGATGGTCATCTCGTCGGGATGCCGGGCGCGCAGATGATCGGGAATGACCACCCCGGGCATCCGGGTGGCGAAGCCGATATAGAAATGGTGGGCGCTGCGCAGCCCTTCGTGCGCGGCCCGCTTGAGCGCGTCGCGGACGACGCCGCGCAGCGCGGCTTCGACCATCTTCTCGTACTGGAACAGATCCTGCGGCATTGCCCCTCGCCCGACCAAGCGAGCGTCTCGGGAAGGTGAAGTGAGGGGCTTCTGTTGCCCGGTGCCCCTCGGACCGCGAGTTACCTGTTAGCTTCACCCCGTTAAGGGTTAGGCCGCAAGCGCCTCTGTTGCGAAGTTATCGTTCGCAGCTAGGTTTGTGACCCGATAACGGTGGTATCATGCCGAGCGACGGTTTTACCTTTACTACGCGCGTCGAGCCTATTTCGCCCCCATGAGCCGCCGGCCGCGAATCGATTCGCTGTATCGAGTCGTGGACCGGCGGGAATTGGTGGAGGCGCCGGGTACCGCCCCCGGGTCCGCAACGCTTATTCCGTAAGCCGTGTATCGCCATAGTCGGTTGCCCGACGCGGAAGATATAGGGTGTCCCCCGCGCCAACGCAATCGTGGTGCGTCCTTCGAGACAGCCGCTTCGCGGCTTCCTCAGGATGAGGAACATTTGTATATGCCATCACAGATATACCTCATGCTGAGGAGCGCCCATCGGGCGCGTCTCGAAGCACGCCGGATATTGATGCAGCCATGAAGCTGACCCCGGAGCAGCAGGAAGAAATCGCCGCCGAGCGGGGCGCAACCCGGCCGACCCGCCGCGCCACCGTGCCGGCGCTCGAAGAGATCCTCTACGAGCCGCTGCCGGTGGTCGACCACGGCTTTGTCCGGGTCGTCGATTACATGGGCGATGACGCCGCGATCGTGCAGGCGGCGCGCGTCTCCTACGGCCGCGGCACCAGGCGGATCAGCGAGGACCGCGGCCTCATCAACTATCTGATGCGCCATCGTCATACCACCCCGTTCGAGATGTGCGAGATCAAGTACCACGTCAAATTGCCGATTTTCGTCGCCCGGCAGTGGATCCGCCATCGCACCGCCAACGTCAACGAATACTCGGCGCGCTATTCGATCCTCGACAACGAATTCTATATCCCGGCGCCGGAGCATCTGGCGACGCAGGCGACGGTCAACCGCCAGGGACGCGGCGCGGTTATCGAGGGCGAAGCGGCGCAGCGCGTCCTCGATCTGTTGCGCGACGAAGCCGGGCGCGCCTATGCCGGCTATGCCGCGCTGCTCAACGAGGACGACAAGGGCGCGCCGGTCGACCCGACCTGGCCCGGCCTCGCGCGCGAACTGGCACGGATGAACCTATCTCTCAACTTCTATACCCAATGGTATTGGAAAACTGACCTGCACAACCTGATGCATTTCTTGAGCCTGCGCGCTGATCCTCATGCACAATACGAGATCCGTGCCTATGCCGAGGCGATGCTCGGCACGATGTGGCGATGGGTACCACTGGCTTACGACGCATTCCTCGATTACCGCATGAATGCTGCGCTGATTTCGGCAGGCGGGCTCGCCGTGATCCGCCGGATGCTCGCCGGCGAGGCGGTCGATCAGGCGTCGAGCGGCCTGTCGGCCCGCGAATGGCGCGAACTGATGGCAATGCTCGGGAGGGCGGCAGACTCCTGAGTCCTTGCCGCCGTGCCGCGACGCGCCGATGATGGCGCGTCAGGCAGAGAATAGGGCATGGCGATGCGGATAGGCTTTGTCGGCACCGGTACGATGGGGACGCCGATCGCTGGGTGCCTGATCGCGGCGGGGCACCGGCTTACGGTCTACGACATCAGGCCGGAGGCGATGGGGGCGTTGATCGGGCAGGGGGCGGCGACCGCCGACAGCCCGAGCGAGGCGGCCTATGGCGCTGAGACCGTGTTCAGCTCATTGCCGGGGCCGAGCGAGATGGAGGCGACGGCGCTCGATCCCGACCGCGGCATTTTCGCCGGGCTGCGCCGCGGCGGGACCTATATCGATCTGACGACGAATGCGCCGGGGACGGCCCGGCTGGTGGCGGAAGCGGCCCGCAAACGCAGCGTCGCGTTTCTCGACGCGCCGGTTAGCGGGCGCCCGCCGACGATGACAACGATGGTCGGCGGCGACGCGTCGGCGTTCGCTCATGCCCGGCCGCTGTTCGAGGCGATCGCCGCCAAAATCTTTCATGTCGGGCCGAGCGGGGCGGGATGCGTTGCCAAGCTGGTGACGCAATATCTCGGCTACACCAATTTCATCGCCGCGCTCGAAGGCATGCTGGTCGCCGCCAAGGCCGGCATCGATCTCGGAATCCTGGCGCAGATCGTGCCGGTCAGCGCCGGCCAGAGCCGCACCTTCGACAACATTCCGCGCTCGGTGTTGACCGGCGCCTTCACCTCGGGCGGCACCCTTGACATCGTTGCCAAGGATATGGACCTCGCCGTTAACCTTGCACGCGAAGTCGGGGCGCCGGCGGCGCTCGGCGCGCTCGCCTCGGACGTGTATAAACGGGCGCAGGCGCAGGGCTGGGGACAGGAGGGGTTTCCGGTGGGCGCCCGGATCCTGGAGGCGATGGCCGCAGTGGAGCTCAGATCGGAGCTGCGCGATGAGTGACCCCCCGACGACCAAACACGACGACCGCATCGCCCGCCTGCTGCTCGCGCAGGATGTTGCCGAGTTCCTCTATCGCGAGGCCGAGCTGCTCGACGAGCGCCGCTATGAGGAATGGCTGGCGCTGCTCGCCGACGACATCCGCTACTGGATGCCGATGCGGCGCAACGTCAAGTTCGGCGAAGCTGAGCGCGAGTTCACCCGCGCCGGCACCGACATCGCCTGGTTCGACGAGGGCAAGGACACGCTGACCCGGCGGGTGCGGCAGATCCAGACCGGCATCCACTGGGCCGAGGAGCCGCAATCGCGCATCGCGCACCTGGTGTCGAACGTGCAGGTGGTCGAGGCATCGCCCTCGGTCGCCGAGCCGCAGGAAGTCGCGGTCAAATGCCGCTTTCTGATCTACCGCAATCGGGTCGAGACCGAGACCGACCTCCTGGTCGGCAAGCGCGAAGACACGCTGCGCAGGGTCGGTGACGACTGGCAGATCGCGCGCCGCACGATCATCCTCGACCAGAACGTGTTGCTGAGCAAAAATCTGACGTTCTTTTTTTGAGATGGATTCCACCACGAAGACACGAAGAAAATTGAAATAAAATCTTTAACGCGGAGGTCGCGGAGGATACGCAGAGAGCGCAAAGCGAAATGCCGCACCGCGACCTTTGCGAACCCTCGGCGTCCTCAGCGATAAAGCGTTTTTTCTTCGTGTCTTCGTGGTGAATTTCGGGAGGTTCGCATGGCTACAGACCGCACCATCGGTTATCGCCCCGGGCTCGTCGATCTCTCCACCGGCCAGATCAGCCGCGAGATCTTCGTCAACGAGGAGATCTACGCCGAGGAGCAGGAAAAGATCTTCGCCCGCGCCTGGCTCTTTGTCGGGCATGAGAGCCAGATCCCCAATCCGGGCGATTTCGCCGTCTCGCGGATGGGTGAGGAGTCGGTACTCCTGTGCCGCGACCGCGCCGGCGAGGTGCATGTCTTCCTCAACTCGTGCCGCCACCGCGGCATGAAGGTGTGCCGCTACGACGAGGGCAACACCACCGTCTTCACCTGTCCCTATCACGGCTGGAGCTATGGCACCGACGGGCGTCTGGTCGGCGTGCCGTTCTTCCGCGAGGCCTATCATTCGACACTCGACCGCTCGCAATGGGGCCTCGTCGAGGTGGCGCAGCTCGCCCGCTACAAGGGCTCGGTATGGGCGACCTGGGATCCCTCGGCGCCGCCTTTCCTCGAATATCTCGGCGATTTCACGCGCTATCTAGACCAGACGCTCGATAGCTGGGACGGCGGCGACGGCGGCACCGAGGTTTTGGGCGGGGTCCAGAAATGGCTCGTCCCGTGCAACTGGAAATTCCCGGCCGAGAATTTCAGCGGCGACAGCTATCACAACATCAGCCACCGCTCCGTCGATCTGGTCGGGATCGGCCCCTCCGGCAGCGGCCGGCGCGACATGCCGGAACTCCAGCTGGCGCGCAAGCTGCACATCGCGATTCCCGACCGCGGGCATCGGACCACCGCCTATCTGCTGCCGTCTGCCGTGCCGGTGCCGCCCGCCTATCAGGCCTCCTCGGTCGTGGCCGATTACTTCCGCCATTGCGAGGATGTGCGGCGCCGGCAGCGCGGCGACTGGGGACGCTTGATCACCCTGGTCGGCGAGGTGTTCCCGAGCACGGCCTATCTCGCGCGGCAACCGCGCACGATCGCGGTGTGGCACCCCAAGGGGCCGCACCAGACCGAGGTGTGGCGCTGGTATCTCGTCGACAAGGCCGCGCCGGCGGAGGTCAAGGCATTCCTGCGCGACTATTACCTACGCTATTCGGGCCCCGGCGGCATGACCGAGCAGGACGACATGGAAAACTGGAACTACGCGCATGCCGCCAGCCGCGGCACGATCGCGCGGCGCTTCCCCTACAGCTACGAGCAGGGGATCGGCACCGAAGTCGAGAATTACGAATGGGAAGGCTTCCGGCTGCCGGGGACCGTCGTCGATCTGACCAAGGCGACCTCAAGCGAGCACAATTTGCGCAACCTCTACCGGCGCTGGGCGCAGTTCATGGAAGCCGACAGCTGGGCCGACCTCGCCACCTGGCGCCACCCAACAGCGAGGGCGGCGGCGGAGTGAAGGGCAATTCGGAAGCTTGCAGAGCCGCCGTGCGTCCTTCGAGACGCGCCCTCCGGGACGCTCCTCAGGATGAGGATAGCTCTATGATGGCATTAAGAAAAAACCTCATCCTGAGGAGGCCGCGAAGCGGCCGTCTCGAAGGACGCACGGCATGCGGTCCGAGGCTGCGGATATGAGCGACCCGATCAACATCCGCGCGCTCGCGCCGGGCACCCGCATCACCCTGGCCGACGGCGCCGAAGCCGAAATCGTGTCGAACCCGGCCGATGGCGTGTGGCTCTTCGCGCGCTACATCACCTCGCCGCGCGACCCGGCCCTCGTCGGCCAGGAAGACATGATCTTCGCGCAGGATGTTGTCGACGTAAGGGAAGCGGGCTGACGAGGCCGGGGCGGATGCTCGAACTCAGGCCGAATTGCGAATATTGCGACAAGGACCTGCCGCCGCACGCGGCCGATGCGCGGATTTGCAGCTATGAGTGCACATTCTGCGCCGATTGCATCGAGAGGGTGCTGTTCAACGTCTGCCCCAATTGCGGCGGCGGCTTTGTGCCGCGCCCGATCCGGCCGACGACGGAGCGCCGCCCTGGGGTCTGCCTCGGCAGGCAGCCGGCGTCGACACAGCGGGTCCATCTCAAATGGGACCGCGCCGAGCTTGCCAAATTCGCCCGGAGCGTGCGGGACGTGACGCCGCAGGACCGCTGATCCCGCCGATGCGCTGGAAACTTCGATCGCGGACGCCAATGTTCTCTACGGGATCTTGCTGAAACAGGTAATCGGCCGATGACGATCGAATTGAAGCCTGAGCAGGAGCGGGTTCTTCAGGAAGCGCTGCGCGAGGGCCGTTTCGGCTCGGTTGATGAGGCCCTCGACGCCGCACTGAAGTCGATAACGTCGCCGATAGCGGCGACCAGTCGGGGCGACCGTCGCACTCCGGCCGAGGCCGTGGCGCGGTTGCGTGAGTTGCGAAGAGGCACGATCCTGCCGGCCGGTACGACCATTCGGGGCCTCATTGAACAAGGGCGCTCGCTGAATCAAATATGAACCACACGAGCGATATGGACACACCACAGCAAGTCACCCGATTCTACGGAATTGTAGACTATGCGATGGACGTAATAAAGAACAGGCAGGTAGCCTTTGTGCATGCCTCCATGCTGAACGACCCGTTCGACCCTTATTGTTTTTTCGAGACTGACTTCGGAGACAGCTATCAAAACCTTATTGCGCATGTGGAGAGGAACCACCCGCGTGATCACCTGCGTTTCAAAGCGCACGTGACACCCCAAAGCTGGGGACAAGCCGTCAAAGACCTTAAGGCGCGTCTCCAGATGGTAAGGGAAACTGCCTTTGTGTTATCTACAAGTGCGTCGGATTCTGGCCTTTATCCCAAGGATAATCTTTATATGTGGGGCCACTATGCAAAGGGGCATCGCGGGCTTGCCATTGAGTTCGATACGCGGGCGCTGGCGAGCGCGGTGCTAAAGCACCACGAGGCTGAAAACGGCAAGCCTCTCGAAGAGAGCAATGTGTGGGCCAAGATCGAATATACAAAGACGTTTAGCCCCATCAGCGCCGAGCATATTTATGAATGCCTGAAACAGGAGATAGAGAAGGCAACCGTCAAGGTAACCACACAGCTCGACCTGTACTTTAGTCGCATGACCATAATAAAAAGCGATGTTTGGCAGAGCGAAAACGAGTGGCGTTTGATATGGGGAAACACCGATACTGAAGAAAAAATTTACAAGTGCCCGATTGGTGAAGATGCTATTGTTAATATATTATTGGGGATGAATTTTGCATCGGAGAAGACCAAGGAACTTATCGACACAGCAAAGCAGAATTTTCCTGCGGCATCCATATTTCGCGCGTATAAGCGGCATGGTGACTTGGCCTTAGAATTTCGTTAACTATGAATGAGCATCCACTTCCGGCGACGGCGCGCGTGCATCGCAGCGCTCGCCTATCCGCAATTTTTTTATTTTTCTTTCTTCTGTTATTCATGTCACAAGCACGTGCGGACTGGCAATACACTAAATGGGGGATGTCGCCTCAGCAGGTGCTCGCCGCTTCGGGGGGAAGGGCCTATTTCAACAGTGAGAGAGAAAAAAATAATTGGAGCAGGCTCGACGGTTTGGCATTATTGTCTGCGCCGTATGCGGCAAACGGAATGAAATTCAGAGCGGATTTTATATTTGACTCACGGCAATACCTAAAAGCGGTTGCAATCAATTTGGAAGAGTACGCAAATGTTAATCGCTTATATTCGGATTTGGTGACGAAATATGGGATAGCACGTCATTGTAATATAGATTCCCTTGCGCGCGACTGCACATGGCTTCATCCTGCAGATAATCTAAGCCTCAATTTCCAAGATCAGCGGTACATGCGGAGCGCTGCGGTGTTGTATCAACCTGCATTTGCGGCTCTCTCACCGGGTCTGTGAACACAAGCGGCGTAGGATTTTTCGTAAAGCCGGTTTCGCGGCAACAGTCCGGGCGCGGGTCATCTGATACTCGCCGCTTGCCTACTCCACGACGATCCGCGGCCCGGCTCGCCGCGCCGGGGTTTCGCCCGAGACCTTCTCCCAGACGCGCGCGGCGATGGCGCGGAAGGTGCGGGCGTAGGGGGAGTCGGGCTGCGAGACGGTGATCGGGCGGCCTTCGTCCGAGGTTTCGCGGATCGCGATGTCGAGCGGCACCTCGCCCAAAAAATCGGTGCCGAGCCGCTCGGCTTCGCGGCGCGCCCCGCCGTGGCTGAAGATGTCGGTGCGGCCGCCGCAATGCGGGCACAGGAAATAGCTCATGTTCTCGATGATGCCGAGCACCGGCACATCGACCTTCTGGAACATCGCGAGGCCCTTGCGCGCGTCGATGAGGGCGATGTCCTGCGGGGTCGAGACGATGACCGCGCCGGCCAAGGCCACCTGCTGGGCCATCGTCAATTGTGCGTCACCGGTGCCGGGCGGCATGTCGACGATCATGATGTCGAGTTCGCCCCAGGCGACGTCGCGCAGCATCTGTTGCAGCGCGCTCATCACCATCGGCCCCCGCCAGATCATCGGCGTGTCCTCGGGCACGAGAAAGCCGATCGACATGCATTTGACGCCGAAATTCTCCATCGGGCGCAGGATCTTGCCGTCGGCCGAGGCGGTGGGCCGCCCGGAAATCCCGAGCATGCGCGGCATCGAGGGGCCGTAGATATCGGCGTCGAGCACCCCGACCGAAAGCCCGTTCGCCTTCAGCGCCAGGGCGAGATTGGCGGCGACCGTCGATTTGCCGACGCCGCCCTTGCCGGAGGCGACCGCGACGATCGCCCGGACGCCCGGGGCGAGCGCGGCTTTGCCGGCGGCGGCCGCGGGTTGTGCCGGTGGGCCATGCCCTGGGGCGCCGTGTCGTGGGGCGCCATGTCCTGGGGCGCCGCGAGGCGGGGCAGGGGGTCGCCCGCCGGGCGGCCTCGCCTCGGCGGTCAAGACCGCGGTGACCGAGAGCACCCCGGGCAGCGCTTCGACGGCTTGTTCGGCGGCCTTGCGCAACGGTTCGAGGCGCGGGCCTCGCTCGGGCTCGACCTCGATCGCAAAGCCGACATTGCCGTCGCGCACGACGACGCCCGACACCATCCCGAGCGCGACGATGTCGCCGCCCTTGTCGGGATCGCGCACCAGGGCCAGCGCGTCGAGGACCTGTCTCTCGGTAACGTCCATTCGCTGTTTCCGCATTTCCCCCTTCCCTCCGCCGCAATCTGGAGAGGGAAGGGTGGGGGTTGACGGGATTTAGGCGCGAGCCTGGCACTTGACAACACCCGCCCGGCGCGCCCTCAATCGGGCTGACATCCGGCGCCGGCGTTCGCGACGGCATCTCACGTGGCAGCGCCTCCCGATCGCAGCCGTGGAAAGGGTCGGTTTCGATGATCTGGCATAGTGAGGGCGGTGGCCCGTGGGGCACCGGGCCTCGCGGCGGCGGTCCCTGGGGCGGCGGGCGCGGCAACGGTCCTGGGCCGGGCGGCCCGCGCGGGCCGCAACCGCCCAATCTCGAAGAAATCCTGCGGCGCAGTCAGGACCGCTTTCGCCGCGCCTTTCCCGGCGGCTTCGGCACCGGCAAAGGCGTCGCGATCGTGGTCTTCATCATCTTCGTGCTGTGGCTGGCGAGTGGTTTCTTCCGGGTTCTGCCCGACGAGGCCGGGGTGGTGCTGCGCTTTGGCGCCTATAACCGGACGACCGTTGCCGGGCTGAGCTATCACCTGCCGGCGCCGATCGAAAGCGTGCTGAAGCCGAGCGTCACCCGGATCAACCGCACCGAGATCGGATTTCGTTCCAGCGAGGGGGCGACGCGCGCCGGTTCCAGCCGCGACCTGCCGCAGGAGGCGCTGATGCTGACCGGCGATGAAAACATCGTCGACATCAACTTCACGGTGTTCTGGATCATCAAGGTTGCCGCTTTCATCGATCCCGATCCGGCGCGCCGGACCGCCGATGCGCAGTCATACCTGTTCAATATCCGCAACCCCGAGGGGACCGTGAAAGCGGCGGCCGAGAGCGCGATGCGCGAGATCGTCGGCGAGACCCCGATCGTCCAGGCGCTGGCCGAAGGGCGCGGCAAGATCGAAACGGATACCCAGGCCCTGTTGCAGCGCATCCTCGATTCCTATGGCGCCGGGATCCAGCTCACCCAGGTTCAGCTCGCCAAGGTCGATCCGCCGGCCCCGGTGATCGAATCCTTCCGCGATGTGCAGCGTGCCCTGGCCGACAAGGAGCGGCTGCGCAACGAGGCGGAAGCCTATCGCAACGACATCATCCCGCGGGCGCGCGGCGATGCGGTGCGGATCAAGCAGGAGGCCGCGGCCTATAAGGCCGAGATCACCGCCCGCTCAAAGGGCGACGCCGACCGCTTCAACGCGGTCTACCGCGCCTACAAGGTGGCGCAGGACGTGACGGTCCAGCGGCTCTATATCGAAACGATGGAAGACATCCTGAAGAACAGCAACAAGATCATCATCGACAAGGCGGCCGAGGGGCAGAGCGGTGTCTTGCCTTACCTGCCGCTGCCCAATCTTCTCGGCTCCGCGCCGCCAACCCAGGCGCCACCCGCCGGTACCGCAACCGGCGCGACCCCGGCGGCAACGCCGCCGCCCGCCACCGGCGGCGCGCAGCCCTCGACGGGGCGACGCTGATGACTCACCGCCTTCTTGCCATCGTCGCCGTCCTCCTCGTCGTCGTCGGAATTCTGGCGATGGGCTCGTTCTTCATCGTCGATCAGACCGAGCAGGCGCTGGTGTTGCAGCTCGGCGAGGTGCGGCGCCAGGTCCGCGAGCCCGGGCTGCAGATGAAGCGGCCGTTTGTCGAAAACGTGGTCAGCTACGACAAGCGGGTGCTCGATTACGAACCGCCGCACGAAGAGGTCATCGTCGCCGACCAAAAGCGGCTGGTGGTCGACACCTACACCCGCTATCGCATCACCGACCCGCTGTTGTTCTATCAGACGGTTGGCACCGAGGCCGGGGTTCGCGCCCGGCTGGCGGCGCTGGTCACCGGCAGCCTGCGCCGCGTCCTCGGCAATGTCACCCTGAACGATATCCTGTCGAGAAAGCGCGCCGCGATCATGGTGCAGATCCGCGACGACGTCGCCGCCGAAGCCAAGCCGTTCGGGATCGAGGTCGTCGATGTGCGGCTGCGGCGCGCCGATCTGCCAGAGGAGAACAGCCAGGCGATCTACGCCCGCATGCAGTCTGAGCGCGAGCAGCAGGCGCGGCAATATCGCGGCGAAGGCGCCGAGTTGGCACAGTCCGTGCGCGCTAACGCCGAACGCGAACGCACCGTGATCCTCGCTGATGCACAGCGCGAGGCGCAGGCGACGCGCGGCGACGGCGAGAGCATCCGGATCTACGCCGAATCCTTCGGACAGGACCAGGAGTTCTTCGCCTTCTATCGCTCGCTGCAAGCCTATCGCGAGGCCCTCAACGGGCGCGATACCTCCTTCGTGCTGACCCCGGAAGGCAATTTCTTCCGCTTTTTCCAGGGTTGGCAGGGGTCGGCCGCGGCGCCGGGCCGGACATCTGTTGCCCCTGCGGCCGGGGCACCCGGCGGAGCGCGTCAGCCTTAACCGGGGGATCGGCGATGCGGCACGGCGCCCTCCACAGCGGGTAATGCGCGACCTGGGCACCGGGCTGGCGCTCGTTCTGGTTATCGAGGGCGTGCTGTACGCAATGTTCCCGGAGGGAATGAAGCACCTCGCCCAACGCGCGATGCTGGTGCCGCCGCAGGTCCTGCGCGCGTCGGGGCTGCTTGCCGCCGGTGTCGGCGTGGTGATCGTCTGGCTGTTGCGGCGCTGAAATGGCGTGGCTGCGAAGGGATCTGGCTTGCCGGCCATATCTCTCGTACTCTGACATTGTGGGCGCCTCGGCGGCGGCTCCCGGCCGGCTTGGATAGCGTGGTCACGAATACCAGCTATTGCCTGGGCCAATTTGATCCGTGTGGTATCAGGCTTTTGCTGCGAGGAGTCGAATCAGGTGTCGATGCTTACATCGCGATTGCGGCGCTCGGCCATTGTGGTGGCGGCCGCCGCGTTGATGCTCGCCATCCCCGCCGGATTTTCCCTGGTGGCGGCGCGCCCGGCGCCGGATGGGTTTGCCGACCTTGCCGAGAAGCTGCTGGCGTCCGTGGTCAATATTTCGACGACGCAAACCGTAAAGCCGGAGGGCAAGCGGGAGCGGTCCACCCCGGGACGGCCGCAATTTCCCCCGGGTTCGCCGTTCGAGGAGTTCTTCAAGGATTTCTTCGACCACGGCCGGCGCGGCGACAGCCCCGAGGCCAAGCCGCGCAAGGCGACCTCGCTCGGCTCGGGCTTCGTGATCGACCCGGCCGGCTACATCGTCACCAATAATCACGTCATCGCCGACGCCGACGAGATCACCGTCATCCTGCACGACGACACCCATCTAAAGGCCGAACTCGTCGGCCGCGACACCAAGACCGATGTCGCGGTTCTGAAGGTCAAGACCGACAAGAAGCTGGCTGCCGCGAACTGGGGCGACAGCGACAAGGCGCGGGTCGGCGACTGGGTGCTGGCAATCGGCAACCCGTTCGGTCTCGGCGGCAGCGTCACCGCCGGCATTCTTTCGGCGCGGCAACGCGACATCAATTCGGGACCCTACGACGATTTCCTGCAGACCGACGCCTCGATCAATCGGGGCAACTCCGGCGGGCCGATGTTCGACATGAATGGCGAGGTCATCGGCATCAACACGGCGATCTATTCGCCGAGCGGCGGCTCGATCGGCATCGGTTTCGCGATCCCCTCCAACCTTGCCAAGGCGGTCGCGGCCGCGCTGATCCGGGAGCCCGATCATGCCGTGCACCGCGGCTGGCTCGGCGTGCGCATCCAGGCGGTCACCGACGAGATTGCCGAGAGCCTCGGGCTCGACAAACCGCACGGCGCGCTCGTCGCCAGCGTCAACGACAACGGCCCGGCCCAGACCGGTGGCATTCAGCCGGGCGATGTGATCCTCAGCTTCGACGGCAAGAAGGTTCCCGACATGCGTCATCTGCCGCGGCTCGTCGCCGAGTCGACGGTCGGCAAAAGCGTGCCGGTGACGGTCTGGCGCAAGCGTCAGGAAGCCAGGCTGCAGGTCACCGTCGGCAAGCTCGACGAAACCGAACAGGTGGCCGCGAAGGTGCCGACCAAGGACAAGCCCTCGAAGGCTGATAGCAGCACGGTGACAACGCTCGGCCTCACGCTGTCGAACATCACGCCGGAGCTGAAGGAAAAGTTCTCGCTGGGCGACCAGAAGGGGGTCGTCGTCGTCGATGTCTCCAAGGACAGCCCGGCGGCCGAGAAGGGCGTCAAACCCGGCGACGTGATCATGGAAGCGGCCCAGGAGGAGATCAAAAGCACCAGCCAGGTTGCCGGCAAGATCGACGACGCGAAGCGGGCCGGCCGCAAATCGATCCTGCTGCTCGTCGAGCGGCAGGGCGATCTGCGCTTTATCGCGCTGCGCCTCGACCAGAGTTGAGGCCCCGACCAGCGTTGAGGTTGGCGGGCCGCAACTCACACGCCAACGATCTCGCCGGCGCGATAGCCCTGGGCATAGACCAGCCAGGTGTAGGGCGGAAAAGCGAAGCGCATTCCGCCATTCTGATCGCGATCGGCCAGGTTCGGCGGAAGGCGCTTCGCTTTTCCGCCCTACGCGCTACGCGCTGGTCCGGCACTGCTCAGCCGCCGACGATCTCGTCCTTGCGATAGCCCTGGGCAAAGAGGAGGGCGGTCAGATCGGCATGCTCGATGCGCCAGCGCGCGGCGGCGGCGACCGCCGGCTTTGCGCGGAAGGCGATGCCGAGCCCGGCCGCGGCAAGCATCGGCAGGTCGTTGGCGCCATCGCCGATGGCCAGCGTCGCCGATCGCGGAACGGCGCATTCCTCGGCCAACGCCAGGAGCGTGTCGCGCTTCGTCTCGCCGGTGACGATCGGCGCCCGGACGGTTCCGGCGATCCGGCCGCCAGCGATCTCGAGCCGATTGGCGACGACACTATCGAAGCCGAGTTCGCTCGCGACCCGCTCGGCGAAGACGGTAAACCCGCCCGATACCAGGGCGGTTCGCACGCCCTCGGTGCGCGAGGTTGCGAGCAGCGCGCGTGCTCCCGGCGTCAGCCGAATGCGCGCGGCGGCATCGTCGAGCACCGACTCGGGCAGGTCTTTCAAGAGCGCGACCCGCTCGGCGAGCGCGGCGGCGAAATCGAGTTCGCCATTCATCGCCCGCCGGGTGATCTCGGCGACATGGGCGCGCCGCCCGATGAAATCGGCCAGTTCGTCGAGCATTTCGTTCTCGATGATCGTCGATTCGAGGTCGGCAACGAGCACGCGCTTGCGGCGGCCGGCCGCCGGCTGGACCACCACATCGATCGCCGCGCCGCCGATCGCCTGGCGGGCAGAAGTTTCGGCCGCTTGCCGAGCGATGCCGGCGAGGACGAGATCGCAGGCCGTGCGGGGCGCCAGCCAGTCCGGCGCGCCGGCGAGCGGCAGCGACGCGGCCAGCCCGGCGACCAGATCGGGCAGGACGCCCGCGGCGCCCGACCCGGCGATCAGGGTCATTACGAGGCTCACCCCAATTCCTCCTTCGCTGCGCCGCAATCGATCCGGACGGCAGGCTGCATCAGCTCCCGGCGTGCTTCGAGACGCGCCCTTCGGGCGCTCCTCAGCATGAGGTAAGCTTTTTTGGATGGCATTAAGAAAAGCCCTCATCCTGAGAGGCCCGGGTAGCTTGCGTCTCGAAGGACGCACGGCGCCTATCCAAACCACCTCGGTGATCGATTCTTCTACCCCGCCTACCGTGATCATCATCGCCGGGCCGACGGCGAGCGGCAAATCGGCGCTGGCGCTCGACTTGGCGGCGGCGTTCGAGAGCACGATCATCAACGCCGACAGCCTACAGATCTATCGCGATCTTCGCATCCTGAGCGCGCGCCCCGATGAAGCGGCGATCGCCGATGTGCCGCACCGGCTTTACGGCTATCTCGACGCCGCCGAGCGCGGCTCGGTCGCGAGCTGGCGGGCATCGGCGCTCTCGGAGATCGCGGCTGCCCATCGCGCCGGGCGATTGCCGATCGTCGTCGGCGGCACCGGGCTTTATCTGCGTGCGCTGCAACATGGGCTCGCATCGATCCCGGCGATCCCCGCGGAGATCCGCGGGGAAGCGGCGGAGCTCTATCGCACGCTCGGCGGAGCTTCGTTCGGCGAGCGTCTGGCGACGCTCGACCCCGCCAGCGCGACCCGCCTGCCGCCCGGCGATCGCCAGCGCCTGATGCGGGCCTGGGAGGTGGTGCGCGCGACCGGCCGGCCGATTGGCGAGTGGCAGGCCGGCACGGCGGCAGCCTCGCCTTACCGCTTCGCGTCGGTGCTGCTGGCGCCCCCGCGCGAGGCGCTTTACGGCGCCTGCGATGCGCGTTTTCTCGGCATGATCGCGAAGGGCGCGCTCGACGAGGCGGCGACGCTTGGCCGCCGCGGCCTCGATCCCGGCCTGCCGGCGATGAAGGCGGTCGGGGTTCCCGAATTGCTGAGTCATTGGCGGGGCGACATCACCCTCGATCAGGCCGTCGCCGCGGCGCAGCGCGCGACCCGCCGCTACGCCAAGCGCCAGATGACCTGGTTCCGGCATCAGATGGTGGCGGATCTGGTCCTTGGTGCGCAACTTTCGGAAAGTTTGTTGCGCTGCTCACGTCATTTTATTGACCATTTCCTGTTGACCGGCCGGACATAGCTGACTAGGGTGCCGCTCCCCGGACCGGCCCCAGGCCGGACCGCCGGGGGAGATTCGCCGTTTTTCGGTTGAGGAGAAAATCATGTCGGCCGAGCCGATTTGTGGCGCTGATATCGTCATCAAGGCGCTCATCGATCAGGGCGTCGATGTGGTATTCGGCTATCCCGGCGGCGCGGTCCTGCCGATTTACGATTCGCTCTTCAAGCAGAATGCGCTGCGCCACATCCTGGTGCGCCAGGAGGGCGGCGCGGTCCATGCCGCCGAAGGCTATGCAAGATCGACCGGGCGGGTCGGGGTGGTGCTGGTGACGAGCGGCCCGGGGGCGACCAACGCGGTGACCGGCCTCACCGACGCGCTGATGGATTCGGTGCCGATCGTCTGCCTGACCGGGCAGGTGCCGACCCATCTGATCGGCAACGACGCGTTCCAGGAAGCCGACACCACCGGCATCACCCGGCCGTGCACCAAGCACAATTATCTGGTCAAGGATGTCGCCGACCTGGCGCGCACGATGCACGAGGCGTTCTACATCGCCAAGAGCGGGCGGCCGGGACCGGTGGTGGTCGATCTGCCCAAGGACATCCTGTTCGCCCCCGGCATTTACAGCGGGCCGGAGCAGGGGCACCACAAGAGCTATCGCCCGCAATTGGCGGCCGACCCGGCGCGGGTCGCCGAGGCGGTGGCGCTGATTGCGGCGGCCAAGCGGCCGCTGTTTTACGGTGGCGGCGGGCTGATCAATTCCGGCCCCGAAGCCTGCGAGCGATTTACTGAATTGGTGCGAACCGTCGATGCGCCCTGCACGCTGACCTTGATGGGGCTCGGCGCGTTCCCGGCGAGCGACCCGCATTTTCTCGGCATGCTCGGCATGCACGGCATGTACGAGTCGAACATGGCGATGCACGATTGCGATCTGATGATCGCGGTCGGATCGCGCTTCGACGATCGGGTGACCGGCCGACTCAACGCATTCTCGCCGGGCTCGAAAAAGATCCACATCGATATCGACCCGTCATCGATCAACAAGAATGTGCGGGTCGACGTGCCGCTGATCGGCGATTGCGCCAAGGTGCTGGGCGCGCTGCTAGCGGCCTGGAAAAAGGCGGCGCCGAGCAGCGACGGCGCGGCGCGCAACGCCTGGTGGCGCCAGATCGACGCGTGGCGGGCGCGCGATTGCCTGCGCTACGACCGCGCGAGCAAGGATTTGATCAAGCCGCAATACGCGCTGGAGCGGCTTTATGCGCTGACCCGCGAGCGCGATCCCTACATCACCACCGAGGTCGGCCAGCATCAGATGTGGGCTGCGCAGTTCTTCCGGTTCGACAAGCCCTACCACTGGATGACCTCGGGCGGGCTCGGCACGATGGGTTATGGCCTGCCGGCCGCGGTCGGGGTCCAGGTCGCCCATCCTGACGCGCTGGTGATCGACGTCGCCGGCGAAGCCTCGATCCTGATGAACATCCAGGAGATGTCGACGATCGCGCAGTACCGCCTGCCGGTGAAGGCCTTCATCATCAACAACCAGTACATGGGCATGGTGCGGCAGTGGCAGGAGCTGCTGCATGGTGGCCGCTATTCCGAGAGCTACACCGCCGCGCTGCCGGATTTCGTCAAGCTCGCCGAGGCTTTCGGCGCCGTCGGGCTTCGCGTCGAGCGGCCCGACGAGGTCGACGACGCGATCCGCGAGATGATCGAGACGCCGCGCGCCGTCATCGTCGATGTCGTGGTTGATCAGGCGGAGAACTGCTTCCCGATGATCCCCTCGGGCGCCGCCCACAACGAGATGCTGCTCGGCCCTGAGGACAAGGCGAAGAGCCCGGTCTCGGGGGAGGGCATGGTGCTGGTGTGAGCGGCCCCAACGGAGCGCGGCCGTCCCGGCCGCGTGCGGGCGAGACGCCCGCGTTCCCTACATGACAGACACCATCGAACGACACACGATTGCCGTGCTGGTCGACAACGAGCCGGGGGTGCTGGCGCGCGTGATCGGCCTCTTCTCCGGGCGGGGCTACAACATCGAGAGCCTCACCGTCGCCGAGGTCGACCGCAGCAACAATCTGTCGCGGATCACCGTCGTGACATCAGGCACGCCGATGATCATCGAGCAGATCAAGGCACAGCTGTCGCGCCTGGTGCCGGTGCACAAGGTGCACGATCTGACCGACGAAGGCGCCTCGGTCGAGCGCGAGATGGCGCTGATCAAGGTCGCCGGCAAGGGCGAGTCGCGCATCGAGTCGCTGCGCCTTGCCGATATCTTCCGGGCGCGGGTCGTTGATTCGACAACCGAAAGCTTTGTCTTCGAGATGACCGGGTCGAGCGAGAAGCTCAACGCCTTCATCGCACTGATGGACCCGCTCGGCCTCGTCGAGGTGTCGCGCACCGGCACCGTCGCGATCGCTCGCGGGCCGGGGCGGTTTTGAACAAGGAATTCACCACGGAGACACGGAGGACACGGAGTTTTTGTTATTAATTTCGGATTTGATAGCGGCGACGGCGCTGGTCTAGTGTAGTGCAGTAGACGATATCGGGTACGAAACAATAAATTCTCTTTCTCCGTGACCTCCGTGTCTCCGTGGTTAATCAGAGGAGATGACGATGCGCGTATATTACGACCGCGATGCGGATGTGAACCTGATCAAGTCGAAGAAGGTCGCGGTCATCGGCTATGGCAGCCAGGGCCACGCCCACGCCAACAATCTGCGCGACAGCGGGGTCAAGGATGTCGTTGTCGCGCTGCGCCCGGGGTCGGCATCGATACCGAAGGCAGAGAATGCCGGGATCAAGGTCATGACGAACGCGGAGGCCGCCAAATGGGCCGACATCGTCATGGTGCTGGCGCCGGACGAGCTGCAGGCGGGGCTCTACAACGGCGAATTGCGCCCGAACATGCGCGAGGGCACCGCGCTCGCCGTCGCGCATGGCCTCAGCATTCATTTCCGCCTGATCGAGCCGCGCCCCGACCTGGACGTGTTCATGATCGCGCCGAAGGGCCCCGGCCACACCGTGCGCTCGGAATATCTGCGCGGCGGGGGCGTCCCGTGCCTCGTCGCGGTCGAGCAGAACCCGTCGGGCAATGCGCTCGAGATCGCGCTCAGCTATGCCGCGGCGATCGGCGGCGGCCGCGCCGGCGTCATCGAGACGACATTCCGCGAGGAATGCGAGACCGATTTGTTCGGCGAGCAGACGGTGCTGTGCGGCGGGCTGACCTCGCTGATCCTCGCCGGGTTCGAGACCCTGGTCGAAGCGGGCTACGCGCCGGAGATGGCCTATTTCGAGTGCTGTCACGAGGTCAAGCTGATCGTCGACCTGATCTACGAGGG
>CAYMRQ010000065.1:0-10505 GCA_964392845.1 uncultured Rhizobium sp.
CGCGCCAAAGGCGGCGGGAATGCCGCTGGGCGAGGCGACCTTGCGCGCGGTCGCGGCGCATGGCCACGGCATCTCGGCGGAGGATGTGCGCAAGTACCTCGCCGACCAGCTGGGCATGCAGGTACGGGCAAATCATCTCGGCATGGCGTTGCAGCGTCACCGGCGCGCCGGGCGGCTGGAACAGCGCGACTCGCTGTGGTTCTCGGGTCATTCGGCGGTGGCTGCCGTCGAGGTGTTGTAGGCCGCGCCCAGTCCGCGCTCGCTATAATCCGCGCTTTCACTGGGCGAGCACGGCGCGAAATCGCAGACGGACGTAGTCGGCGATCCAGGTGCCGGTTTCGTCGACCAGCACCGGCCGCAGCAGATCGGCCACCTCGGCGCGCGCCGCGTGGCGATCGGGCTCGGGCAGTGCACCGAGAAAATCCTCGGCGAAGTTATCGAGCCACGCCGCGATGCCGCTGGTCAGCACGGTCGGGCGCGGGAAAATGCCGATGTCGGTGACGGTAAACCCGGCGTCTTCGAGCTTCTGGCGATAGGAAGCGGCGGACGGGAAGTACCAGGGGCTCAGCCGATGCGCGTCGAGCCCACGGCGGGCAAGGACCGCCGCCAGGGCGACCATGATTGCCGCGGTATTGTTGTGGCCGCCCATTTCGGCAACAAAACGGCCGCCCGATTTGAGCGCCCGGCGCACCCCGGCGAGGACTGCCTCGGGCGGGTGCATCCAGTGCAATGCCGCATTCGAGAATACGGCATCGAACTCACGGTCAAAGGCAAGGCTCTGTCCCGGCATGACCCGAGCGTCGAGGCCGCGCGCCCGTGCCGCGGCGACCATGTCGGGAGCGGCGTCGACTGCGACCAATTCGGCACAAGCCGCGACGATCTTTTCGCTCAGCACCCCGTCGCCGCAGCCGAGGTCGAGGATGCGCTCCCCCGGCTGGGGGCTGAGCAATTCGAGGACCGGCGTTGCCAGCGCCGAGACGAAATGCGCGGTCGCTGCATAGCGCCGGGCCTGCCAGTTCTGCCGCGCAATGCGGTTGGTCTCGGCTTTGGCCATCAGGAGGCCCCCGCCGCTTCCGCCTGGCGGCGCAGTGCCGCGAGGGTGGTCCGCGTCGTGATGATCTCGGGATCCATCCGCAATTCGATGATCGCGGCGCGCCGCGCGGCTACCGCGGCCTCGAAGGCAGGCGCAAACTCCTCGGTCCGGGCGACGGTCGCGCCAAAGGCGCCATAGGCGGCGGCGAGCGCGGCGAAATCCGGGTTCTTGAGGGCGGTGCCGACGACCCTTCCGGGGAAGCGGCGCTCCTGATGCATGCGGATCGTGCCGTACATGGCGTTGTTGAAGACGAGGATGATCGGGGCGGCGCCCTCGCCCAGCGCGGTCATCAGCTCCTGCCCGGTCATCATGAAGCCGCCATCGCCGACAAACCCGACGACGATCCGGCCGGGATGGACAAGCTTGGCGGCGACCGCGGCGGGGACGCCATAGCCCATCGCGCCGCTGGTCGGCCCGAGCTGCCGGCCGGGCCGGCGATATTGCAGAAACCGGTTGGGCCAGCCGCTGAAATTGCCGGCGTCGCTGGTGACGATCGCATCGTCCGGCAGGCGCTCGCGCAACCAGCTCATCACCTGGCCGAGATCGAGCACGGGCGCCGGGTGAAATGGGGTCGCCGCGAGCCCCGCCTCGTAGTCCGCCCGTGCCGCCTTGCGCCATTCGCCCCAGCGCGGCGCCGCGATCGGCTCCAACGCCGCGGCCGCGGTGGCGAATTCCGGCATGCCCGACTGGATCGCCAAGGTCGGGCGGAACACGCGGCCGAGTTCCTCGGCGGCGGCGTGCACGTGGATCAGTACCTTGCCGGGGTCGGGGATGCCCATCAGCGTATAGGATTGCGAGGTGATCTCGCCGATCCGCGCGCCGACCGCCAGCACCAGATCGGCCGCCTTGAAACGCGCGACCAGCGTCGGGGCCGCGCCGGTGCCGAGATCGCCGACAAAGCACGTAAGGCGGTTATCGACAATGTCCTGGCGGCGGAACGAGCAGCACACCGGCAGATCATTAGCCTCGGCAAAGCGGGCGATGTCGGCCGCGGCGCCGTCGCTCCAGAAGCTGCCGCCGACCAGCATGATCGGCCGCTCGGAAGCGGCGACGAGGCGGCGCAATTCGGCGAGATCGGCGGCGCCGGGATGGGCCCGCACCGCCCGGTAGGGGCCGACGATCGCGGCTTCGGCGCGGTCGCGCAGCATGTCTTCGGGCAGAGCCAGCACCACCGGGCCGGGACGGCCCGAGGTCGCGACCTGGAAGGCCTGGTTGATCAGCTCGGGGATGCGCTCGGCCATATCGATCTGCGTCACCCATTTGGCAAGTGGCGCGAACATCTTGCGGAAATCGACTTCCTGGAAAGCCTCGCGGTCGATCTGGTGGCGCGCCACCTGGCCGACCAGCACGATCATCGGCGTCGAATCCTGGAACGCGGTATGCACCCCGATCGAGGCGTTGCAGGCGCCCGGTCCGCGGGTCACCAGGAGCACGCCCGGCTGGCCGGTCAATTTGCCATAGGCTTCGGCCATGAAAGCGGCGCCGCCCTCCTGCCGGCAGGTGACGAGGCGGATCTCGGGGGCGTCGAAGAGCGCGTCGAGCACCTCGAGGTAGCTCTCGCCGGCGACGCTGAACGCCATCCGGACACCGTGCGCGCGCAGCGCCGCGACGACCAGCTGTCCACCGCTCATCAGAGGAAGATTCGCCGTCATCGCCGCACCGTTCCGAATGATTGAGGCGGCGATGTAGACGATGCGCCGGCGCGACGGAAGAGCTTATCGGCACATTCGCATTTGTCATTGCGAGGAGCGGAGCGACAAAGCAATCTGGCTGTGCTGGGTGGAAACGGCGCGAGATCGCTGCGCTGTGCTCGCGTGGGCGCTGCAATCGGGTGGGGACGCATCCGCGTTTCACGCCGTAAACTCTCCGCATGGCGACCACGATGATGATGAACAGGCCGCAGCGAGTAACGAGCGTGCCGCCGATCCGCTCGGCGGCAGAGCGGCGGTTCTGGTAGCCGCCGATGGACGATCAGCCGCCCAGCCCGCTCTCGATACCGTCGCGCGAGCGCGACCATGCCGATCAGGACGCGCAGGCGCGGCGTGCGCCGGCGCCGCAGAGCGCGCCGCCTCGCGAGGCGGCGCGCTCCGGTCTGCGCAGCGCGCTCTGGCTCTTCCTCGTGCTGCTCGTCGTCGCCGGGCTGGTGGCCTGGGTGGTGCTGCGCGCCGGGAACCAGCCGGCCCCGACCGGGCGCTTCCAATCCTCGGGCCCGATGCCGGTCGGCACGGCCAAGGTCGAGACCGGCGATATGCCGATCGTGCTCAACGCGCTCGGCACCGTGACCCCGCTTGCGATGGTGACGGTCAAGACCCAGATCGCCGGTCAGCTGATCGATGTCGCGTTCAAGGAAGGCCAGTTCGTCAACAAGGGCGATCTTCTTGCGCAGATCGACCCGCGTCCCTACCAGGTCGCGCTCGCCCAAGCCGAGGGCCAACTGGCCAGGGACCAGGCCCTCTTAAAGAACGCGGAACTCGACCTCGCCCGCTATAAGTCGCTGGCGGCGCAGAACTCGATCGCGCGACAGACCCTCGACACCCAGGCCGCGCTGGTGCAGCAGCACCGCGGCACCGTTCAGGCCGATCAGGCGCTGGTCGATACGCAGAAGCTGAACCTGACCTATTGCCGCATCGTCGCGCCGATCGGCGGGCGGGTCGGGTTGCGCCAGGTGGATCCCGGCAATTACGTGCAGACGAGCGATGCCGGCGGCATCGTCGTCATTACCCAGGTGCAGCCGATCTCGGTGATTTTCACCCTGCCGGAGGACAGCCTGCCGGCGGTGCTCAAACGCGTGCACGCCGGCGCGGTGCTGCCGGCGACCGCGTTCGACCGCAGCGGCACGACCAAGCTCGAGACCGGCACCTTGGCGACCGTCGACAATCAGATCGATCCGACGACCGGGACGGTGAAGCTGCGGGCGATCTTCAACAACCCGGAGCAGGCCCTGTTTCCCAACCAGTTCGTCAATGTTCAGCTGCTGGTCGACACGCTCCATGATGCCAGCCTCGTCCCGATCGCGGCGATCCAGCGCGGCGCGCCGGGGCCGTTCGTTTATCTGGTCAAGCCCGACGAGACGGTCGCGGCCCAGCCGGTGAGTCTGGGCCCGAGCGACAGCAGGCGCATCGCGGTCACCAAGGGTGTGGCGCCCGGCCAGGCGGTCGTCACCGACGGGGCCGACCGCCTCAAGGATGGCGCCAAGGTGAGGCTCATCCAACCCGGCCGACCCGGCGCGCCGCCGGCGGCCGGGTCCGCTGAGCCGACGGCCGCTACAAAAGAGCGGCCGCCGGGTCAGGGGCAGCGGCGGAGCGGCGGGTGAGCACCGCTTCGCCCCCATCGACCGTCGCCCGAATCGCGGGAGAGGGGGAACCGCCCGCAATTGCGGGCGGTGGGTGAGGGTGCACGCCGCCGAGCCGCCCTCACCCGGCGTCGCGCTGCGCGCTCCACCACCCTCTCCCGCGGTGCGGGAGAGGGGCTTCGCGGCGCAGATGAACCCATGAGCCCGTCGCGGCTCTTCATCCTGCGGCCGGTCGCAACCTCGCTGTTGATGGCGGCGATCATGCTGGTCGGCATCGTCGCGTACCGTTTCCTGCCACTCTCCGCCTTGCCCGAGGTCGATTACCCGACGATCCAGGTGGTGACGCTCTATCCCGGCGCCAGCCCGGATGTGATGGCCTCCTCGATAACCTCGCCGCTTGAGGTGCAGCTCGGCCAGATGCCGGGCCTCAACCAGATGTCGTCGGTCAGCTCGGCGGGCTCGTCGGCCATCACCTTGCAGTTCAGCCTCGCCTTGAGCCTCGATGTCGCCGAGCAGGAGGTCCAGGCGGCGATCAACGCGGCCGGCAATCTGCTGCCCTCCGACCTGCCGGCGCCGCCGATCTACGCCAAGGTCAATCCGGCGGACGCGCCGATCCTGACCTTGGGCCTGACCTCCAAGACGCTGCGGCTGACCGAGGTGGAAGACCTCGCCGACACCCGCCTCGCGCAAAAGATCTCGCAGGTGACCGGGGTTGGCCTCGTCAGCATCAGCGGCGGGAACCGCCCGGCGGTGCGCATCCAGGCCGATCTGCGCCAGCTCGCCGCCTATGGCCTCAACATCGACGATCTGCGCTCGACGATCAACAACGCCAATGTCAATACGCCCAAGGGCAATTTCGACGGGCCGAGCCGGCAGTACACGATCAATGCCAACGACCAGCTGAAAAAGGCCTCCGACTACAATGATCTGGTCGTCGCCTATCGCAATGGCGCGCCGGTGTATCTGAGGGATGTGGCGCGCGCCATTGAGGGCGCCCAGAACACCAAGCTCGCCGGCTGGATGAACACCACCGAAGCAGTCATCCTCAACATCCAGCGTCAGCCCGGCGCCAATGTGATCGAGGTCGTCGATCGCATCCAGGCGCTGCTGCCGCAGCTGCGCGCGGCATTGCCGGCGGCGGTCGATGTCACGGTGTTGACCGACCGCACCACGACGATCCGCGCGTCGGTCGCCGATGTCGAGTTCGAGCTCGGCCTTGCCGTCGTCCTCGTGGTGCTGGTGATCTTCCTGTTTCTGCGGAGCGTCTCGGCGACGGTGATCCCGAGCCTTTCGGTGCCGCTGTCCCTGGTCGGCACGCTCGCGGTCATGTATCTCGCCGGGTTCAGCCTCAACAATCTGTCGCTGATGGCGATGACGATCGCGACCGGCTTTGTCGTCGACGACGCGATCGTCATGATCGAGAACATCTCGCGCTACATCGAGGCGGGCGAGTCGCCGCTGGAGGCGGCGCTCAAAGGTTCCAGGCAGATCGGCTTCACGATCATCTCGCTGACGGTGTCGCTGATCGCGGTCTTAATCCCGCTGTTGTTCATGGCCGATGTGGTCGGCCGGCTGTTTCGCGAGTTTGCGCTCACCCTGGCGGTGACGATCATCATCTCGGCGATCGTGTCCTTGACCCTGGTGCCGATGCTGTGCGCCAAGCTGCTGCGCCACCGTCCGCCCGAGCAGATGTCGCTTGTCGCGCGCAAGAGCCAGGAATGGTTCGATGCCGGGATCGCGCGTTATGGAAGGCTGCTCGACTGGGTGCTCGATCGCCAGGCGCTGACGCTGGTGGTCGCGGTCGCCACGCTGGCGCTGACGGTGTTCTTCTACGTGATGATCCCCAAAGGCTTCTTCCCGGTGCAGGATACCGGGCTGATCCAGGGCATCTCCGAGGCGCCGCCCTCGGTATCGTTCGCGGCGATGGCCGAGCGGCAGCAGGCTTTGGCCGCCGCCATCCTCAAGGATCCCGATGTCGTCAGCCTGGCGTCCTTCATCGGGGTGGACGGCATCAATACCACGCTCAACGCCGGCCGCATGCTGATCAACCTGAAGCCGCGCAGCGAGCGCCGCGCCAGCGCCAGCGACATCATCCGCCGGCTCAGCGGCGAGATCGCCGGGGTCGCCGGCATCACGCTCTACATGCAGCCGGTGCAGGATCTGACGATCGACGCGACGGTCAGCCGCGGCCAGTACCAGTTCGCGCTCAAGGACGCCAACCCCGACGAGTTAGCGCTGTGGGTGCCGCGCCTGATAGAGCGCCTCAGGCAGATCCCGCAGATCGAGGATGTGGCGACGAGCTATGCCGAGAACGGGCTGTCGGCCTATGTCCTCATTGACCGCGCGACTGCCGGCCGGTTCGGGATCACCCCGGCGACCGTCGACAACGCGCTTTATGATTCCTTTGGACAGCGCATCGTCTCGACGATCTTTACCCAATCGAACCAGTACCGGGTGATCCTCGAGGCCGACCCCGCAATGCAACAATCGCTCTCGTCGCTCGGCTCGATCTACCTGCCGTCCTCGACCGCCACCAATGGCCAGGTGCCGCTGTCGGCGATCGCCCAGGTCATCGAGCAGACCGCGCCGATAGCGATCAGCCATCTCGGGCAGTTTCCCTCGGCGATGATCTCGTTCAACCTCGCCCCCGGCGCCTCGCTCGGCGAGGCGGTTGACGCGATCCGCAAGGCGGAGGCCGAGATCGGACTGCCGGCCAGCATCATCACCGCGTTTCAGGGCGCCGCGCTCGCCTTTCAGGCGGCGCTCGGCAACGAACTCCTGCTGATCATCGCCGCGATCGTCACGGTCTACATCGTCCTCGGCGTGCTCTACGAGAGCTACATTCACCCGATCACGATCATCTCGACCTTGCCCTCCGCCGGGCTCGGCGCACTCCTGGCATTGATGCTCGATGGCAGCGACCTCAGCATCATCGCGGTCATCGGCATCATCCTGTTGATCGGCATCGTCAAGAAGAACGGCATCATGATCGTCGATTTCGCGCTTGACGCGCAGCGAAACGAAGGCAAGGCGCCGCGCGAGGCGATCTATCAGGCTTCGCTGTTGCGCTTCCGCCCGATCATGATGACGACCTTCGCGGCGATGTTCGCGGCGTTGCCGCTGATGCTCGGCACCGGCACCGGGTCGGAGCTGCGCCATCCGCTCGGGGTCACCATCGTTGGCGGGCTGATCCTGAGCCAGGCGCTGACCTTGTTCACGACGCCGGTCATCTATCTCGGCTTCGATCGTCTCGGCCGCGCGACCCGCCAGCGGTTCGGCCGCTTCTTCAATGCCGAGGACCCGGCGCAATGAGCCTGTCGACCCCGTTCATCGAGCGGCCGGTCGCGACCACCCTGTTGACGATCGGCGTCGCGCTCGCCGGCCTCTTCGCCTTCGGCAAGCTGCCGGTGTCGCCGCTGCCGCAGGTCGATTTCCCGACGATCGCAGTCTTCGCCCAGATGCCGGGCGCCAGCCCCGAGACGATGGCGACGAGTGTGGCGACGCCGCTCGAGCGTCATCTCGGCATCATTGCCGACGTCACCGAAATCACCTCGTCGAGCACGGTCGGCTCGACCCGGATCGTTTTGCAGTTCGGGCTCAGCCGCAGCATCGACGGGGCGGCGCGCGATGTGCAGGCGGCGATCAACGCGGCGCGAGTCGACCTGCCGTCGAGCCTCAGGACCAACCCGACCTACCGCAAGGTCAACCCAGCCGATGCGCCGGTTCTGATCCTGTCACTGACCTCCGACACCGAGACCCGCGGCCAGATGTACGACGCCGCCTCGACGATCCTGCAGCCGGCGCTGTCGCAGATCGAAGGCATCGGGCAGGTGACGATCGGCGGGGCCGCGGCGCCGGCGGTGCGCGTCGAGATCAACCCGACGACCCTGTTCAAATACGGCATCGGGCTTGAAGACGTCCGCGCCGCGCTCTCCTCAGCTAACGCGCACAGCCCGAAAGGGGCGATCGAGGACGGCGAGCGTCACTTCCAGCTCTATACCAACGACCAGGCGACCAAGCCGGAGGATTACCGGCCGCTGGTCATCGCCTATCGCAATGGCGCCGCGGTGCGGCTCGCCGATGTCGCCGTGGTCGAGGAGGGCCCGGAAAACCTGCGCAACGCCGGGATCGCCAACGGTAAGCCGGCGGTGCTGGTGATCCTCTACCGGCAACCTGGCGGCAACATCATCGACACGGTCGATCGGGTTTATGCGATGCTCCCGCAGCTCAGGGCCTCGCTGGCGAGCGACATCGACCTCAATGTCGCGATGGACCGCAGCACCACGATCCGCGGCTCATTAAAGGAGGTCGAGCGCGCGCTGGTGATCTCGATCGGCCTGGTGATCCTGGTGGTGTTCGTGTTCCTGCGCAACGCGCGCGCCACCCTGATACCCGCCGTCGCGGTGCCGGTGTCGCTGATCGGCACCTTTGGCGCGATGTACCTGTTGGGCTACAGCCTCGACAATCTGTCGCTGATGGCGCTGACGATCTCGACCGGGTTTGTCGTCGACGACGCGATCGTCGTCCTGGAAAACATCACCCGCCACATCGAAGCCGGCATGAACAAGCGCAAGGCCGCTCTGCTCGGCGCCCGCGAGGTCGGGTTCACCGTCTTATCGATGAGCCTCTCATTGATCGCGGTGTTCGTGCCGATCCTCTTGATGGGCGGGATCATCGGCCGGATGTTCCGCGAATTCGCGGTGACCTTGTCGGTAGCGATCCTGATCTCGCTCGCGGTTTCGCTGACCACGACGCCGATGATGTGCGCCTACATCACCACGCATCGCCCGCAGCACCGGCGCTCGCGCTGGCATGTCGCGAGCGAGCGGGCGTTCGCGGCGATGTTGGGCTTTTATGAGCGCACGCTGGCGCAGGCGTTGCGGCGCCCGGCAATCGTCCTGCTGGTTCTCGTTCTGACGGTCGGCCTCAACGTCTATCTGTTCATTCTCATTCCAAAAGGCCTGTTCCCGCAGCAGGACACCGGCCGCATGGTCGGCAACATCCAGGCCGATCAGAGCATCTCGTTTACGCTGATGCGCCGGAAGTTGACCCAGTTCATCACGATCATCCGCGAGGACCCGGCGGTCGACAGCGTCGTCGGGTTTACCGGCGGCGGCCAGACCAATTCGGGCTTTGTGTTCGTCGCACTGAAGCCGCTCGCCGAGCGCGGGCTGTCGGTCGACCAGGTGATCGGCCGGCTGCGCGGCAAGCTGGCGCGAGTGGTGGGCGCCCGCCTGTTTTTGCAGGCGGTCCAGGACATCCGAGCCGGCGGCCGGGCGAGCAACGCGCTCTACCAGTACACGCTGCGGGGTGACGACCTCGCCCAGCTCTATGAATGGATGCCGAAGGTCGTTGCGGCGTTGGAGCAGTTGCCGCAATTGACCGACGTCAATTCCGATCAGCAGCAGAATGGCCTCGAAACCAATCTGGTGATCGATCGCGCGACAGCGTCACGGCTCGGCCTGACCGTCTCGCAGATCGACAACACGCTCTATGACGCCTTCGGTCAGCGCCAAGTTTCGGTGATCTATACGCCGCGCAATCAGTATCACGTCGTGATGGAGGTGGCGCCGCAATACTGGCAGAGCCCGGACACGCTCAACCAGATCTACGTCAGCCGGGCCGGCGGCCCGGTCAAAGGCACCCAGGCGACCAATGCGCTCGCCGGGACCGTTTCGGCGAAAACCGCGAAATCCGCGACGCAGGCGGCCGCGAGCCCGGCGAGCACAGCCGCGCAGATCGCGGCGGACACCGCGCGCAACCGCGCGACGAACGCGCTTGCCAATACCGGACGCGGCGCCACCTCAACCGGCGCCGCGGTCAGCACAGCGCGTGAAAACATGGTGCCGCTCTCGGCGATCGCGCATTACGAAACCGGCCGCGCGCCGCTGGCGGTCAATCACCAGGGCCTTTTTGTCGCCAGCACGATCTCGTTCAATTTGAAGCCGGGTACGGCGCTGAGCGAGGCGACCGCGGCGATCAACGACGCCATCGCGCGCCTCCACGTGCCGGCGACGATCCGCGGCAATTTCGCGGGCACCGCGGATCTCTTTCAAAAGGCGCTCGCCAACGAGCCGTTCCTGATCGGGGCGGCGCTGCTTGCCGTCTACATCGTGCTGG
>CAYMRQ010000065.1:10515-15526 GCA_964392845.1 uncultured Rhizobium sp.
TCCCTCGCCAACGAGCTGTGGCTGATCCTCGCCGCCATCGTCACCATGTACATCGTCCTCGGCGTGCTCTACGAGAGCTACATCCACCCGATCACGATCCTGTCGACCCTGCCTTCGGCCGGGGTCGGCGCGGTCTTGGCGCTGATGCTGTTCAACATCGAATTCAGCATCATCGCGCTGATCGGCGTCATCCTCCTCATCGGCATCGTCAAGAAGAACGCGATCATGATGATCGACGTCGCGATCAGCAACGAGCGCAACGCGGGGCTCGGTTCGCGCGAGGCGATCTACCGGGCCGCGCTCTTGCGCTTCCGTCCGATCATGATGACGACCCTGGCGGCGATGTTCGGCGCCCTGCCGCTGGCGATCGGCTTTGGCGAGGGGGCCGAGCTGCGCCGGCCGCTCGGCATCTCGATCGTCGGCGGGCTCATGGTCAGCCAGATGCTGACATTGTACACGACGCCGGTAATCTATCTCTATCTCGACCGGTCGCGGCTGTGGACCCAGCGGCTCTGGGCCGGTGCCCGGCCGCGCGGCCGCGTCGCCGAACCCGGCGAATGAGCTTTGCTGTTCCACTGGCGGTGTCATCCCGGCGAATAAATCTCGCCATGCCGGCGGAAACCGGCTGCACCACGATCCGGCGTCCTTCGAGACGGCGCTTCGCGCCTCCTCAGGATGAGGATAAGCCTGTGATGGAATTAAGAAAAAACCTCATCCTGAGGAGCCCGCGCAGCGGGCGTCTCGAAGGACGCACTGCGCTGGTCCCGGCCGCCGGCAATAGGCTCACAAGGTCCTGCCTGGGGATGACAACCATACTGATGCTCGCGGCCTGCACCGTCGGGCCGGATTATCAGCGCCCTGCGGCGCCCGTGCCGGCTGCCTACAAGGAGGCCGCCCAGAAGGAAGCCGGCTGGGCGGTGGCGCGGCCCTCGGATGCGACCGACCGCGGCGCGTGGTGGTCGGTCTACCACGATCCGGTGCTCGATGATCTCGAACAGCAGATCGACATTTCGAACCAGAAACTCAAAGCTGCCGAGGCCGCGTTCCGTCAGGCCGAGGCGATCGTCACGCAGGCGCGCGCCGGGTTTTTCCCAACCGCACAGATCAATGCGTCGGCAACGCGCTCGCGCGGCGGCGGGGGAGGGGGCGGCACCAGCGCGAGCACCGGCGCCGGCACCAGCACCGGCACCAGCACTGGCACCATCACCGGGCGGGGCGGTTCGGGGGGCATCGCCAACTTCTTCGGCACCACCGGGTCGGCAAGCTGGGTCCCCGATTTGTGGGGCAAGGTGCGCCGCACCGTCGAGGGCGATGTCGCCAGTGCGCAAGCCAGCGCCGGCGATGTTGCCAACGCGCGGCTTGCCGCACAGGCCCAGCTCGCCAGCGCCTACCTGCAGCTGCGGGTGGCCGACGAGCTGAAGCGGCTGCTCGACGCCGCGGTCAAGGCCTATGGCGAATCGCTGCGCATCAGCCAGAACCAGTACAACGCCGGGATTGCCTCGGCCTCCGACGTGGCGCAGGCCCGTACCCAGCTGGAAAGCACGCAGGCCCGGGCGATCGCCACCGGCGTGCTGCGCGCGCAGTTCGAACACGCGATCGCGGTGCTGATCGGCAAACCTCCCGCCGAGCTGACAATCGCCCCCGTCGCAACGGTTCCCGCCCTGCCCGACATCCCGGCGGGGCTGCCTTCGACCCTGCTCGAGCGGCGCCCGGACATCGCCGCGGCGGAGCGCCGGATGGCGGCCGCCAATGCGCAGATCGGCGTCGCCGAAGCGGCGTTCTTTCCGACCGTCACGCTGTCGGCCAGTTCGGGCAGCGCAGCGGCAACGCTGGCCAAATTGCTGTCGGCATCGAACCGGATCTGGTCGTTCGGCTCGACCCTGGTCGAGACGATTTTCGACGCCGGCGCCCGCCATGCCGTGGTCGAACAGGACCGAGCCGTCTTCGATGCGACGGTCGCCGATTACCGGCAGGTCGTGCTGACCGGGTTTCAGCAGGTCGAGGACGAGCTCGCCGCGCTGCGCATCCTGGCCGAGCAGGCGGCGGCCCAGGACATCGCGGTTGCCGCCTCGCGCGAGGCTGAACGCATCATTTCCAACCAGTACAAGGCCGGCACCGTCGCCTATACCGCTGTCGTCGTCGCCCAGACGGCGGCGCTGACCAATGCCGAGGCGGCGCTTAGCGTGCGCCAGAGCCGGCTGCTCGCCGGTGTGGCGCTGATCCAGGCGCTGGGCGGCGGCTGGGACGCCTCGCAAGTGCCTGATCGCGCGCGCATCGAGAGCGACAGCCCGCTCAATTTCAGCCCGTTCCCACCGGCCGACGCGCTGCCGAAGCTGTGGTAGGCGACCCTATTATCCTCATCCGAGGATCTCGCCGATTACCTGTTTCAAGGCTTGGCGGTCGCCGGCCCGAAGGCTGCCAAGCGTCCGGATTACCAAGGCCTGTTCGAGCGTGGCAAACACCGGCTTGACCGCGGAGGGTTTGAGCAGACCCGCGGCTTGCCATCCGCGGATCCACACCTCGCCGAGGCCGGGGGTCGGGCGGAGCTGACTGGTGATGGCCATCACCACGACGTCTAGCTTGGCGAGATTGTAACCGGCATTGCTTACGATGACGGCGGGCCGCTTCTTTGACGCGACATGGCTGGTGAAGGGAAAGGGCAATAGCACTACATTGCCGAATTCATAGGGCATCGTAGACGTCGTCTTCCGGATTATTCCAGATGGTAGCAAAAGTGGGATCGCTCGCGGCTGCTGCCGCGCGCGTCAGCGCACGCTCCTGCTCGCGCAATCGGATGAAATCTACGAAGTCCTCGATCTCGGCGATCCGCTCGGGTGGCAATGCCTTAATCTTGTTGATCAGAGCTTGAGGATTGGGCATGGGTCGTTCCCCAACTCGCGTGGTCAGCTTGGCAATCCGTTGGCTGGCCTCACGACGAAGGCCGACGGCAGACGACCATCTGAACCTGCAATGCCTCTTTGGCAAGAGCGGTCACGCGCGACCCCTCACAGCGTCAGCCCGGCGATATAGGAAGCGAGGTCGCGCTCGGCGGCGGCCAGAGCGTGCGACGCTTTGGCGGTTGTGGCGATAACCGTTTCGATCGCGGTTTCGGTCTCGCTGAACTTGTCGAGAAGGCGCTTCTTCAATGCCGCGTCGTTGCCGAGAACGGCGAGGTTGTTGCGCAGCCGATTCTGGTCCTCGACGAGCTGCGCGCGCTGCTCCTTGAGCCGCCCAAGCTCGGCGCGCTGATGCCCGACCGCCTGCCGGCGGGCCGCGATCTCGGCCAGCCCGTGGCGCAGCTTGGAATCCAGTTCGCTCGATGAGATGAGCGCCCCGAGCCTCGCATCGTCGAGATCGAGGAGACGGATGGTTTCCTCGATCGGCTGCTCCTCGACGACGGTGATGGCGCCTTCGCCCTTGGCGGGGAGCGCGATCGGGATGCGATAGACCTGCGCGGTCAGCTCCACCGTTTTCGGGTCCGGCGAGGTCAGGGTGGCGCCGGGCCGCCGCGGCTGTTCGAGGAGGAGATGCGGTGGCACCGCTGCCGCCGCGGCCTTCACCCGGTAGCTCGTCGTCCAGCGGATCGCCCGGTTCACCCGCATCACGCCATCGCCGATCGTCGCCTTGATCAGCGGCCGGCGTTCGGCGCTGCTGCGGTCGATCGTCACCTTGCCGTCGACCGCATAGCTCAACAGGCGCTTGTCGCCGGCCGGCAGCGCGGCGAGCCGGGCGTCGCCGAAATAGAGCGCGCCGCGCTCGGCATTCTGCTGATAGAGCGTCAGGACGCCGGGCGGCAGGCCGGTGTCGCTCTTGTTGGTCAATTCGATCGCCGCCAGCGGATGCAGCTGGTTGAGCGACGGCTGATAGAGGTCGATGCGGCGCGCCGGCAATTCGCGGTCGAGCAATGGCAGGACGAGGCTCTGCCCGGCCGCAACGCTGACCTTGTAGGGCGCGGTGAAGGCGATCTGCGTCGCTTCCTCGACGGCGGCGGCCGCTTCGATTTGGGCTGGCGGCGGGGGTGAGGCGGCGGGCGCCGGGGCCGCCATGTTGGCGGCGCCGGCCAGGCCCCGCTGCATCCGCGTTGCCTCGTCCCGGCGTGGGCTTGCCTTGGCGGCGGGCTCGGCGGCAGCGGCAACGGTGCCAAGGGTGCCGGTATCGGGCGGCGGCAGGATACGCCCGCCTGATTCGACAGGCACCATCGGGCGCGCTACGTAATAGCTCTCGTAAAGCGCCTGGCGAAACGTCACCGGATTGCCGGAGAGCAGCGTCAGCTCGACGTCCTGCCAGGCCCGGCCGCTGAAATTCTCCAGCACCGCCCAGCCTTGCAGCCGGGCGGTCTCCGCCTTGGGATCGGGCGGGAGGCTCAGCCGGTACGAGGCCTTCCACAGCGGCATCGCGACGACATAGCCGACCCGCACGGTGCGCGGCCCGGCGCCGCGGGTGGTCAGCGTCAGCTGGCGCCGGCCGCCGGCGCGATAGGCGGCGATGCGCGACAACGCCGCCTCGACCTGGCGCTGCAATGCGGGGTCGGCAAAGGCGATGGCGTCGATATCCTGCAGCACGAATTGCTGCAGCCCGGCCTCGGTCATCACGCTGACCCGCGAGCGGGTTTCGGCGACCCCGCCGGCACCACGGACAGCTTCCGCATCAACATGCACCAGGCGGCCGCTGATGGCTTTCGGCGCGGCGACCCGGATCTCGGCGCCTTGCAGCGCATTGAGCAGATTGACGGCCGAACCGAGCGCGGCGCGGTCGAACGGCAGATCGACAAAGCTCTGAAGCAGCGGCTCGCGGCCGGGCAGGGTGATTGCGCCGGCGGAACCGCCGGCATCATAGACGACGAGGCTTTTCAGCACGTCGTCGACCTGGTCAAGCGGCACATCGAGGCTCAGCGTCGCATTGCCCTCGACCGTCGCCTCGGATTCGAAATAGCCGACCCCGCCGGTCGACAGCACGACCCGCTTCAGCAGGAGGTCGGCCGCATCGGCAGGCAGCGCGGCCACAAGAACCA
>CAYMRQ010000065.1:15582-21398 GCA_964392845.1 uncultured Rhizobium sp.
GGCCAACACCGCTAGCCAGCATCCCAATCGTCTTGCCATTTCCGCCTCCCGCGCGAAACCGCCCGATCGTCGGGAGCGAGAATGGCGAATTTGCGGTGACCCGATGCTCAATTGTGGCGGGGCTGGCAGGATGTTGCCGTCCAAATGCCCAAAAAGGCGGGAGGATCTCTGTACGACAGCATCGATCGCTATCTGCTGCTGATCTGCCTCGCCATCCTGGTTCGCGGCGGCGGCGCGCTGTCGGTCGACCGGGCGCTCGGGCGCGAGGTCTGATCGGATTGACATTGCTGCCGGCCGCCCGAAGACTCTGCGCCTCTTGGGGTAGGGGGGCAGGGCGTGGCGGTTGGCAGGACGCAGGCAAGGCTCGGGGTCGATATCGGCGGCACCTTTACCGATGTCGCGCTCGAAACGATTGGCTCCTCTGGCGGCCGGCGGTTCAGCGCCAAGATCCTGACCACGCCCGAGGCGCCGGAGCGGGCCGTTATCGAGGTGATCGGCACGGTGCTGCGCGAGGCGGGTCTCACGCCCGGCGATCTCTCGATCATCATCCACGGCACGACGCTCGCCACCAACGCGATCATCGAGAGGAAGGGCGCCCGGACCGCGCTCGTCACCACCGAGGGGTTCCGCGACACGATCGAGATCCGTCACGAAAACCGCTTCGAGCAATACGACGTCAATATCGATTTGCCGCCGCCCCTGGTGCCGCGGCGGCTGCGCTTTGTCGTGCCCGAGCGCATCGACGCGCGCGGCCGCACAATCATCCCGCTCGACGAGGGCGCGGTCGAAATTCTTGCCGAGCGCTTCGCCGGGTCAGGCATCGAGAGCGTCGCGATCGGCTTTCTGCACAGCTTTACCAATCCGGCGCACGAAGAGCGCACCCGCGACATCCTCGCCGCGCGCCTGCCCGGCGTGACCCTGACCCTCTCATCCGAGGTGTCGCCCGAGATGCGCGAATACGAGCGCTTCTCGACCGCCTGCGCCAACGCCTATGTGCAGCCGATGATCGGGCGCTATCTCGCCAATCTCGCAGCGTTGTTGCGCGCGCAGGGGTTTCTTTGTCCGCTCTTTCTGATGCTGTCCGGCGGCGGGTTGACGACGGTTGAGACGGCGATCCGCTTTCCGGTGCGGCTCGTCGAATCCGGTCCCGCCGGCGGTGCGATCTTCGCCAGCCACATCGCCCGGCAATGCGGGCTCGACAAGGTCTTGTCCTACGACATGGGCGGGACCACCGCCAAGATCTGCCTGATCGACGAACTCCGGCCGCAGACCAGCCGCGCCTTCGAGGTCGCGCGCATCTATCGCTTCAAGAAGGGGAGCGGCCTGCCCTTGCGCATTCCGGTCATCGAGATGGTCGAGATCGGCGCCGGCGGCGGCTCGATCGCGCGGGTCGACCGGCTGAAGCGGATCACCGTCGGCCCGGACAGCGCCGGCGCCGATCCGGGCCCCGCCTGCTATGGCCGCGGCGGCGAAGCGGCCACGGTCACCGATGCCGATCTGCTGCTTGGCCGTATCGATCCGACCGGATTTTCCGGCGGCCGCATGGCGCTCGACCGCGATGCCGCCACCGCGGCGATGCAGCGCGAAATGGCCGACCCGCTCGATCTCGCGCTGTCGCTCGCCGCCTTCGGGGTCAGCGAGATCGTCGACGAGAACATGGCAAACGCGGCCCGCGTCCATGCCATCGAGAGCGGCAAGGACGCGCGCGGCCGCACCCTTGTAGCTTTTGGCGGGGCGGCGCCGCTCCACGCCACGCGCCTGGCCGACAAGCTCGGCCTCGACCGGGTGCTGGTGCCCTCGAACGCCGGGGTCGGCTCGGCGGTCGGGTTTCTGCGCGCGCCGATCGCCTACGAGATCGTGCGCTCGCAGTTGCAGCGGCTCGATGCCTTCAATGCCGATGCCGCCAACGCGCTCCTGGCCGCGATGCGCGCGGAGGCCGAGGCGATTGTCCGGCGCGGCGAGCCGCAGGCGCCGCTCTCCGAGACCCGCTCGGCCTTTATGCGCTACCGCGGCCAGGGCCACGAGATCGCCGTGCCGGTGCCGGCCCGGCCCTATCGCGCCGAGGATGCCGCAGCGCTGCTCGCCGCCTTCGAAGCCGCCTATCGCTCGCTCTACAGCCGGGTCATTCCCGGGGTCGAGGTCGAGGTCCTGAGCTGGGTATTGCTGTTGAGCGGACCGGTGCCGCACGGGGATGACGCCGCGCCCGCTCTGCCGCCGGCCTCGCACCCGGTACCGGCGCGGCGCCGCGCGGTGTTCGACCCCGACAGCGCCGAATTCGTCGAGGTGGCGATCCACGAGCGCGCCGCCCTCGCGCCGGGCGCGGTCATCCCCGGCCCCGCCGTCATCGTCGAGGACGAGACCTCGACCGTCGTCAGCCGCCTGTTCGATGCCCGCATCGACGCTTTCGGGTATATCGATCTGACGCGGCGCGATGGCGTATGATTTGAGGGCAACTGGCGAACCAATTTACAGAGCAAGATTCTGGCCGTATTTTGGCCAGAATGGCGTTCAACATCGTTCTGGCGCCGCAAGCCGCTGAGATCCGATTTGAATCAGGTACCCGCTCTCTGAGTTGAAAGATGATTTTTCCCGCTTCCTTCGCGAGGCGGCAAAACGGGATATCGTGATTACGCGGCACGGCAAGCCGGCAGGGGTGCTGATCGGCTTTGCGACGGAAGATGACTGGTTCGACTATCGGCTTCAAAACGACCCACGGTTTCTGCGCGGAATAGAGAGGGCATGGGAAAGTCTTCGAGCGGGGAAGGGCGTTAAACTGGAGGATTTGGACTTGGCCGAGTCGGCGGCAGAGATGCGAGCGCCACAATCTGCACCTGGTTCAGTCAAAAAATAGCGACTACCAGAGGTGCCAACCCACGCTACACCGGGCCTGCGGTCATCGTCGAGGAACGACTACGTCACACGGGGCGGAGCGGCCGGAGGGTGCTGATTGCGCCTCCGGTGTATTCGATATCCCCATTCCAATAATCGATCAGCACGTCCTTGTTGAGCTCGATCCATTCGGCCAACAAAACCAAATCATCGGGATCGAGCGCTCCGCGGATCACGCGAGGCTTTGGACAGACGGCCACGGTGGCCATCTCCGAGGGTCTGACCTTGGCGCCACGGGCAATTTTCACCCGGACATCATGCCGGGCGCCGCCCTTTTGCGAGATGAATACGACAAACGGCAGCCCCGTCCGCTCGGGGCGCAGGTTCGCCATTTCAAAAAGGGCCTGTCCCTCGGCTTCGTCTTCGGCGGGGTTCGCCTTCGTTGGCTTGGGCAAAGATCTTGCCAATGAAGGGTTCTTGGCCGCCATCACTCCTCCGCACGCAGTCCATCCAGTTGCCGATCCGTCGCCCAATCGCCGGGCCGAATTATTCGGGCGTCACCATCCGGCGCAGTTCTTCGACGATCTCGGGGTTGGCGAGGGTCGACACGTCGCCGGCATCCTGGCCGCTCGATACCGCCGCCAGCACCCGGCGCATGATCTTGCCCGATCGGGTCTTCGGCATGTCGGGCACGATCCAGACATGCGCCGGGCGCGCGATCGGGCCGATTTCCGTGACGATGGCATCGGATATTTTCTTGTGCAGTTCCGGGCTCGCCTGCAAGCCGGTTTTCAGCGCGACATAGAGATCGGGAACCCGGCCCTTGATCGCATCGGCGACCGGCACGACCGCCGCCTCGACCACCTCGGGCACCGTCAGAGCCGCCGATTCGATCTCCTTGGTGCCGAGCCGGTGGCCGGCGACGTTGATCACGTCGTCGATCCGGCCGAGGATCCGGTAATAGCCATCGGCGGCCTCTACCGCCCCGTCGCCGGCGAAATAGGGCCAGTCCCGCCAATCCTTGCTGCTTTTGTCCTTGCAGTAGCGCGCGTAATACTGGGCGACGAAACGGTCGGGATCGCCCCAGATGGTCTGGAAAATGCCGGGCCACGGATTCTGGATGCAGATGTTTCCGGCCCGGCTGGCGCCTTTGGGGATCTCGTTGCCGTCGTCATCGTAGATCACCGGGTGGATGCCCGGAACCCCCGGGCCGGCGCTGCCCGGTTTCATCGGCCCCAATGCCGGCACCGTGCTGCACAGAAAGCCGCCGTTTTCGGTTTGCCACCAGGTATCGACGATCACCGCCTCGCCCTTGCCGACGACGCTGTGGTACCAGCGCCAGACCTCGGGCTCGATCGGCTCGCCGACCGTCGTCATGTGCTTGAAGTGGTAGTTGTAGTTGTTCGGCTCATCGGGGCCGGCCCGGCGCAATGCCCGGATCGCGGTCGGCGAGGTGTGAAAGATGTTGACGTCGAGTTCTTCGGCGATCCGCCAGGGACGACCGGCATCGGGGTAGGTCGGCACACCCTCGTAGATGACCGAGGAGGCGCCCAGCGCCAGCGGCCCATAAACGATGTAGGAATGCCCGGTGATCCACCCGATATCGGCCATGCACCAGTACACATCCTCGGGGTGGATGTCCTGGATGTACTTCGAGGTGCCGGCGACATAGGCGAGATATCCGCCGGTACTGTGCTGGCAGCCCTTGGGCTTGCCGGTGGTTCCGCTGGTGTACATCAGGAAGAGCGGCGCCTCGGCCGGCATCTGTTCCGGCGCGACCCGCCGGCCGCGATAATCCTTGAGCAGATCGTTGATGATGTGATCGCGGCCCTTCACCACCGGGTGCGCGCTCGAGTATTTTCCCGGATGGCGCTGCCAGATCAGCACCTTCTCGACCGCGTGGCCCTGCGCTGCCGCGTCCTCGGCTGCGATGTCGGCCTTTTCCTTCTGGTCTTGCAGGTTGCCGCCGCGGTAGTAGGAATCCATCGTGATCAGCACGCGGCTCTGGGAATCGACGATCCGGTCGGCGCAGGCCTTGCCGCTGAACCCGCTGAACACTTGGCTGTGGATGATCCCGAGCCGGGCGCAGGCCAGCATCGCGATCGCCAGCTCGGCGACCATCGGCATGTGCAGGGTCGCCCGATCGCCCGCCTTCAACCCGCAGAAATCCTTGAGCAGGGCGGCGAATTCATTAACCCGGACATACAGCTCTTGATAGGTGATGTGCTGGATCGCTTCGTCTTCCAGTTCCGGGACGAAATGGATGGCGGTCTTGTTCTTGTTCTTTGCCAGATGGCGATCGACGCAATTGTAGCTGGCGTTGATCCGGCCGCCGACATACCACCGCCAGAATGGAGCGTTGCTGGTGTCGAGCGTTGTGTCCCAATGTTTGTCCCAATCCAGGAGCGCGGCATACTCGTTGAAGCATTCAGGAAACTTGTCGAGCGCGAACCGTTCGTAGACGTGTCTGTCGGTCAGATTGGCCTGGGCGATAAACTTTGGCGCAGGATCGTATTTTTTCTCTTCCTGCCAATGGACCGCAATCTCAGCTTCAGACACGTCGATCTGTTCTGGGATCTGTTCCGGCATTCCCTTGCTCCCGAGATTGTTGGCGGCGGTGCGGCTCGCCCGGATATCTCAAATGGCGACGGAGTGTACGCCGAACGGGGGGGGTTTTGAAGCGGCGGACCGGCGCAGGCCCCGGCGGCACATGCGCCTACCCGGTGATGCCCGCCAAACGGCAGATCACCGCCCATTCCGCGGCGCTGACCGGGCATACCGAGAGGCGCGACTGGCGCAGCAGCGACATGCCGGCGAGCTCGGGCGTGCCCTTCATCTCGGTCAGCGTGACCGGCCGCTGCACCGGCATCACCGGGGCGACATCGACCATGCCGAACTTGCCGCCCGGATCGCCGGGGTCGGGATAGAAGGGCCGCACGATCTCGACGATGCCGACGATCTCCTTGCCCTCGTTCGAATGGTAGAAA
>CAYMRQ010000065.1:21408-21675 GCA_964392845.1 uncultured Rhizobium sp.
CTGTTGCATCGCCTTCAGGTTGTTGGCCGCCTGAAAGTTGCGCACCCCGTCCCAGTGCGTGCGGCCGTCGGCGACCATCCGGTCCCAGGAATATTTCGCCGGTTCGGATTTGAGCAGCCAATATGCCATGGCGTTTCCCTTCATCTCGTCAGCGGATAGTCGGCTTGGTCCTCGTAGACCGAGCCCGCCTTGGTCGGAAAGCTGGCCACCAGGCTGAAATGCTCGACCGGCAGCGGATCGGCGCGAAATCGCGCGTGCACGGCAAGG
>CAYMRQ010000066.1:0-19605 GCA_964392845.1 uncultured Rhizobium sp.
CTTCACCGCCTCGAATTCCTCGCGGCTGACCAGATCCATGCCCGCCAGCACCCGTTCAAGCTGGTCGCGCAGGCGCGATTCGATCTCGCCGCGGACGCCGGAAATCACCCCCACCGCGCCCGAGGCAACCCGCGCGACATCGTCGAAAAACCGGTTCTGGCTCTGCATTCCGATTACCCCCGATGCCCCCTACTCCGCTGCTGCCTTTTTCGCCTCGGCGGAGCGGCGAGCGGCGTGCCGGTCGATCTCTTTCTCGATGGCCGCGGCCGCCTGGCCGGTGAAGTCGACATGATGGCTGGTGGCGTAATCATAGCTGCCTTGCAGCAGCTCGCGGCTCTGTTGGAAATGCGGGTGGACGAAACGCGCCATCAATTCGTAATGCCGCTTGGTCGCCTCCCAATCGGCCCAGTTCTGGGCCAGCTCGCAAATCACGCCAAAGCCGCCCGATCCGGCGATCAGCCGGTCGATATAGGCGATCGCGTCGTCGGGCGTGCCGATGCACCCCGTGCCGCTCTCGATCAGCCAGTCGGTCGGGTCCGGCACATCGGGCGGGATGATCGGAAAGGTCGCCACGTCGCGGAAATAATTGGCAAAGGATTGCACCCCAAACTGGACATTCTTGCGCGCCTCTTCGCGGGTCTCGGCGATGTGGATCAGGCCGACGACGCGCCAGTTCTTGCGATCGGGAACATGGCCGTTGGCCCGCGCGGTCTCCTCATAGAGACCCCAGTTGCGGGTGTGCGCCTCCATCGCCATCGGGCTGGTGCCGCCGATCGACAGCATGCCGACGCCGTATTTGCCGGAGAGGAACGACCCCGACGGCGAGCGCGCCGCGGCGACCGCCAATTCCATCGTCGGCCTGGTGTAGGGGCGCAATTGCAGCTGCGCGTCGGTCAGGTTGAACCAGTCGGTCTGGCGGGTCACCGTCTCGCCATTGAGCAGCCGGACAATGACGTCGAACGAGTCGTACATCATCTGGCGCTGGTCGCCGGGGTCGACGCCGATCTTCAAGGCGTCGTGCACCAGCGCGCCGGGGCCGACCCCGAACATCGCCCGGCCGCGCGTCATGTGGTCGAGCTGGACCATGCGGTCGGCCAGCATGAACGGGTTGTGATAGGGCAACGAGACGACCCCGGTGCCGAGCCGGATGTGGCGGGTGCGCTGGGCCGCCGCGGCGATGAACATTTCCGGGCAGGCGATCAGCTCGAACCCGCCGGAATGATGCTCGCCGATCCACGCCTCGTGATAATTGAGCCGGTCGAGATGTTCGAGCAATTCGAGGTCGCGCTCGATCGACAGCGTCGGGTTCTCGTCATGATTATGAAACGGCGCCAGAAAGATGCCGCTGCGCAGATAGGGTTCGCTCATGTCGCGGTGCCTTGCAGATTTAAAGGGCGGAGCCCTGCTGGTGTGATCGTCGGCGATTGCCCCCGGTTGCGGCAAGCGATTTCGCGGCGTGCCGTGCCTGGCGCTGCGCGCGGAATGACCATTTCCGGCCGGCGCCGGCGCGGGGCGCAACCCGCAATTGAGCCGCACACCGTCGGTGGCTGCATCTGCCTCCATGGCTTGCGACCAATTTAGCGGTGGACATATAATGCAATGCGTTATATACCGCCTCGGTGGTCCGGTCCTTCAAAGACAGGCGCACCGCAGCGCTGTTCCGGGGCGACACCGTGGCGGCTTTCCAGGCGATCGAGAAGGTGGCGCATCGCAAGCTCGACATGCTCGATGGTGCAACCCGGCTCACCGATTTGGCGGCGCCGCCCGGCAACCGCCTCGAAGCGCTGAAGAGCGACCGCGAGGGCCAGCACAGCATCCGGATCAATGACCAATGGCGTCTCTGCTTCGTGTGGCGCGACGGCGGCGCCGAACTGGTCGAAATCGTCGATTACCATTGAGGAATCAGACAAATGGCGCGCATCCGCACGCATCCCGGCGAGGTTCTCCGCGAAGAGTTCATCAAGCCGCTCGGCCTCTCCGCCAACGCGCTGGCGCTGGCGCTACGGGTTCCGGCGACCCGGATCGGCGACATTCTGCGCACCGAGAAGCCGCGCGCGATCTCCGCCGACACCGCGATCCGCCTCGCCCGCTATTTCGGCACATCTGCCGAGTTCTGGCTGAACTTGCAATCGGCCTATGATTTGTCACGCGCGCTCACCGAGCGCGGGCCGGCAATCGAGCGCGATGTCCACCCGCGGGAGGACAGGGCGGCGTAGGGCATTGTCGAACCGGAGCATCGGGGCGGTTGATGGTAACCACGTTTGCCATGGCTTGGCCCTAGATTACGTACCGCCTTGTTTAATGATCGGCCGGCAATTGCAAGCCCCTCTGCCTGGCCTTCCGGAGCCTTACGTCAGCCCGGTCTGCTGCCCGCGCCGTCCGGCACGTTGAGCGGCATGCGGTAGGAGAGCGCCTCGGCGATGTGGCGGCGGGTTACGGTGGGGGCGGCTTCGAGGTCTGCGAGGGTGCGGGCGACGCGCAACACCCGGTGATAGCCGCGCGCCGAGAGGCGCAGCCGCTCGGCGGCGCGCAGCAAGAGGGCCCGGCCGGCCGGGTCGGGGGTGGCGATCTCGTCGAGGAGGGCACCGTCGGCCTCGGCATTGGTGCGGATCCGGCGGTCCGGCGGCAATGCGGCGTAACGCGCGCTCTGCCGGGCCCGCGCCGCGGCGACGCGGCGGGCGATTTCCTCACTGGTTTCGGCCGGCGGCGGCAGGTCGAGATCGGCCGGCGAGACCGCGGGGACGTCGATATGCATATCGATGCGGTCGAGCAATGGCCCGGAGATGCGCGACGTGTAATCCTGGGCGCAGCGCGGCGCCCGGCCGCAGGCCCGCCCGGGCTCGGCGAGATAGCCGCAGCGGCACGGGTTCATCGCGGCGATCAGCTGGACCCGCGCCGGATAGGTGACATGGCTGTTGGCCCGGGCGACGCTGATCCGTCCGGTTTCCAGCGGCTGGCGCAAGGCCTCGAGCGCGGCGCGGCTGAACTCGGGCAGTTCGTCGAGAAACAAGACGCCCTGGTGGGCGAGGCTGATCTCTCCGGGCCGCACCCGCAGCCCGCCGCCGACCAGGGCCGGCAGCGAGGCGGAGTGATGCGGGTCGCGGAACGGCCGCTCGCGCAATAATCCGCCGCCGCGCAACCCGCCGGCGACCGACTGGATCATGCCGAGTTCGAGCGCCTCGGCCGGTTCGAGCGGCGGCAAAATGCCCGAGAGCCGCGCCGCCAGCATCGACTTGCCCGAACCGGGCGGCCCGACCATCAAGAGGTTGTGCCCGCCGGCGGCGGCAATTTCGAGCGCCCGCTTGGCGCTCTCCTGGCCCTTGACGTCCTGCAAATCGAGCCCGGCGGAGCGCGACGGCGCCAGCTTTGGCTCGGGCGGCGGCAATAGCTGGGTCCCCTTGAAATGGTTGATGATCGCCAGGAGGCTGGGCGCCGCGATGATCTCGACATCGCCGGCCCAGGCCGCCTCGCCGCCGCAATCGGCCGGACAGATGATGCCGCTGCCCTGCGCAGCGGCGGCGAGCGCGGCGAGCAGCACCCCGGGGACGCGGGTCAACGAGCCGTCGAGCGACACCTCGCCCAAGGCGGTGTAGCCAAGGAGCTCGTCCTGCGGCAGCACCTCCATTTCGGCGAGGAGCCCCAGCGCGATCGGCAGGTCGAAATGGCTGCCTTCCTTCAGCACGTCGGCCGGCGCGAGATTGACCGTGATGTGCCGCGGCGGCAGCGCGAGGCCCAGCACGGCCAGCGCCGCGCGCACCCGCTCGCGCGACTCGGCGACCGCCTTGTCCGGCAGGCCGACGACGGTGAACGCCGGCAGCCCCGAGGCGATCGTCACCTGGGTCTCGACCTCGATGACCTCGACCCCGTAAAACGCCACGGTGCGAACCCGCGCAACCATCTCCCGGCCTGTCCCCTCGCCCCACCCTGCCCTCTCCCGCCTGCGGGGGAGGGTCAGGAAGCGGCGTCGCGCCGGAGTTTAGGCTGCTGCCGGCATCAGCGCTAGGCAGGCGACGCGCCATTGATTCCGTCGTGCGACCGCCGTGCGACCGCCGTGCAGCCGTCGTACGGCCGTCCTGCAGCCCTGGGGGGCCGCGTTGCGCGCCGCCGGACGCTTCGCTAGTCTGCGCCCCCGCCGCGGCGATCAGAGGCGGCAACGGAGGGGTGGCCGAGCGGTTGAAGGCGCACGCCTGGAGAGCGTGTATGGGGGCAACTCCATCGCGGGTTCGAATCCCGCTCCCTCCGCCACATACCCATTTCTGTCCGTCTCAGGCTGTCTCGCTCCCGAACGGAAGCGAAGCGTTACCTAGCCTTCCCGTCTTCCCTTGTATCCTACCGTATCGTACTATCTCAACAGCGATGGGGGAACGAAACTCGGCGGTGGTGTTCGATCGGCGCGTCGATGGCCGGGTGCTGAGCTTCGGCACGACCGGGAAGCTGCGCAACTCCGATCTCGTCATGTACGATCGCGAGACCGAGAGCTGGTGGCAGCAGTTCCTCGGCGAATCCATTGTCGGGGAACTGGTTGGGAAACAGCTTCCGCTTATCGCATCGAGGGTCGAGTCCTTCGAGCGTTTCGCCGAGCGTTTCCCTAAAGGCTTGGTCATGGTGCCGCCGAAAGGGAGCGCGCGTGCTTACGGGACTAACCCGTATGCCGGGTATGACCGGGCCGCCAAGCCCTTCCTGTACCATGGCCGCTATGACGACCCGGTGCCACCGCTGGCGCGGGTCGTGGTCGTCGGCGATCGCGCCTGGACGTTCGGCCTCTTGATGAAGCGCCGGTGGATCGAGACGGGCGATTTGGTGCTGAGCTGGGAACCAGGCCAATCCTCGCCGTTGGATGCGGCGACAACCGATGCCGGTCGCGACATCGGGAATGTCGTCGTGCAGCGGCGTACCCCTGCGGGCACGGAGGATACGGTGTACGACGTGAGCTTCGCGTTCGCGTTCCGGGCTTTTCACCCCGATGCCGTTCTCGACGGCGACACCGGCCGAAGCCAAATCAAGCGGGGCCAGATCGGGCGCACGGCCAGCAGCATGCACCACCAGATCGGCCCGGGTAGCGAACTCTTGGTTTCCTGCCCGCGCATGCACCGTAAAACCGCCACCGGCGCGCTCGACCGCCTCGACCGCCGTGCCGGTTCGCACCTCGACGCCGATTTCCGCGAACTTTTCCATCAGCCAGCCGACGAGCTCGGAATCGAATTGAGTGAGCATGCGATCGGCTCTTTGCAGCACGGTGACCTTCGCACCGGCGCGCGCGGCGATATGCGAGAGCTCGGCCGCAATGTAGCCGCCGCCGACCATGACGATGCGTGCCGGGAGCTGCGCGAGCTCAAGGAACTGGTCGCTGGTGATCAGGTGCTCGGCACCGGGAAAGGTAAGCGGCACCGGCCGAGCCCCGGTCGCGATGAGGACATGCCGGGCCTGTAGGATTTGCCCGTCAACCTCGATCGTATTCCGTCCGGTGAAGCGTGCCCTGCCGTGAAAAGCCGCTATTCCGCGTTCCGCGTATCGCCGCTCGTGATTGGCCGGGACGGGATCGGTGAAGCTGCGCTTGAAGGCAATAAGATCGGGCCAGCTGATCCCGATTTCACCCGTCACCCCCCGGCCGCGCATGCGGCGGGCCATGTCGATCGCCTCGGCGCCGCTGATCAGCATCTTCTTCGGGTCGCAGCCACGTAAGGCGCAGGTGCCGCCAAACGGCAGGTGGTCGACGACCGCGACCGACCATCCGGCCGCGCGCACCCGGAAACTTACGACCTGCGCGGCCGTGCCGCTGCCGATGACGGCAAGATCGTATGCTTTGCCATCGCTCATGCGCGGTCCCCATCTTTTGCGCTCGTGTCGCAGCACGCGGTCGCCGCGTGCCGGCGGTAGATCCCGAGGCCGATCAGGGCGACGCCGAGCAGCAGCACGGGTATGACGACGTAATCCGCGCTCGTCAGCCAGGCGGTAAGGCCGATGCCCCCGAGCACGACCGCGAGCACCGGCGTGGCACAGCAGATTATTGCGAGCGCTGCGCCAATGCCGCCTGTGGTCATGAGGGAGCGATCATTCATGCGGGATCAGTTGGTGAGCGTCGAGGGGTAGCCGGCATTGGTGGTCGCGGTGATCAGCGCCGGAACGTCAGTCTTGGCGTCGTCAAAGGTCACGACCGCCGTCTTCGTCGCCAGGGAGACCACGACCTTGGCGACGCCCGGCACTGCGTCGAGGCTTCCTTTCACCGTGATCGGGCAGGTTGCGCAGTCCATGCCCGGCACCGCGAGCGTGACGGTCTTCTCGCTGGCAAATGCGGCCGATGAAGCTAATAGAAGACCAATCCCGAATATCGCGGCAGTCAGGAGAATTTTCATGCAGTGTTCTCCCTTCAGCTAATGAAAATCGGCGCGAGGAAGTTTAATGCCAGCGCGGCGATGACAAGGATTGTCGCGAACACAAGGCCGGTGTTGACGATCCGATTCGGCAGCGGCCGGGCGCAGGCATCGCCGCCGGCGCATGCCGCCTTCCGCGAGCGATAGACCAGCCAGTATCCGCCGCCGAGGCAGGCGAGCGTGGCGGCGATGAAGTAGGGCTGATAAGGGGCGAGCTGCGTCAGGTTCCCGATCCACGCGCCGCTGATGCCGAGCCCGAACAGCGCGAGCGGCACGATGCAGCACGACGAAGCGGCGAGCGCCCCCAATACGCCACCGGCGGCGAAAAGTTTCTGGGCGGGCCGCATGATCGCCGGCTCGGCTTCAGGGTGCGCGAGGCTGGTCTGGTTTTCGGCTTGGCTGGTCATGCGGAGAATGCTACATGCTGTAGCAACTACAGGATCAAGAGAAATTTTCGATGCGCTCCGTCGCCACTCCCAATCCGGCCGCCCTGCCCATCGGCGAACTGTCCCGCCGAACGGGGGTCCATATCGAGACCATCCGCTACTACGAGCGCATCAAGATGCTGCCGGCGCCGCCGCGCACGGACAGCGGGCGGCGGGTGTACGGACCAGCCGAAACGCGCACGCTCGCCTTTATTCGCCGCTCCCGCGAGTTGGGGTTCACCCTCGACGAAATTCGGGCGCTGCTGGCCCTTTCCGCCGAGGGTGGCCCAGAGGTATGCGCCGAGGGGCGCGAGCTGGCTGCAAACCACCTCGTTGGGGTTCAGGCGAAGATTGCCGACCTCCGGGCCATGGAGCGTGTCCTGGCTGATACCGTGCGGCGGTGCGATGCCGGCGAAGCGGCTGGATGCCCGCTGATTGAGGCCCTCTCTGCCACCTGAGAAACCCCAACACGGCATCAATTCGCAAACCACCATCGCCGCACCGCGACTAAAGACCAAATGGCCTCCACCAGTCCGAACGGCCACGCTCCTTGCAGGAACCCGTAAGCCGAGCCCAAGGCGCACGCCACAGCAAATGCCAAGACAAACCACGGACTGCATTGTTCCAGCGCATCGCAAACCAGCATTGCCGTTACTGCGAATATTCCAAATAATGTAAGGCTATCCATAATGCTCTGATTTACTTTCTATTTTAGGCTGTCGCATAAATCAATAATGTCGCAATGCCAAGGGCTTAAGCGGGCGCAGAAATTCGGTGCGCAATTCGGCCCGCGCCGCTGTCCTTTCTGGCAGCACAAATCTTATGCCGCCAAGCCGGGGATCCAGATGAAAAAGGCGTTAAGCATATAGACTCCGGCCGCAATCAGGATCAGCCCGCCGGCGACTTCAAAGCCGCGCCGGTACGCGGCCACACCGCGGAGATTTTCCAGCCAGCCAACAGCAACCGCACCAATCCCGACCGGTATGATGCGCCCCAGAGCAAAGGCCAGCAGCAACGCAACCCCAAGCATGGGCGAGCCGAGCCCGGCGCTGACGCCGAGCATGACGACGAGGGCCGGCGTGCAGACCGGGCAGACGGCGATTGAGAACGGGATGCCGAGCAGGAACGCGCCCCACGGCCCAATCGGCCGCTTCGCACGAAACGCCATCGCCGGCAGAGGTATCTTGAGCCATCCGGGCCACATGAGCCCGAGCACGATAAGCAGCGGGCCGAGCACGAGCGCCCAAGCGCGACCGACCAGGGACGCCACCCAATGCCCGCCGAGGCCCGCGGCAAAGCCGAGCAGGCCGTGGGTTACCACCATGCCGAGCATGAACATGGCCCCAAACAGCATCGCCTCTCGGCTCTCGCGGGCTTTGGTCACGTAGGCGAGCGATACCGGAATGGCGGCCATGGCAACGGGGTTGAAGCTGAAGGCGAGCCCGGCGAGGAAGGAGATCCCGACCGCGGCTAAACCCGCATTCGCGATCGTCTGGCGGAGCAGCTCCGGGTCCATGCTCAGCTGCCTTGTCCGGTACGTCGCATAAGCGCCCCCCGCAATTGCTGCCGTGTCGGCAGGAACGCGAAGACGAGCTCCCGGTCGATCGCAAGCGCCGGCGGGGTGAGCACCCCGAGCTCGACGGCGTAATCCAGCTCATCCAGCACGTTCACCTCGCGCCAGGTGAGGCCCTCGATCGTCTTCAGCGCGACCGCCTTCAGTTTGGCTTGCGAGGCCGCGCATTTGGCGCAGCCGGGAGCATAGAACAGCTCGACGATCATGAACGGCCCGCCGGCATGGAAATTTCGGCATGCTCCAGCGCCGCGAGGATCGGACATTCCTCTACCGGATGGGTTTCCTCGGCGCAGTCGGCAATCAGACCATCGAGCGCTTTCGACATCGCCTTCAGCATTCGGATTTTGTGCTCCAATTGGAGCTTCTTCTCGATCGCGCGTGCCCGCACGTCGCCGCAGCATGCGGCGTCACGGCCGCGCAAGGCCAGAAGCTCGCGGATCTCGGCGAGCGTAAACCCGCAATGCTGCGCCTGCTTGATGAAATGAATGCGCCGTACTGAACCTTGTTCATAAAGACGGTAACCGCCCGCACTCTTTCCATTGGGGGTAACCAGCCCCTCACGCTCGTAATAGCGCAGCGTATCCGTGGTTACATCCGAAAGTCTTGCGAGTTTACCTATGGGAAACATACATGCCTCCGCGACTATCTTAAACCTTGGAGCTTTAGACCAAGGTCAAGCCGGAACTTCCCTCCCGGCCGCAGCGGGCGCGGGCGCAGCCGTCCCGCCGACGCTTAAGATGGCGTTGATGAAGAGCGACGGGCGGCCCCACAGCGAGTTGATGAAGATCGCCGTCACGCTAACCGCCATCGCCAGCATCGCCCAGATCGGATCGATGAGGCCGGTTGCCGCGAGCGGGATACCCAGGCCGTTGAAGCAGAAGGCGAGCGCCACGTTCTGCACCATCTTGCGGTAGCTGCGGGCGCTGATTTCGCGCGCGACGAGAATGAGCCCGAGCTGCGGGCCGAGGATGATGATATCGGCCGACTCGATCGCGATGTCGGTGCCGCTGCCCATGGCGATACCGACATCGGCCTGCATCAGCGCCGGCGCATCGTTGATGCCGTCGCCGACCATGGCGACTTTCCCTTGCTGTTGCAGTTCGCGGATGGTGGCGGCCTTCTGCCCAGGCAGCACGCCGGCATGCACCTCCTCGATGCCGGCCTCGCCCGCGATGCGCCGCGCCGCACGCTCGTTGTCGCCGGTAAGCAGGATGGGCTTGAGCCCTGCCTCCCAGAGCGCCGCGACTGTCTGAACCGCATCGCTTTTGAGCCGATCGCCGAGTGCCAAGATGCCGAGGGCACGACCCTGCCGGCCGACCGCGATCACGGTGCGCCCACTCTCCTCCAAAGCGCCGATGCGAGCCGCGAGCGCTTGCAAATTCACGCCGCACTCGCTGACGAAGGCCGGGCTGCCGACCAGGATTTCGGTCCCCTCGATCTGGGCAACGACACCCTTGCCGGGGAAGGCTTCAAAGACTTCGACATCGGGAGGCACAACGCCGCGCTCGAACGCTGCCGCAACCACGGCCTGAGCGAGGGGATGCTCGGACGAGGCTTCGGCCGCTGCCGCGACGGCAAGGAGCTCGTCCTCGCTCACGCCATACGCCTCGATCTCGCGCAGGCTCGGCTTGCCCTCGGTGAGCGTGCCGGTCTTGTCGAGCACGACGTGGCTGACCAGGCGATAGGTCTGAAACGCTTCGCCGGTGCGCATCAGGATGCGGCGATCGGCGGCCTCGCCGGCGCCGCGCACGATCGAGAGCGGGGCCGAAATGCCGACCGCGCACGGGTAGCCCATCACCAGGACGGAGAGCGCCGCGAAGACGGCGCGGCCGAGATCGGGATGCCCGCTCACGAGCTGCGGCACCACCAGCCAGCCGAGGAAGGCGAGCGCCGCGACCGCCAGGACGGTCGGGGTATAGATGCGCAGGACGCTATCGACGAGGTGCAGAATGCCCGGCTTGAGGGCGCGTGCATCCTCGACCTGGCGGACGACGCGCGCGAGAAAGCTCTCCTCGCCGACCGCCGTCACCCGCACGAGCAACGTACCCGTGCCGTTGATCGAGCCGCCGACCACGCTGTCACCCGCTCCCTTCTCCACGGGCAGCGGCTCGCCGGTGACGAGCGACTGATCGACCGCGGAACGGCCGCTTACCACCTCGCCGTCAACGGGCAGGCGCTCGCCCGGCCGAATGCGCACCAGGTCACCGATGACGATTTCACCGACGCTGAGGTCGAGCTCGCGCCCGTCGCGTTCGACATGCGCGGTTTCGGGCTGGAGATCGAGCAGGCGCTTCACCGCCTGCGAGCTGCGCGTCTTCACGATCAGCGACAGCCATTCCGAGAAAATGTGATAGGTGCCGACCATCACCGCGACGGCGAAGAATGTCCCGGTCGGATAACCCGGAGGCTGTAGAACGAGCCCGATTAAGCCGCCGAAGATGCCGGCGAAAGCGCCCGCTTCGAGCAGCACATGCTGGTTGAGAATACCGCGGCGTAGCGCCTGAACCGCCATAAAGAGGATGTGCCTGGCGGTGCCGAAGACGAGGATCAGCGCGAGCGCGCCGACCGTCCAGGGTGCCACCGTCGTCAGATCGCCGCGCAGATTGAAAAAGAGGACGGTGAGCGCCGCGGCGGCCAAGCCGCCAGCGCCGCCGATTGCCGCCCACAAGCCACTCGGCCGCAGCACCAGATAGACGAGCGCCCCGAGGCTCAGGCAGACGAGCGCCGGCAGGGCTGAAAACCAATTTTCGGTCGGGTTTGCGATGAGCGCGATCGAGACGACGCTGAGCGCAACCGCGACGACGAAGCGCCGCCCCTCGCGCACGAGATCGAGCTCCTCCTCGTCGAAAGCCCTGAGCTTGCGCGGGTCGGAGATTGTGTAGCCGATCTCCTTTAGGGTGCGCAGCAGCTCCTCGGGACGCGCGATTTTCGGGTCGTATTCGACGAGGGCCTGCTCGTGGGTAAGGCTCACCGCCACCTTGTCGACGCCAGGCAGGCGGCCGAGCGCCTTTTCGATCGTGCCGGTGCACAGCGAGCAGTGCAGCCCGCCAATCCGGGCGCGGATTTTCTTGCGATCGGGACGGCTGGAGGGCTCTTCGCTCCAGAGCGCAACGGCGGTCAGGGTGGTGCTCATAATCGTTGCTACCTTGCTGCGCTCTCGCGGGCGACCACGCGGAAGCCGGATTTTTCGACCGCAGCAACGAGGCGGTTCTGATCCATCTCGGCCGGGTCATAGAGGACGCGCGCCGCCCCGTCCTCGAAACTGACGGTCGTCGTCTTCACCCCCGGCTCACGCTCTACCAGGCCCCGGATCGTCTCCGCGCAGCCGTCGCAATGCATCCCTTCGATTTTCAAGGTGACCAATTTCATTGCTTGTCCCTTCCATCAAAAAAGCGGTCAGGCTTCAATGCGCGACAAATCGCGGGTCCCCATGTAGCTCAGAGTCTGAACCTTGGAGTTAACTCACGAGTCAAGGGTAAAGCGTAGCGGCCTGTGGATCTCCGAGGAGGTGTCCATAAACAGCGTCTCGATTGTCTATTCGAGAGTTGAGGTCACCGGTCGTGACCGCAGCACTCCTCTGCGGTCCATACCTCACGGCTCTCCTTGATCAGAAACGACAGGATCGCGACGGAGATCACGGTATCGATTCACCAAGCGCCGAGGGCGGGCTTTCGCTAGGCGAGCAAACACATTACGGGGACGGCGTTGGCTTCCGCGAAACGTGAAGTCCCTCATAGTACCGCCAACCGGCTCCGCCAGGATCATCGTCCTTCGAGCTCGGTCTTGATTGCGTCCTCCCAAGTGGATGGATCGAATCCGGCGGGCCCCCGGTTGCCTGTATAGGCGATTTTGCCATTCCTCCCGATCAGATAGAGCCGCATCGGCAACGACACGTATTTCTGTTCGGCGTCGTTCCCGATCGAATCGACCAGCATCGGCATTTGCAGATCGAGCTTGATCTGGCACACCGAGGCGACCGCGGTGCGTTCGTCGTCGGTCCTTGGTTCGTTGTAATGGATCTTTGCCTCCAGATTGTCGGGCACGCGCCAGCCGTCATCCGGATGCGCTTCGCGGGTGTAAATCACGAAGAAAGCGACGGAATCGTTGTACTTGGCGTAGATTTCGTTTAGGCGCACGGCCCAATTACGAAACGGCGGTCAAGTGTAGGAGCCGAAGATCAGGCCGACCGGCTTGCCGCGAAGCGACGAAAGACGGACCCTTTCGCCGGTGCGCTGCCGGTCGCGGGTCAGGGCATCAAGCTCGAAATCGGGCGCATCCGCACCCGGCTGAGGAACTCCCGTTTGACGGGCCATCTGCGCCGCGAAATGGGCATCGAGCTGCGCCTCGGTTATGTCCGAGATCGAGAGCCACAGCTTCTTGCGTTCCTCCATCGTCAGAGCGGCGCCGCGCATCGCGCGCTGCTCCAGGGACAATCTATCTTCCGCCATTGTCTTCCTCCTTCTGATGGTCTCTGGTCATCGGGGCGCGCGTCTCCTTACGAGACCAGCGCCTCGAATTCGGATTCGAGCGGCACAAGCAGGGCGTCGTTGCATTTGTTCAACATTCCCATCGCCGTCGCGACAATCGTCACTTCGACCCGCTCTTCCGGCGTGAAGTTCTCGATGAATTCGGCGTAGATTGCCGGCGCGATGCTACCGGCATCGATCGTGACCGCCTGGGCGAAGCGGACCGCCGCCCGTTCTCGTGGGCTCAATGCGCCGCTCTCCGGCGCGGCGATCGCCGCCAGCTTGGCGTCCGGGACCCCGAGCCCGATCAACTGATGGCGCTGGTGCGCGGTGCAGTAGCGGCATTGATTGGCGCTGGCGACCGCGAGGCGGATCAAGAGGCGCAGCTCGTTCGACAGCGAGGTCAGCGTCGCCACCGACTCGAAGAAATCCCGCGTCGCGCCGCCGAGTTTTTCGGAATGCGCGAAGGCATGCAGGCTGTTGACGTTGACCCCGAGCCGCTCCCGGCCGCGGCGCGCGCGCGCCTGGAATGCCGGGCTCAGCCCCTCATAGCTGGGGATCGGGACGATCGGATCGTTGGGCGCGGTCATCGTGCCTCCTGTGGCGGGCTGAGAAAATAATCGAGGAAGCGGTGGGCCTCGGGCGAATCCCATCTGGCGGCGCCGACGAGATAGCCAGCGACGCGCCCTTGCTTGTCGATGACATAACTGATTGGCAGACCGCGCAAAGGCAAGGCTCCTGCCGCGATGCGGTCGGGGTTGCGGCTGCCGAGGTTCAGGCCGGGATCGAGCAGGATCGTCAGATGGCGCAACCGATGCGCAGCGACAAAGGGCGCTACCGCTCTCACCCCTTCCGCGTCGATCGAAACTGCGACAACAGCCAATTCGCGCGGATCGCTGGCCGCCATCAGGCGGTCGAGCGCCGGCATCTCTGCGACGCAGGGCGCACACCAGGTCGCCCAGAAATTCAGCACCACCACCTTGCCACGAAACCGGCCGAGATCGCTTGAGGTACCGTCGAGGGCGCGGACCGGCGTGGCGGGCGCGGGGTCGAACGGTTTCAGCAGCGTGAACTGGTGGGTGCCGTTGCGAAATACCGGTGGCGACGCCGTGGCCTTCGGCGCGGCGACACCCGCGCTCAGGACAATGACCAGTAGGCACGTCGCGAGATGGACCGAGCCCGGCCTTTGCTTAGCCAAGGCATCAACCCTGCTGGAGCGTTAGTCGCGTTGCGGCCCACGCCAGCATCCGGCGGCCGAACATACCGCCGACCCCGACGATCACGACCGCGGTACCAAAATTCCACATCAGGATCATGATGCTAGCATCGAGATCGTGGATCAGGGCCATGGCGGTCGCCGTGATCGCCGATACCGCCAGGCCCGCCATCAGCGTGACCGCGGTCGGACGCAGCGGCGCCGCATAGCGCAGCATCACGAGGATCGCCAGCGACAGGGGCAGGCTGGTGAGAACCAGTGTCGAAAAGCATCGGGCCGTCTCGCCCCAGCGCATTCCGTCGGGGTCGAAGGCGATCCAATTCGTCAGGCATTGATATCCGATCGTCGACACCCACACCGCAAACGCGGGGAGCGGCAGGAGAACCGAGCGCCGCGGTCGATCGGGCAGGCTGAGCATGAACGCCGCGAGCGCCGCGCAGACAGCGGTCAACACCGTCGCCGCAATGCCGATGACGAAACCCGGGTCCCGCATGGACTGCCGGAAATCCGGCCTGATGCCCTCCCCAACGACGAGCAATCCGATGACGATCACCGCCAGCAACAGCCACGAGGCGGCACGTATCGCCGGCCGCCGCAACCGCCGGACCGGCGTGACGCCAGTGGCGAGAAGGTCGATAAGATCGGGCGTGGGGATCATCTGTCGTCGCTTTGGCCGGTCAACATTTTCCGCAGGGCCTTCAGCCCGCGATGGGTTGCGACCTTCAGCGCGGCTATCGACATGCCGGTAGCCGCCGCCGCCTCTTTCAATGACATCTCCTTCAGCTTCAACAACCGGATGGCCTGGCGCTGCCCCGGCGGGAGCCGCTCGATGGCCGACGCCAACGCGCGACCCTCCAAGGCCGCTTCTGATTGGTTCGCTTGAGCCGCCGCAAAGGTTTCATGCTCTTGCATCAGCGGCGTCTCCCGGGCGCGCTGACGGCCTCGGCGACGGAGCCGATCGATCATCCGCCGGTTCGTGATTGCGACCAGCCAGGGACCGAAGGGCCGCGTCGGATCGTAAGTGTGCCGGATCGCGTGCACGGTCAGCAGCACGTCTTGCACCGCATCCTCGGCCTCGCCCGGGTCGCGACACCAGCGCAGGGCGAGGGAACGAAGGTAGGGCGTGATCTCCTCGAGAAGGCGGCGGTAGGCCGCCGAGCTGCCCCCCTGCGCGTGCGCCATCAGGATCGACCAGTCGACCTCGCGGGCCGTCGCGCCGGCTGGTCCGGCGCCGTCGGGGTCGCGGCTCGCGGCCGTGGGCCCCGCTCCACCCTCAACGAGGGTGAAATGCGTGCCGCGCTGGGTTCGGTTCACAGGGCTCGGCGACATGCGCTTCGGACGACGATGCGCCTTTTGGGTGTTTCGGTGATCATGGGCAAAACCACCTCTACAGGAGAGTTACCGCCGAGTATCGCTCAAAATTTTTGGCATTGGTCGTAACCATTACTGTTGTTGCAGCGAACCGTGCTGCGGCAGCTTCGCCCCTCGTGGCGCCGTGTTGATCGCATATTTCATCGCCGTTTGCAGTCATAGGCCGGAATGTATTCCCCCCAAGCGCAGTCTTCCGCTCCTGCCTCTCCGCCGCGACTCGGATTTCGGCGGGCAGCGCTACGCGAGCGGATTCGGCGGGTGTTCAGCCCACCCGCTACGCCGGAACTCCCCGAGCGGGTACGGGAGTGTATCGAGCGGCTGCAGGAATCGGGCGAGATCTTTGTCGGCTGGGCGCAAGCCAGCGCCATCGTCTTTTTCGCGGCCGTGTATGCCATTTCGCCGAAGGCTTTCCCGGCTGGTACGGCCTTCCAGCCGGTGCCGTGGACGCTCGGATTTTACGCGCTCTTTACCGCGGCCCGGCTGACGCTTGCCTATCGCGGCCGGCTGCGCGGCGGGATCATCGCCCTCTCGGTCGTCGTCGACATGGCGGTGCTGATGATCACGATCTGGAGCTTTCACCTCCAATATCGAGCGCCGCCGGCGCTTTACCTCAAGGCGCCGACGATGATGTATGTTTTCATCTTTATCGCGCTGCGAACGCTGCGCTTTGAACCACGCTACGTACTCCTTGCCGGCGGGTGCGCCGCCCTGGGGTGGCTCGGGTTGTTCGCCTATGCCGTCGAGGGATCGGGAGACCCGGCGGGCGCGTTCACGCATAGCTACGTCGAGTACGCCACCTCCTACCGAATCCTCGGCGGCGCCGAGATCGACAAAATCCTGTCGATCCTGGCGGTAACTGCCATCCTCGCGCTTTCGCTCGGCCGCGCGCGAACCCTGTTGGTCAACTCGGTCGCCGAGCAACTCGCGGCAAGCGATTTGTCGCGCTTCTTCGTGCCAGAGATCGCGCAACAGATCCGCCACGGTGATGCCGACCCCATGGTCGGCCAGTCCGTGCGGCGCAACGCCGCGATTATGATGGTCGACATTCGTGGCTTTACGGAGCTGTCGGGCGTCCTCTCCGCCGAGGAGCTGATCACGCTTCTGCGCGACTACCAAACGCGCCTGGTGCCGGTGATCCAGCGCTATGGCGGCAGCATCGACAAGTATCTTGGCGACGGCATATTGGTGAGCTTCGGCGCGGTCGTGCCCACAGCGACCTACGCAGCCGACCTTTGTCGCACGATCGAGGCAGTAGCGGAGGCCGCCGAGACCTGGCGCCGCGAGAGGGAGAACCGCCGGATCGCTGCCCCTCACGTGGCCATCGCTGGGGCCACCGGCGAAGCGATCTTCGGCATTGTCGGCCACGAAACCCGGCTCGAATACACGGCCATCGGCGAGGTCGTTAACCTCGTTGCCAAGCTCGAAAAACACACCAAGCAGGAAGCCATGCGAGCGTTGACGACGGGTGAATCCTATGCCCTCGCCATCACGCAGGGATACCGGCCGTCGCGTACGGTCGAGACGCGATCGCATCGCGCGATTGACGGCGTATCCACCCCGCTGGACCTCGCCGTGCTCGCCAAGTGAGCGGCCGCTTCCCATGAGGCTTAACGCTTCCAGGCCCCCGCACTGGCGAACAGGACGGTAACCTTTCCCCGTGCCGGGGCGAACCTCCAATGTCGCAACCACCACCGTGAAGGAGAACCGCTCATGAACCACCCCCGACTCACCGCTACCGCGCTCTCGGCCGCCATCGGGTTCGCCCTCGCCATCCCGGCCGCCCCCGTCCTGGCGCAGGGCATGGCCAACCCTCCCGCAATTGTGAAACAGAACATGGAACGGATGTCGCAGCAGAAACTGGAGAAGTGCTACGGAATCAGTGCCGTGGCGAAGAACGATTGCGCCGAGGGCGCGCATTCCTGCGCCGGTCAGGCGACGCAAGCGCGCGACCCCAAATCCTTCGTCCTCCTGCCGGCAGGCGATTGCGGCAAGATCGCCGGCGGCAAGACCACCGCCAGCTGATCGCGCCGCGGCGGATGTTCCCCCACTCCGCCCCGGTGCGCGCGGAGCGCGGCCCGATCCCGGCGCAAGCGGGGATCGGGCTGCGCTTCCAGCACCATCAGGCGGTCGTCGAGACGCGGCCCGCAATCCCCTGGTTTGAGGTCCACCCCGAGAACTACATGGGCGGCGGCACCCCGCTCCGTTATCTCGAAGCCGTCCGGCGCGATTACCCTGTCTCATGCCATGGGGTCGGGCTGTCGCTCGGTAGCGCCGAAGGGATCGACCGCTTCCATCTCGAACGCCTGCGCAGCGTTATCGACCGTATCGAACCGGCGCTGGTCTCCGAGCATCTATCCTGGAGCGTTGTCGGCGGCAATTATCTCGCCGATCTGCTGCCATTGCCTATGACCGAGGAGACGCTTGATCTCGTCTGCCGGCATGTCGACCAGGTGCAAACCTATCTCGGCCGCCGGATCCTGGTCGAGAACCCGTCCACTTATCTGCAGTTCCGCCATTCGACCATTCCGGAATGGGAATTCCTCGCCGCGCTCGCCGCGCGAAGCGGCTGCGGCCTGTTGTGCGACGTCAACAACATCTATGTGAGCGCCTGCAATCACGGCTGGGACCCGTCGGCCTATCTCGCGGGCTTGGACCCCGCCTCGATCGGCGAGATCCACCTCGCCGGCCATAGCGTCCGGCCGCTCGATAGCGGCGCCACGCTGCGCATCGATGATCACGGCTCGCGCGTCTGCGCCGAGGTCTGGGCGCTCTACGCCTCGGCTCTCGCGCGGTTTGGGCCGGTTCCGACGCTGATCGAGTGGGACAACAATGTCCCGCCGCTCAACACCTTGCTTGATGAGGCCAAGCAGGCCGCGGCGATGCTCGCCCCGCTTTCGGATGGTGCCGGTCATGCCGCCGCTGCTTGAGCTCCAGCGGGCGATGTATCGCAGCCTGGTCGAGCGCGACGACGGGGCCGTTTCCGAGTACATCATCGCTGACGGGTTGCCGCCGGGCTCCCGTCTCAATATCTACCGCAATACATTCATCGGCACGCTGACGACCGCGCTGCGCCTTTCCTATCCGGCGATTCACCGCCTGGTTGGAGCCGAATTCTTCGAGGGCGCGGCTTCCCTGTTTATCGAGGCGCACCCCCCGGAAAGCGCCTATCTCGACGAGTACGGCGAGGAATTCGCGGCGTTTCTGGCATCCTTTTCCCCCGCAGCCGCATTCGCCTATCTGCCGGGCGTTGCGCGCCTCGAATGGGCGGTCAACCGCGCCCTTCACGCTCCTGATCTCCCAGGCCTTGATGTCAGCCGGCTGACGGCCGTTGATCCCGCCGTGCATGAGCGGGTTTGTTTTGCGCCGCACCCGGCCGTCGGGCTGGTGCGCGACAACGCGCCGGTCGATCTGATCTGGCGCGCCGTTCTCGATCAGGACGACGGGGCAATGGCGGCTATCGAGCTGCGTTCGGGCCCGGTCTGGTTGCTCGTGCAGCGCACCCCGGTCGGTGTCGAGGTGGACCGCATCGATGCGCCGGCGTGGCGCCTTGCCGCGGAGCTCTTCGGCGGGCATCCGATCGCGGCGGCGATCGCAGCCGCCCCTACCGCCGATGCGGCACACCTCATCGCCGGGCATTTGGCGGCAGGGCATTTCGTCGAGTTCGATCTCTCGAAACACCCACCTCTGACAGCTTCGGCGGAGTCCTACCCATGAGCGTCTATCGGTCGGAGACCGCCATTTCATCGCACAGCGCCTTGATCACCGGCATCATGACCGCCATCGACTGGCTTGACCGGGTCCCCTATTGGCTGCTGGCGCTCCCGCTACGGTTCGCCGTCGCGACGGTGTTCTGGAATTCGGCCATGGCCCATCTGGCGAATTGGCAAACGACGATGTTTTTGCTCGAAACGGATTACCAGCTTCCCGTGCTGCCGCCGGCGCTGGCAGCGTATATGGCCGTCGCCATCGAGCTCGCCGCGCCGGCGCTCCTTGTGCTCGGCCTGCTGACCCGGCCGACCGCCTTCGTTCTGCTGGGCATGACGACGGTGATGTGCTCAGCCCATGATGCCGCGGGCAACACCTCTTCCAGTCCCTTCAAGGTGACGGTGCGGGACACGACTGCGCCGGTGGTGACGCCACTGGCATCGCTCACCATTGCCGCCACGCAAGCCGGGGGCGCGAC
>CAYMRQ010000066.1:19615-21656 GCA_964392845.1 uncultured Rhizobium sp.
GACCGCCTTCGTTCTGCTGGGCATGACGACGGTGATCGAGGTGTTCGTCTACCCGCTGGCGTGGCCCACGCACATCCAGTGGGCGGCGATGATGCTCGTGTTGCTGTGCCGCGGCGCCGGTGCGCTGTCCGTGGACGCGATCATCAAGCGGCGCATGCTCCCTTGAGCTGGCCCGCGAATCCAGCGTTGAAAGCCAGCAGACTACACAGGGAGGACATCGTGCGTTGTTTTCGAGTCGCCATCCTTTTCTTGACGATCATCCTGCCGGGCGTGCCCGTGCTCGCCGCGGAGAAAATCAACTTCGACCAAAATCGGTTTATTGCGGCGCAAGCGGAGGGCCGTCCGATCCTCGTCGATATCTGGGCATCGTGGTGCCCGACCTGCGCCGCGCAAGAGCCCATCATCGAACGGCTCGCTGCTGCGCCCGAATACAAGAATCTGCTGATCCTCCGGGTTGATTTTGATACGCAAAAGGATGTGGTTCGGGGCTTCGCCGCGCGAACCCAGAGCACCCTGATCTCCTTCCGCGGGACCCGCGAGACCGGGCGCTCGGTCGGCGATACCGACGAGAACTCGATCGCCAGACTGTTTCGCTCGACCGCGAACTGAGGTTGGACGATGGCTTTCGGCAGCCTGGCCTTCGCGCTCCTGGCGGGCGTCTTGTCCGCCCTGTCGCCGTGCGTATTGCCGATCCTGCCGATCATCCTCGGATCGGCTGTCGCGCAGCATCGATTCGGACCCGTGGCTCTCGCCGGAGGTGTGGCCCTGTCGTTCACCGGTATTGGTCTGTTCATCGCCACAATCGGGTTTTCGCTTGGTCTTGACGGTGGAATCTTCCGTGCCATCGGTGCCGTCATCCTTCTCGGTTTTGGCGTGGTTTTGCTCGTCCCATCCCTGCAAGACCGCTTCGCGCTCGCGGCCAGCCGCGTCAGCGCCGCCATCGCTCCCGTATCGACCGGGGTCTCGGGGAACGGTCTTTGGGGACAATTGCTGCTCGGGCTGACCCTCGGCCTCGTCTGGAGCCCCTGCGTCGGACCGACCCTCGGCGCCGCCTCGATGATGGCGGCGCAGGGCAACGAACTCATCCAGGTCGGCGCCACAATGCTGGCCTTTGCGCTTGGCGCCACCTTGCCGCTGATCATTCTCGGGCAGCTCTCGCGCCACATCAGCACACGCTGGCGGGGCTCTCTGCTGACCGTCGGCCATCACGGGAAAACGGCCCTCGGCGCCATTGTCGGCCTTGCCGGCTTGTTGATCCTTTCCGGCCTCGACAGGCCGCTGGAAGCGCTGCTCGTCAACGCTTCGCCGGATTGGCTGACGCGGCTGTCGACCCGCTTTTGATGCTATCGTTTGTACCGCGCGGCGGCCAACAGAACGCAAATTTAACCCCCCTCAAGCCAGGAGAATCACCATGAGCATGGCCCTGAAGCTCGAAGCCGGCAGCCCGATGCCCGCCATCACCCTAGCTAAGGCTGGCGGCGGTGAAGTACGGATTGGCAACACCGGAGGATGGCAACTGATCGTGGTTTATCGCGGCAAGCATTGCCCGCTGTGCCGACGATACCTGAAGGGCCTTGACGGCCTGCTCGATGATTTCAGCGCGATCGGCACCGAAGTCGTCGCCGTCTCGGGCGATCCCAAGGAGAAGGCGGAGAGCGAGGTTGCCGAAGAGGCCTGGCGTTTCTCGGTAGCCTACGGCCTCAGCCCCGAGCAGATGAACCTGCTCGGGCTCTACATTTCCGAGCCCCGCTCGCCGGAGGAGACCGATCGTCCATTTCCCGAACCCGGCCTCTTCGCCGTGAACCCCGCGGGTCAGGTCCATATCGTGGATATATCGAATGCACCGTTTGCCCGCCCCGACCTTCAGGGCATCCTCAGCGGCCTCAAATTCATCAAGGAACGGAATTATCCGATCCGCGGAACAGCGAGCTAAAATCGGCGGCGCGAGTGGTTGAACCGGGAGATCTGGATGGCAAGTGGGGCCTCGGGGATCAGAGCGTTGGTCTTTGACGCTTATGGGACGCTGTTTGACTACGCCTCG
>CAYMRQ010000067.1:0-14527 GCA_964392845.1 uncultured Rhizobium sp.
AATGCCGCCGTCACGCCGCAATCCCATACCCCTCATGAATGATCCGGGCTAGGGATGCCGATAAGGCCGCAATATGACGGCCAGCCGCTTCGACCGCTTCACGGAGGCGATCGGCATCGAACGGCGTCAATAAATCGCCGGCGGCGCCTCTCCAAGGGTGAGCGGACGGGGCGATGCCCAATTTTTTGGCCGCCGCCGCCGCCCGGTCGATGGAATGCTCCGCTATCCCCAACTGTTCCGCCGTCCACTCACCCGGAGTGTCAAGCCGTTCGCTGAGCGGCTTAATATTATCAGCGTGGAGTTTGAGGACCTGGCCCATGACATGGTAGGGGGTACGTCCTGATCGGCCTATCTGCCGGTGTAGCGTCTCCGACCAACCGTTCAATTGATCCCGCGCCGACCGTAGTGACGCTGTTATGCCGTGATCGAGGGGGACGGCGCCGCCGGCACTTAGCGCGCGGTCCAGCGACGAGACGACAGCGGCCTTTGTGGCTTTCCTGCTGTGCAGTTCGAGACACAGGGCTTCAAGCCCCACAGCCTTCAACCGTCCATGGACCACGTCTAGCGCGGCAGCCTTTTCGGCTACAAAGAGAACTGATCGGCCGTTGTGGACTGCCGCCGCGATAATATTAGCGATCGTCTGCGATTTACCTGTGCCCGGTGGACCCTGAATTACAAGATTTCGCCCAGTCCGTGCTTCCTCCACCGCAAGTGCTTGCGAACTATCTGCATCTAGGACGAGGACGGCGGCCGCAATGTCGATTTTTTTGTCGATGGGCTCGTCATCATCAGCAATGGGCGGCAGGGGGTCGAACCCTTGGCCGTGACCGAGCAGCGCGGAAACCAATGGATGACCAAGCAGCCGTCCAGCTTCCGGCCACGCGGACGGCGACAGATCGCGCCACATCAAGAATTTTGAAAATGTGAAGAAGCCCAGCCCTGTACCGGTGCGATCTACTTGCCAGCGCGCTTCGCCAGAGACGGCCGTCGCGACTGCATCGAGGTACGCTGACGGAAGCCAATCGTCACTCTCAGGTAGCTCGGGAAGCTCGACTTGACTGATCGAACGCAGCTTCTCCCTGAGTGATACGTTCACCATGAGATCGTCGTCGCGAGCCCGCAAGACAAACTGCTCGCGCCCCTGACGGCGTTCGATGAGGACGGGTAATAATATAAGCGGTGCCCAGGACGGTTCCTCCGAGCGCGGGTCTACAAACCATTTCAGAAAGCCAAACGCGACGAACAGGATATTTACACCTTGCTCCTCTTCAATGACCCGTGCCTCACGGAAAAATTTAAGAAGACGGCGGTCAAGGACTTCGGGTGTAACACGCGCTTTTAGCGAGGGTAGCGTTCTCGATCGAATTTCGACAGCGGTATCTAAGATTTCTTCTTCTGTGCTAAATGAAAATGCCTTTCCCTCTCTTGAGAGGCCTAAAAATACAGTGTCCGGGTCAACGTCCACAAATTCGAGGCAGTGAATTCGCCGACCTGTCCGGGGCGTGTGCAACAGCCGGTTACGGCGCGAGATGTCGATCAGCTCTCGGCGCGCGTCGTCCAGAGCATCGGCTACTCGTTTTAGTCGAGGGTCTGGATCATCGTTCATGGAGGAAGCCTTCCGCATTCGCCGATAGGGCGTTGTCTGGATTTACACGCGAGTTGGTGCGGCCGGTCAACCGCATAGGTCGAATTGGCGATCGGGCTGCCTTCCCGGATGGTTACTCGGGGCGCAAACGCGACATCGAAAGCCCAAGTCCGCGCCTCCGAGGTTGCCACAGTTGATACTCACGCTGGCAGGGATGACAGCCAATCTGTCGGAGGCTGTTAACAGGCCAACCAACGTTCATCAGAGAAGGCCGGGCGCCAATCTGGCGTACGCCGATTACATCGCCGGCGAGCCGCCGTCCTCCGTTCAAGCTGGTCGCCGGCTGGTGGTTTCGAACAACGCCCGGATATTCCGAGACGGTCTTCGGCATGACCCGACCACATATGCTCCTACTCCCTGACGACGCGCCGGCGCCAAGCGCTGGACATGATGCCCGCTTCCTGCCATTCTCGACCAGAACAATACAGGAACACTCAGACCTGTCGCACCCGCGAGGCAATGTCATGTTCTTCAGCTTTCCCGAGGATGCCCGGTGGAACCCCGACCGGCAGGCCGTCGAGTTCGGTGTCAGCATCGGCGAGTATGAGGGCGTCGTCCGCTTTCCGCGGAACGTGTTCTGTCGGTTTTTGACGGCACCGTCACGCCCGAGCGCTGCATAGAGGCGTACCACCTCCAAAGGACCCGTTTCGAACTTATAGCCGAGCGGAAACTGCGGTGCCGTCAACTGACCGATGACGCCAATGTCGAGATTACCGGCCGCGACCTGCGGGAGCGCGAAGCAGCCGCCAGCGAGCGCGCACGCCACCGTGGCTTCCGCCGGCGCAGCAATCAGCATCTCAGCTACCGGGGCGGCGAAACGCGGACCAAGGGGGAAGGCCGGCATTCCATGGCCAGAACGCCGCTTGAGATGACCGAGGTCGAGGTGCGGCAATAGGTATTACAAAACCTCTCCGGGCTTAACGCTACGATAGGTGCCGAGAAGCCGATCCCAGAAGAAATCGATCACCGCAAAATTGCGGTTCCCATGGCGGTGGTGGATAAAATGGAGTTGCTGCTTTCGCCTGAACCAGGAAAAGCGGCCAAGCCATGATCCCGCAACATGATATTGGTTATCGATATAATAATGCCCGTAGAATGACAGCGACATCACCGCGAGCTGAACCACGATCAGGTCCAATCTCAGGAACAAATAGCTCAATCCGACAACTAGGGCGACCGGCATCAGAAAGAACAGCGTATTGTTATCTCCACTATCGAGATAATGAGTGGAGACTACATGGTTTTCTGCATAATGGACGTGGTGAAATTGGATATGGTTCTTAAAAAACCGTCCGCCAAGGCGGCTGTGTCCGAGATATCGATGAAATAATGTCTGCCCAAGCGACATCAATAAATGCGCGATCATTGCGGTAAAGCCGTATACGAGAAGGCTATCCGCCCCCGCCTCGGGCATGGTAAGTGACCCTATGCCGCCGTGACCGATCAACTTCTCGGCGTTCGCGTTCCTGGGCGCCCCGGTCGCCTTCGCGGTGTCGGGGTTTCCGGTGCCGCCGTTGTTCTCGATCCCCTGCCGCGCTGACCGAGCCCAATATGTCTCGCCATAGCCGAGCGGCGCTCGGAATAGCTGGGCGCCGTGATCGGATGATCCGGACGTAGCCTCCATTGGCTGCGATACTGGTCGACGTCCAACCCGTGCTGCGTCATCAAATGGCGACGAAGCATGCTGCCCTTCCAGCCACATTCGAGGCAGACGACGGCATCCCTAGTCACGGATCTCCGGATTGGAACGGCGGGAGCGCGCTCTGGTCCTGCCATTTCCGCCGCTCCGCCGAGACGCCACAATGCCTGATGGACGGTCTCGATCAGCGTCGGGAGTTGATTGGACGCGATTTGGTTCCGTCGCACATACGCGGCGACAATTTTCGTCGCGAGTTCCCGATTGCCCGAGCCGGGCGGCTGCTCGTCAGGCATCGTTTGGCTCTCCCTTTTTCGAGCCGCGATATACCATACCCGGTAATTTCAGGTTCGGCACGCGTCCTCCCACACGGATGGAAACCCGCCGCGGGGTCACGAGTGTGGGGCTGGGGCCCCCCTGCGCCGATGGCCGCCAGCAACCCCCAGCTACGCTGCCTGGCTCATCTCGCGATTGACCATCGGCTCGCCGCTCCAAATCGCCCCGACGGTGAACAGGCCGCCGGGGACCCGCGATCTGCCGATAATCGCGTGGCCGTGGGCGCGCATGATGACGCCGACGGCCCAGCCCACGAACTGTTTGGCCGCGCCGAACTCCCGCCGGTCGGATCGGCGGAGAGCGTCGAGTTCAGGTTTGACGAGGGAGACGAGCGCCGTAATCGCCGGGAAGCCCTCTCGCGAGAAGGCGCGATACTCCGAGTACCGGACGGGGTCGTCGATGATGGCTGCCAGCCGCTTACCTCGTAGGGTGCGGCCGTAGACTTCGGAAGGCGTCGTCATCTGTTCGGCTCCAGGACATCAGATATTGCTACATCACAAAATAATCTCCTCTGTTCAGTACATCTGGCCGCGCGGCGCTCCTGTCATGCTGGCGAGGGGCTTGACCCCAACAAATGTCTAGTAAAGAGAACCCGGCGCGCCGGCGCGTCGTATAACGCAGCAATGCGAACCGCGCTCACTTGGTAGAGAAGAGCCTCCGACTGTCTCGGGCAGAACCCCCATCGGTGTGTACGACGTGGCCGACGGGAACCCAAAACGCCCGGGACAACAGGCGGGGCCCCCTTTGGCGAGAAACCGAACCGGCAGGGTCGAGCCGAGCGGGACACCTGTAGAAGATCCGGCGGCCTCTCGGATGGGGACCCAATTCTCTCAGCCCTTGTGTGCCGGAAGAGGCTCCGCGCATGCGCCGACACTTGTGGCAGAGATGAGCGACGGCGGGGGCGGTCCTTTTTCATCGCAAGGTCTTTTCAGTCACAAGCACCACCGTCTGCCGCCGGCTCTCGCCTCAACCATGCGGAGTTTCGACCTCTCTCGCCGGCGGGCTCGTTCGGTTTCGCGGCTTGTAGCCCAGCGGCCTGCGTGCTTCTTGACGGTGTGCCAGCTCTTGCCGGTAGCGAGCGCCATGCGCAGTTCGAGGCTGGATAGTGCTCTGCCGGCAGCGCTCCACGGCGCGGGTGCCTCAGCTTGCGCCATGAGTTTTCACGACCAGACCCAACCGAGCAGTGTTTCTCGCCTGCACCGCAGCGCCCGCAATTCCGGCACATACAAGATGTTGTTCCTGCGGCCCGCCAATTTCCTAAATAATTGATACAGCTCGGCGAGATATGTCGCATAACCATCATTATGGCAAATCTTTTGAAGTCTTCTTAAAGTCTCCACCTTAACCTTCTAATCCTCGTCGCCCGATCCGCTGATTTGACTTAGTTTGCGGGCGGGCCAGGTCGGACGCCAATACTTGCTCGCCCGGATTTTACTTGCCGCCGGCGGAACACAAGATGTTGAGTGCGGGCTTCCAGTTTCAGATGGAAGTAGCAATCAGGATGATGCCACCCGCGACTAACGCCCCGCCGAATACGACGCCGATGGATCGAGGGGCGGTGAGAAGCGCCGATGCGATGTCGTCGCAGAGCGCAGAAAATGCGTGGTCTAAGCAATTGTTTTCATTAAGGTCGACACGGCGCCTGTCGCCCGACATATGGATGTTGCCGAGATTACGTCAGGTAAACAAAATCAATCACTTGAGCCGCAAATTAGTTAAAAATCCGGCTGAGAAGTCGGCTCGCCTGATCGGCGCCTAGACCAGCGCCTCGATCGAGCTGACCCAGATACCGACCTTTTGCCCTGACTGAGCATAAGAAGATTGGGCTCACCATGAGCAGAAGGCAGCTTCGGGCGGAAAACCAAAAAGCATTGACAGATCATAGCCTTCGGGGCTTGTGCGCCATGAACTGTTCCATGAGCCCCAAGAGGGCAGCCAGCTCGTCTTTGCTCAGGTTCATCAACGCCATGCAGCAATCCCCCCTAGTAGCGCCGTGCCCGCGGCGCGAGACGCTCAGCGATCGATCGTCAGGGGCTGTTCGGGAGATCGGCCAGATCGCCTCTCCGAACATCTCCGTCGCTTCCCTTGCCGCCTCCAGATGTTGGCGGCGGAACTCGGTCAGCGCCTGATCGATCTGATACATCGTGAGCACCGAGCACAGAACTGGGGGCCTGGGTGGTGCACGCCGGGGACTAGAGCCATTCGGGGGTGTGCCGATCAGGAAAAGGAGCACGGGATGGGCGTGTACCGTTGCTGCCTCGCCTTCGACCTCACGCGCGCTTGCGCGGCGCGCGTCGTGGACCGGCCAGACGGTTGAGCTTTTTTTTGCATGGGGGATGTTGTTCGATCCCGCTGTAGCCGCCCCCAGGTATTCTCTCGCCTCGGGGGGCACCTACGGCCCACGGGGCCGGCCGCAGATCTCCATCGGAGGCCGACCCCCCGTAGGGGGTGAGCATGCTGAACATCTGGAAATGGCGGAAACCCTGATTTTCAAGGCCACGTGCAAATCGATTTTCAACGACCACGCTGAAAATAACCAAAAGTCGAGGCTTTCTGCCATTTTCAGATGTTTAGCCCCATTTTCGCACTGGCTTCTGAACATGATCACAGCTCGGCTGCATCCGTGTGCGGACGCGGGAGCTATGCCGCCTCGGCTTGCACCAGGACCAGCCTTCGTACGATGAAAATTGGGTGCGGCGGCGATCGCCCTTCGCGCTGGATCGCCAGGGAGTACGTCGTAGCGTTCACCTCGACCAAGACTTCCTCCCCTTCGGGGATGGCGTCCATGACGAGGGAGCGCGCTGCACTCTCCTTCAACACAAACTGTTTCTCGATGGCGGGCAGCACGGCTGTCACACGACATCGATCCGACGACATCACCTGGACAACAAAGGCGCGAACCTGCTGCAGCCGAGCAGCGCGCTGGGCTTCGCGGTCCTCTGCCGGCGTCGTCTGCTCTGTAGCCGGGTTCGGTGGTTGCCATGGCTTCGGCACCGCGATCGTGTCGCCGTCGACGACGAATAAGTCGTCGGTTCCATCGCCCCCATTGCGGATGTTGAAGGGTTCCAGCTCGAACCAACACTCATTCGTATCCCGCGCGGTGTAATTGCCTTTCGCGTGGTCGAGCCGAACCAGCCGAGCGGCCTCCGCGCGATCGAGCCCCATTTTTTCGGCGGTCGTCTTGCTCATCGGCGACAGAGTGTACACGATCCGGGCGGCCCCGATCAGCGAACTGGCGCCCCGCGCCGCGTTCATGTCGCCGGCATGTTCCTCCGTATTGCGGCTGTGAGACTTCAGCGTGTGGTGGACAAGATCGATCGAGCAGCCCGTCTCGTGTGCGATGTGCCGCAGCGCCTCCGCGACCTGCTCGATCTCCTCGTTCGAGTTCTCAGACACGCCGCGGTGTGTCGATACAAAGGGGTCGATTACGATGTGGACGATGCCATTTTCTTTGATCGCTGCGATCACGTCGGTAACGGCCTCGGTGCGCCTGACAATGTCCTTTTGTTTGATCGCAACGATCAGGCGCTCGTCGAGACCAGACGTAACGAAGATGTTTTCGCGCACGCTCGCAAAGTCGATCTCGTGACACTGGAGCATGCCACCGATGCGACGCTGCAGCTCCTTCATGCTCTCTTCGTTATTGTGTACCCAGATGCGACCGGACCGATAAACAGGCTCGCCGGTCAGCGGCTGGCCCGTTGCAATCGCAAGTGCCGAGACGATGGCTAGGTTGGACTTGCCCGCTCCGGGAGCGCCGGCACCCACGGTCACCGCTCCCGCGATGAAGCGACGGCCGAGTACGAATTGGCGCCGTGGCAGTTTTCGCACGTCGAAATCGGCCGGCAGCAGCTTCGGGATGGGACCGCGGCGTGGGCCTTGCTGTTGCGGGCCCTCAGCGGAAGCGGTCGATTGATGATCCTCCGGTTCGCCCAAGTCCTCGAACATGGCCTGCACGTCGGCGGCGTAGCCGTACTCGTGGGCGATCCGGCACAGGTAGGACCAACCGATCGCGCTCTCGCGAACGCTTTCCCACTTGCCACAGATCATCGCCTCGTCGTTGCGCGCGTCACCCTGGCACCATGTGAGGAATTCAGGGTAGAACTCCTCGTTGCGGCCGCAGGCGGTGACGATCGCAATGCAAGCCGCAGCCCATTCGTCGTACGCCGTGAACTCGGGGCGCGTGACGGGCAGGTAGTTGGTCAAGAGATCCCTGAGCATGTCCAGGTCAGGGCATATATCAGACCGCTCTGAGCCAACCGCTTCTCTCGGTCTACTCTCGTAAGACGACGTGCGCTCATTGCCGCCACCCTTGACGATGACGCAGCCCAGCTTGGCAAGTTCTTCTTCAACCTCTTTGTAGAACTGGAATACCTGGTCGAACGTGATCAACGTCAGATTGTTCCACCCGACCACGTGCGGCGCCAGGTTTAGAGCCCATTCGTAGTGAACGCCCGACGGGTGAGGGCCCTCGTATAGCCACTGCTGCCCTTCGCCAAGTACCTCGACCTTAAACTGGTCCTCGAACGCGGTGCGCCAGACCTTGCGTATCTTCGGGATCGGCGGGCTGTTCTTCTGGTCGAGGCGGTAGCACAACAAGCGCCTACCACTGTTCGGCCGCGTGCGGATTGGCGCGACCCCGAGCACGCGCCCTGCGACACGCTGGATGATGTCGCCGTAGCTGCCGTCGTCGGTATCGATATCGATGCCGATCAACAGGCGCGACAACATGCCGACGACCGGCTCGAAGCCGTCCTTCTTGTACCAGGAGGCGTAGGTCTCGAAGAGCTTCTCGTAGGATCGAGGCGCCTGTTTCCAACTGTCCTGCCACGGATGCGTCTTCGAGAAGCCGCCCCATCCCTCTTTATAGCGGATGCCCGGGATCTTACCGAGGCGGTCGGGGGTCAACTTCGAATGCGGGCTGAGCAGATGGCCGGCGCCGGCCGGGATGATCGGCAGAACGTAGGGCGCGAACTCTGTATCTTTGAAATCAGCGAACGACATTGCGTTAGTCCTCTCGCCCTATTTCGACCGCGCCGATGTCTCGATGCCGTCGATGTCGAGTAGCAGCCAGGAATGCGCGGCGTCTTCGATCGTCGCCGGATCGCCGGTCTCCGCGTCCGCGTTCTTCAACCTCCGGCAAGGCGTCACGGTGCCCTCGATCAACCGCCCGTAGATCACACATGAATGCCTATCGAGGCCGTCGAGCACGCGCGCCAGATCGTCGAGACAGGCGATCGCTGGCGTCGAGAAGTTGAAGAAATAGCACTTGTCGTAGCTGCGGAACTGCTCGCGCCCCTCGCTGTCAACGAAGAAGATCTTCGTCATCAGCTTGCCGTCGGCCGCTGTCGCGACGGTCACGAAGTCGGGTAAGGCTTTCAGGCATAGCGGCTGTGCCGACGGCTCTTCGGACATATTCGGGGTCCTTTTCGGCGAATGGCTTGTCGTGCTGTCGGTGTCGACGGGGCTGCGGTCGAACATCAGAGCTGTGACCGCTGACCAGGATCGGCGGGAGCCGACGGACCTGCACCGATTGGCCTGAAAAAGAGGTTCGAACACGGCGCGGCCTCAACCGTTCTTCACTGCGGATCTTGGTCTTGGCGGTTACCCGGTTCAGGCCGATACGAACCGAGGCTGTCTGGTTCTGGATGCGGCATGATCGCTGCGTCAGCGGCGAACTCGGTCCCGAGCGGACCCATGCGGTGCTGGAGTGCTCCTGGAACGGTGCTGCTCCTGAATTCCATGACCATGGTAGATGCTTTGGACAGCTCCCGGTACATGGGCTTCTTAACGTCGATGCCGTCCATCACCGGGGCCCTGCCGATCAGGCAGCCTTTGGCGCCGCCGCACCTTCCATTCTCTCACTGGCCGTTCCACCGGCGAGCTTCGCGAAATGCTCATGCGACGCGGATACCGGCAGGTCGTCAGCATGGTTTTCGCTGCCGCACATGCACCGGCGAAGGGTCTGGAGTGCGGGCGCTGCCTCGCCAAGCCGGATCATGGTGTGACACCCGCGGGCTTCGGTAACACGCTGTCGAGGAGGCGTTCCATCGCCGCCACGGGAACGCGGAATTTGCGGCCGACCTGTATAGTTGGGATATCGCCGCGCTTAGCCGCGTCGTATGCGCCGTTGCGGCTCAGTCCGAAATAGAGGCTACCGGCCTCGGGGATGCTCAGGGTCTTGCACTCGGTCTTCGGCTCGGGGGTCATGATAGCACCTCGCAGGATGGCTGTTGACATCGGGGGTCCGATGGCATATGCCATATCATTCTGTATGACTAAATGTCAAGAGGATTGCAATGGCTGGGAAGCCGAAAGGCGCGGGGAATGAAGCCGTCCTCTCATTCCGAATTTCGCGCGAGCTGTTTGACCGCTTGTACCAAGCCGCGGCCGGCCGCAGCGTCAGCGAAGAGATACGGCACCGGCTTGAAGCTTCATTCGCATCGGAGGCGAGCAGTGATGAAGAGACGCAGCAATTGACCAAGATGATCGGGGACGCTGCGAGCATGCTTGCCCGGCTCTATCTTCCCACCTGGCATCAGGCGCCGGTGGTCTTCATACGGTTCAAAAGGACTGTCGAGATACTCATTGAGTATTTCAAGCCAGAGGGAGACCCATCGCCGGCTGTCATTGAAACCCCATTTGGCCCGAAGCCGATAAACCCCTCGCCGGAAAATGACGCGACGCTGATCGCTGGCCTCGCCCTCGCTACCGAGGGGCTGTCTCTGCCGCGGAGAGGAAAATAGACAATGCGCAGAACAGGATCGATCCGCGAACGCTCGTCCGGCTCATTCGAGCTTCGCTACAGCCTCGGCACGGATGCCGCGACCGGCCGGCGTCGGATGGCAAATGTGACCGTCCGCGGCTCCCGCAAGGACGCCGAGAAGGAATTGCGCCGGCTGCTGCGCTCGCTCGACACCGGCGATCATGTAGACCCCAATCGGGTGATCCTGCGCGACTGGCTCGCTACATGGCTGGCCTCGGTGCGACAGGAAATCACGCCGAAGACCCATGAAGGCTACACCGAGATCGTCAAACACTTCCTCGCGCCCGCCCTCGGCAACCTCCTGCTCGCGAAGCTCGCGCCCGCGCATATCCAGGCGTTCTACAACACTCTGGCCGATGGCGGCAGGCGAGACGGCAAGCCCGGCGGACTATCGCCGCAAACCCGGCGGCATATTCATCGCATCCTGAGCAGCGCGCTCACCCGTGCCGTCGAGCAACAGCTACTCGCCCGCAACCCGGCCGAAGTCTTCCGGCGCCGGCTGCCCAAGATCGAACGCCATGAAATGGCCACCCTCACCGCCGATCAGTCGGCCCAGCTGCTCGACGCCATCCGGCATCAGCGGGTCTATTGGCCGGTGCTGATCGCGCTCGCCACAGGAATGCGTCGCGGCGAGATCCTGGCGCTGCGCTGGCGCCATATCGATCTCGACGGTGGCAGTGTGCGCGTCGTCGAAAGCCTGGAACAGACCAAGCTCGGGCTGCGGTTCAAGCCGCCCAAGAGTGGCAAGGCGCGCGCTGTTACCCTGCCCGGCTATGCGACCGAGGAACTGCGCCGCCGCAAGCGCGAGCAAGCCGAAGAACTATTGCGCCTTGGTGTCCGGCAAGGGGGCGATACCCTGCTCTGCGCCCGCGCCGATGGCGAACCGATGCCGCCCCGTAGCCTGACGCACGAGTTCGCCAAGGTGTCCGGCCGCAATGGCGTTCCTCGGGTCCGGTTCCATGACCTTCGCCACAGCCATGCGACGCAACTGCTACTGGCCGGGGTGCATCCCAAGATCGCGCAGGAACGCCTCGGCCATTCCTCGATCAACATCACGCTCGACTTGTACAGCCATGTCAGCGTGACGATGCAAGAGGATGCCGCGGCAAAGCTCGACACAGCCTTTCGCAATGCGGTAAAAAAGGCTGGTCGATGACGTTTGATCCCAAGCCGTACTAATCCGTTCGCGGGCAATTTCGTGGGCAACAGCGGATCGGTATCTCCTAAGTCATTGAAAGACCCCGTAGCTCAGCTGGATAGAGCACCTGCCTTCTAAGCCGGTGGTCGCAGGTTCGAATCCTGCCGGGGGCGCCACTCCCGCCCTCGCCCGAGAGATTTCCGGCCGGACACCGGGAAATTCGATAGATCCGCGACAAGCTTCGCCGGGATGCCTAAACTGGGTCCGCTGCAGAAACGGAGGGTACGGCATGCCCGGCAAAGTGGGGTTCATCGGCCTCGGCAATATGGGCGGGCCGATGGCGCTCAATCTGGTGACGCACGGATTTTCACTGGTCGTCCATGATCTCGACCGGGCAAAGCTCGAGCCGCTGGTGGCTGAGGGTGCCGCGGTCGAGCACTCGCCGGCCGCGGTTGCCGCGGAGGTCGACCGCACGATCTGCATGGTCGAGACAACCGATCAGGCCGAAGAGGTCATCACCGGCGACCACGGCATCATCACCCGCGCCCAGGCCGGGCACATCGTCTTGTGCATGAGCACGATCGACCCGTTCGCGGCGCGCCGCTTCGAGCGGCGCCTCGCCGAGCGCGGCGTGGCGATGCTCGACGCGCCGGTCAGCGGCGGCACGGTCGGGGCAAAAGCCGGCACGCTGTCGATCATCGTCGGCGGCGCGCCGGAAACCTATGCCGCCTGCGAGGATCTGTTCCGCGCGATGGGTAAGAATCTGTTCCATGTCGGGGCGCTCGGGCATGGCCTCGCGATGAAGCTTCTTAACAACATGCTCGGCCAGATCCAGACCGTGGCGATCGCCGAGGCCCTCGTCTTCGGGGTCAAGGCCGGGCTCGACCCGCACAAGATCTATGAGGTGATCCGGGTCAGCACCGGGTCCTCCGTGCAGTTCGAGAACCGGGTGCCGCGCATGCTGCGCCGCGACTTTGCCCCGGGCGGCACGATCGACATCTCGTACAAGGACCAGGAGCTGGAAACCGCGTTCGCCAAGCGGCTGGGCGTGCCGCTCCTGCTCGCCAACCTGTCGCAGCAGGTCTACCAGATGGGCCGCGCCGCCGGGCTCAATAAGGAAGACGGATCGGCGATCATCAAGGTGTTCGAGCAGCTTGCCGGCGTAAAGGTCAGCGGCGAAGATTGACGGAAATATGTCGCTCCGGGCGGCAGCGAAGTGATCGCCGCCTTAACAGCATCGATCCCCGCACTCGCTTGGAGGTGAATGACATGGCCACGATCGAGCCCTATGCGGCAAAGAGCGTCTACGACCCGCCGGCCTATGCGCAGGCGGTCAAGGTCACGGGCGCGCAGACCATCCTCTATATCGCCGGGCAGGTCGCCTACGGGCCGGACGGCGGCGCGGCGCATGCCGGCGATTTCAAGGCGCAGGCCCGCGCCGCCTTGCAATGCCTGAAGGCGCAGGTCGAGGCCGGCGGCGGCACCATGGCCAATATCGTCAAGGTCAACACCTACCTGACCGACATCCGCCACCGCGCCGATTACGGGCCGGTTCGCGAGGAGTTCTTCGGCAAGAAGATGCCGGCGCACACGCTGGTCGCGGTCGCGGCGCTGGCCCAGCCGGAATTTCTGATCGAGATCGAGGCGGTCGCGGTGCTTTAGCATAACCACGGGGACACGGAGATCACGGAGGTTTGGCCTCGGATCGCAGTCTCCGAGCCCATGGCCGTGGCTTGCTTTCGCGAGGGGGCGTCGCTATAACCCGGCGCTCAACGGGCGGCAGGCCGCGCAACAGCGCCCAATCCAGGGGATTGGTAGGGGCATGCCTTGTCGCCGCAAACTCGACACAAGGACAGCAAAATGCCCAAGTTGAAAACCAAGAGCGGTGCGAAGAAGCGGTTCAGCCGCACCGCCACCGGCAAGATCAGGATGAACGTGGCGCACAAGCGCCATCGGCTGATCAGCAAGCCCAAGCAGATGAAGCGGCACGCCCGCGGTACGACGACCTTGCAGCCGGGCGACGCAAAGCTCGTGCTGACCTATATGCCCTATCTGCGGGGCTGAGCCATGGCCAGGGTCAAACGCGGGGTTACCACGCATGCCCGGCACAAGAAGGTGCTGGGGCTCGCCAAGGGGTATCGCGGGCGCGCCAGCACGGCCTATCGGATCGCGATCGAAAAGGTCGAGAAGGGGCTGCGCTACGCCTATCGCGACCGCCGCAACAAGAAGCGCGATTTCCGCGGATTATGGATCCAGCGCATCAATGCCGGCGCGCGCGAACAAGGGCTGACCTACTCGCAATTCATGCATGGTGTAAAGCTCGCCGGGATCGACATCGACCGCAAGGTGCTGTCCGATCTGGCGATCCGCGAGCCCGAGGCCTTCACCGCGATCGCTGCGACGGCCAAATCGGCGCTCGATCAGGCGCAGCCGGCAGCGGCGTGAGACAGCACACTCAGTCATCCCGGCGAAGGCCGGGATCCACCCCAACCGTGGATACCGGCTTTCGCCGGTATGACAATGGGGGGCGATTTGCCCAGGGTCCGACTGACTGAGGCCCCGCTAAGAGGCGTTATCACCAAAAGGGGCCGCACCAGACGGCCCCTTTGCGTTTCAAAGGCACAGATCGGGAAGCTATCGGCATGGAAGACATCGGCCAGTTGCGCGAGGAGATGTTGCGCGAGATCGCGGACGCCGCCTCCCCCGAGGCGCTCGAGGTGATCCGGGTTGCAACGCTCGGGCGGCACGGCCGGCTGACCCTGCTGATGCGTGGCCTGGGCGCGCTCGCCCCCGAGGCGCGACGCGGCGCCGGCGCGGCGCTCAACGCCGCGCGGGACGAGATCACCGCCGCGCTTGCCGAGGCCGGGGACCGGCTCGGCCGCGCCGCTCTCGCCAATCGCCTTGCCGGCGAGCGCGCCGATGTGACGCTGCCGGTGCTCGCCGGCAGCCCGGGCGGTGCCGATCCCGGGCGCATCCATCCGATCAGCCAGACCATCGACGAAATCA
>CAYMRQ010000067.1:14537-20118 GCA_964392845.1 uncultured Rhizobium sp.
CCACAATTTCACCGCGCTCAACATCCCGCCCGAGCATCCGGCCCGCCAGGAGCACGACACGTTCTATCTGCCACCGCGGCCGGACGGCAGCCGGCTCCTGTTGCGCACGCAAACCTCGCCGGTGCAGATCCGCACGATGCTGGCGCAGCAGCCGCCGATCCGCATCATCGTGCCGGGCCGCACCTTTCGCGCCGACCACGATGCGACCCACTCGCCGATGTTCCACCAGGTCGAGGGGCTGGTCATCGATCGCAGCAGCCATATGGGCCATCTGAAGGGCTGCCTGGTCGCGTTCTGCCGCGCATTTTTCGACATGGACGATGTGCCGGTGCGTTTCCGACCGAGCTACTTCCCCTTCACCGAGCCCTCGGCCGAGGTTGATATCGGCTGCTCGCGGGCCGGCGGCGAATTGAAGATCGGCGCCGGGGGCGACTGGCTCGAAATCCTCGGCAGCGGCATGGTGCACCCCAAGGTGCTGCGGAATTGCGGCATCGATCCCACCGAGTATCAGGGGTTCGCCTTCGGCATGGGGATCGAGCGGGTGGCGATGCTGAAATACGGTATCCCCGATCTGCGCACCTTTTACGATTCCGATCTGCGCTGGCTCAGGCATTACGGGTTTCTGCCGCTCGACATTCCCTCGCCGGTGCGCGGGCCGCTTGCCGGAGGCGCGGCGTCATGAAGACGACGCTGGCCTGGCTCAAGACCCATCTCGACACCGAGGCGCCGATCGCTGCACTTGCCGAGCGGCTGATCATGCTCGGCCACGATGTCGAAAGCGTCGAGGACCGCGCCGCCGCGCTCGCCGGCTTTGTCGTCGGCCGCGTGGTCTCGGCCGAGCCGCATCCCAATGCCGACCGGCTGCGGGTCTGCCTCGTCGATGCCGGGAGCGGCGAGGTCCAGGTAGTGTGCGGCGCACCCAATGTGCGCGCCGGGATGAAAGGTGTGTTCGGCCCGGCCGGCGTGCATATCCCAAAAACCGGCGCGGTATTGGCCGAAGGCGCGATCCGCGGCATCGCCTCGAAGGGCATGCTGATGTCGGCGGCCGAGCTGGCGCTGGGCGAGGATCATTCCGGCATCATCGAATTGGCGGCGGACGCACCGGTCGGCACACTCTATGCCGCCCTCTTGGGCCTCGACGACCCGGTCATCGACCTCAAGGTGACACCAAACCGGGCCGATTGCCTCGGCGTGCGCGGCATCGCCCGCGACCTGGCGGCTTCGGGCATGGGACGGCTCAAGCCGCTCGACACAACGCCGGTGGAGGGCCGTTTCCACTCGCCGATTGGCATCCGTCTGGCGGACCGCACTGCCTGCCCGCTGTTTCTCGGCCGCCATATCCGCGGCTTGCACAACGGGCCGAGCCCGCGCTGGCTCAGGGACCGGCTCGAAGCGATCGGGCTCAGGCCGATCTCGGCGCTCGTCGACATCACCAATTTCGTGACCTTCGACCTCAACCGGCCGCTGCATGTGTTCGACGCCGGCAAGCTCGCCGGCGATCTGACCGTGCGCTTCGCCCGGCCCGGCGAAATTCTGCTCGCGCTCAACGGTCGCGACTACGAACTCGACCCGGAAATCACCGCGATCGCCGACCGGGCCGGGGTGCAGAGCCTCGGCGGGGTGATCGGTGGCGAGGCGGCGGGGTGCACCGCGGCGACGACCGAGGTCTTTGTCGAGGCGGCCCTGTTCGACCCGATCCGTACCGCCGCGACCGGGCGCCGGCTCGAGATCGCCAGCGACGCGCGCTACCGCTTCGAGCGCGGCATCGATCCGGCTTTTGTCGGGCCGGGCCTCGAAATTGCGACCCGGCTGATCCTCGAACTGTGCGGCGGGGAGCCATCCGAGATCGTCGTGGCGGGCGCTGAGCCCGAATGGCGCCGCGCGTATCTGCTGCGTCCCGAGCGGATGTCGGGGCTCGGCGGGCTGCATGTCCCGCCGGCGGAAAGCCGCACCATCCTCGAAGCCCTCGGCTGTACCGTCGGCGCGGCGGAGCATGACGGCAGCCTCAGCGTCTCGCCGCCACCGTGGCGCGGCGACATCGAGGGCGAGGCCGACCTTGTCGAAGAGGTCTTGCGGGTCAAGGGCTACGACCACATCCCGGCGGTGGCGCTGCCGCGCGACACGATCGTGTCGCGCCCGGCGATCGATATGAGGCGCCGGCGCCTTGAACTGGTGCGCCGCACGCTGGCCGAGCGCGGGCTCGTCGAGGCGGTCACCTTCTCGTTCATTTCAGCCGACGCGGCCGCGCTGTTCGGCGGGGCCAGGCCGGAATTGCGCCTCATTAACCCGATCAGCGCCGATCTCGACGCGATGCGGCCATCGGTCCTGCCCGGGCTCGTCGCCGCGGCGCGGCGCAACGCCGATCGCGGCTCTCCCGATGTCGCGCTCTTCGAGCTCGGGCCGCTTTACCGCGACGACCGGCCGGAAGGCCAGGCGAATGTCGCCGCCGGGCTGCGCGCCGGCCACCTGCGCCCGCGCGACTGGCGCGAGCCGGCGCGCGAGGCTGATCTTTACGACGCGAAATCCGATGCGCTTGCCGCGCTCGCCGCCGCCGGCGCGCCGATCGACAACATCCAGGCCTCGGCCGACCCGCCACCGTGGTACCACCCGGGCCGCGCCGGCAGGCTGCGCCTCGGGCCGACCGAGCTCGGCCATTTCGGCGAATTGCACCCCGATGTGCTCGAAGCCTTTGAGGTGAAAGGCCCGATCGCCGCGTTCGAGGTGTTCCTCGATGCCGTGCCGCTGCCGAGGGCGCGCGGTGCCCGGCCGCCATTGAGGCTCTCGGTGTTCCAGCCGGTCGAGCGCGATTTCGCCTTTATCGTCGATCGCGACCTGCCGGCCGAAACCCTGCTGCGCGCCGCCCGTTCGGTCGATCGTAAGCTCGTCGGCGAGATCCGCCTGTTCGATGTCTATGAGGGCACCGGGCTGCCCGAGGGAAAAAAATCGCTCGCCATCTCGATCACCCTGCAGCCGCGGGAAGCGACCCTGACCGATGCCGAGATCGAGGCATTCTCCAAACGCCTCGTCGCCCAGGTCGAAAAGGCCACCGGCGGCACGCTGCGGGGATAAGCACCGTGTTGTTCCCTCCCCCGCTTGCGGGAGAGGGAATTAAGGTCGCGCGGCCATGGCTCTACGCTGGGTTTCTTCCGCCGCCCAACGGCTCAATGGGCCGTGGCGCCCGTGAGATCTGAACCTCGACATTGGGTGCCACATTGAACACCGCGACCGCCTGGCTGAGGCCCTTCAAGGCGAGGTCGCCGATCTCTTCGAGCCGGGCATTGCCTTCGACCGCGCCGGCGACCCGCTTCGAAATCAGGATCTGGCCGTCCTGGGCCTGATCGCAGAGCCGCGCGGCGAGATTGCACACCGTGCCGATCGCGGTGTAGTCGACCCGCTCGGCAAACCCAATCTGCCCCAGCGTCGCGTATCCCTGGGCGATGCCGATGCCAAAGCCGACCTCGCGCCCGCGCCGGCGCCAACCGCCCTGCAGCTGCGTCACCGCCTCGCGCATCTCGGCCGCCATCCTGACGGCGCGCTCGGCGGGGTCGGGGCAGGGCAGCGGATCGTTGAAGAACACCATGATGCCATCACCCGAGAAATGGTCGAGCGTGCCCTCGGAGCGGGTCACCAACGGCCCAAGCGCCTCGTGATACTCGCGCAACAGATCGAGCACCTCCTCCGGCTCGGCGGTCTCGGCGAACGCGGTGAAGCCGCGCAGGTCGCAGAACACGACGACGATGTCGCGGCGATGGCTTTCGAGGATGCCGTGATCGCCTGATGACACGATCATCTCGGCCAGCTGCGGCGCCAGAAAGCGCTTCAACACCCCGATGCGCTCGATCTCGCCGAGCTGGGCCTCGACCCGGGCTTCCAGGTCCTTGTTCCACAACGCCAGCTCGCCGGCCTGGTCTTCGAGGCGGCGCGCCTGCTCCTGCACGGTGTCGTGCAGTGCCTTGATGCGCAGCATCGCGCGCACCCGCGCCAGCAGCGCCGCCTGATCGACCGGCTTGGTCAGATAATCGTCGCCGCCGGCTTCGAGCCCGGCCACCACGTCCTTGGCATCGGCCCGGGCGGTGACCAGAATGACCGGGATGAAGGGCAGCGCCGGATCGGCCTTCAACCGCTTGACCGTTTCGATGCCGTCGAGCTTCGGCATCATGATGTCCAAAAGGACGAGGTCGGGCAGCTTGTCGCGGACGATCGCCAGCGCTTCTTCGCCGTCGCCGGCGGCGATGACCTCGTAGCCCTGGCTTTCGAGGCGCAGCTGCAGGATCTCGACATTGTCGGGCACATCATCGACGACGAGGATCAGCGGCGGCTCACGCATTGTTCCTCCCCACCCTCAGCGTCCTCCGCGAATCCTCGGCGTCCTTCACGGTGAGGCGTTTGTTTTTTTACGGCAGAAACTCCCGCACCTTGGCCAAAAGCTGGCGCGGGCTGAACGGCTTGGCGACATAGCCGTCACAGCCCGCCTCGCGCGTTTTCGCCTCGTCGCCGGACAACGCATAGGAGGTGACCGCGATGATCGGCACCTTGGCGAGGGCCGGGATCTTGCGGATGCGCCGTGTCGCCTCATAGCCGTCGATGCCCGGCAGCTGGATGTCCATCAGGATGAGATCGGGCTGCTCGCGTTCAGCCGCTGCCACCCCCTCCAGCCCGTCCACTGCCTCGATCAGCTCGTAGCCGGCGCTCGACAACAGATCGCCGAGGATCTGCCGGTTGTCCTCGGTGTCCTCGATGACCAGGATGCGCTTCATCATGCCGCCCCCATCAGCTCTGCGTTCAGCTCGTCGGCCACGCCGTCGACCCGGATCGGCAGGGTGACCCGGAAGGTGGCGCCCTGCCCCAGCACCGAGTCGACCGAAATCGTGCCGCCCTGCATCTCGACCATGCGTTTCGAGATTGCCAGTCCCAGTCCGGTGCCGCCCTTCTTGCGCGTGTTCGAGTTGTCGACCTGCTGGAATTCGCCGAAGATCTTGTCATGATCCTCGGGCGCGACGCCCGGGCCGGTATCGCGCACCGTCAGAACGAAATTGCCGTTCTCGGCCGCTGCGCCGATCGCGACCTCGCCGGTGTCGGTGAATTTGACCGCGTTGCCGACGAGGTTCAGCAGCACCTGCGACAGCCGGCGCGCATCGCCATGCCCGGTCGGCAGGCCGGGCATGATATCGGCAGTAAATTTGAGCCCCTTGGTACTGGCCAACCCTTCGGTGGCGCTGACCACCGACTGCACGACATCGGGCATCGCATAGTCTTCGAGGGTGAGGGTCAGCCGCCCGGCCTCGATCTTCGCCAGATCGAGCACGTCGTTGATCAGGGCGAGCAGGTGCTTGCCGTTGTTCTGCACCCGCTCCAGCACCCCCGCCGCTCGCGGCGGCAATTCGCCATAGATGCCGTCGACCATCAATTCGGTGTAGCCGAGGATGGCATTCAATGGCGTGCGCAATTCATGGCTCATATTGGCGAGGAATTGCGATTTATGCTCGCTCACCTGGGCCAGCTGCTCGCTCTTGTCGGCGATCTCGCGGAAGAGGCGCGCGTTCTGGATCGCCAGCGCCGACTGGCTGGCCAGGGTCTGCAT
>CAYMRQ010000067.1:20128-21619 GCA_964392845.1 uncultured Rhizobium sp.
CGGTGGTCGCCGTATCATTAAAAAAAAAGCCCAGGATGCGCTCGGCGCCGACCAATGGCACGATCAGCGCCGAGCGATAGCCGGCGGCGAGAGACGAATCGCGCAGCGGATTGCTCGCGCGGGTGCGCAAATCGGCGATCTGCAACGGCGCGCGGGCGGCAACCGCCTCGCCCAGCGCGGTCACGGTTTCGCCGAAGCCGAGATCGCCCACCCGTACCATCGCCGCGTCCCAGCCGACCGCCTCGACCAGGTGGAAGGCGCGCTCGGCACGGCTGTAGCGGAAGATGACGCCGGCATCGACGCCGGCCATGGCGACCGAGCGGTTGAGGATCGTCACCAGCACGGCGCGCAGATCGAGGGTCGAGCTGACTTCCTGGCCGACCTCGCTCAGCGCCTTCAATTCCTCGACCGAGCGCGCCAGCTCGTCGGTGCTATCGCGGAGTTCGCCGAGCAGCCGCGCGTTCTCGATCGCGATCACCGCCTGCGCCGCGAAATTCTGCAACAACGCGATCTGCTTGTCGGAGAACGCCCTCACCTCCTGGCGGTAGATCATGACGAAGCCGATGACCGCCTCGTCCTTGCGCAGCGGCACGATGAGCCCGGTCCGTGCGCCGCCGAGATCGACGAGGGCAAGCCGATGCGGGTCACCCGCCCGGTAGGGTTCCTCGTCGGCGAGATTGGCGACATGAACGAAACGCTCGCCCTGCAATATGCGCGCGCGTCCCGTCCCCGCTCCTGCCGTCAACGCGTTATTCGCCAGGAACTCCGCATAGAGGGCGGGCACCCCGTGCTGCGCAACCGAGCGGAAGCGATCGCCGTCATATGTCCACAGCGTGCCAAACGAGGCCTCGCACAGGCGCATCGCCTTTTCGAGCATCGCCTCGAACACCGGCGCGAGATCACCGGGCGAGCTGTTGATGACCTGCAACACCTCGGCGGTCGCGGTCTGCTGATCGAGCGCCTCGCGCTGCTCGGTCAACAGCCGCGCATTCTCCATCGCGATGACCGCCTGCGCGGCGAAATTCTGTAGCAGCGCGATCTGCTTCTCGGTGAACGGTCGCACCTCCTGCCGATAGACACTGATCTCGCCAAGCACGGCATCATCCTTGCGAAGCGCAACCGAGGCATAGCTGCGGGCCCCGGCCAACTCCACCAGGGCCCGTAACCCTGGGGCTGTACTTGTCTGGTAAGTATCGTGCTCGATTATATCCGCCGCGACTTCGACGACGGTTTCTCCGCGGAGGAACCGCTCGAAAACGGTGCCGGGCGCCATCTTCAACGGCTGCCCCAGGAAATTGGCCAAGGCTGGCGAGGCGCCACGCGATGCCACCGTATGCGCATACTCGCCATCATAAACTTGCAGGAAGCCGAGTGTTGCCCCACAGAGATTTGTCGCCTTGTCGAGCAACGCGTCGAACACCGGCGCGAGATCACCGGGTGACGAATTGATCACCTGCAACACCTCGGCGGTCGCGGTCTGCTGTTCCAAGG
>CAYMRQ010000068.1:0-8036 GCA_964392845.1 uncultured Rhizobium sp.
ATGCCCGACACCATCTCTGTGATCCGCGAATCCGAGCGTCCGGTCGTCGACTTTGCCGGCGGGGCCACCTACCGCACGATCCTGGGCGACGATACCGGCGAGGGACTGCCGATCCGTACCGGCATCCAGACCTCGCCGCCGGGCTACCAGACGCGGGTCCACTCGCACCCTTACGTCGAGACGTTGACGGTCATCGAAGGGCACGGCGAAGCCTGGCTCGATGGCGAAGAAGGTCGGATTGCGCTTGAGCCGGGGGTCACGGTGGTGTTGCCGGCGAACCGGCCGCACGCCTTCCGCGTCGTCGGCGACCAGCCGCTCGTCACCTTCGGCATCCACACCTTTGGCAAGCGCATCGTCAACTACAAGGACGACCCGGCGGCTTCCTGAGCGTCATCGCAATCGCCGGCTCGGCGAGCGTTACCGCCTTCCCTTCCCGGCGACGCCGGGCCACACTGCCTCACCGATCATCACAGCCAGGAGGGAACCCCATGCCAGACATCCGCCGCATCGACATCACCCAGCCGCCGGGGGTCCGCATGACCCGCGCCGTGGTGCACGGCGACAGGGTCTTTCTCGCCGGACTGACCGCCGCCGACACGAGCCAGGACGTGCAGGGGCAGACCCGGCAGATCCTCGAACGCATCGACCATTACCTGCGCGAGGCCGGCACCTCGAAATCGAACCTGTTGACCGCCAATCTGTGGATCAAGGACATGGCCTTGTTCCGCGACATGAACGCGGTGTGGAACGACTGGGTCGATCCGCAGAACCCGCCATGCCGCGCCTGCGTCAGGGCCGATCTGGCGCGCCCCGAGGTGCTGGTCGAGATCATGGTCAGCGCAGCGAAATAGCTCCCTAGCGTTTATTCCATGAATACGCGCGCCTTTCAGGAGCGCGGGCGTCCCGCCCGCGTGCGGGCCGGAGGCCCGCGGTCCGATATGATCGCGTCCGTCCGGGGCTTGACGTCTTGACCAACCCAGAAGATCCGGACGCGCACGACTGGGCCGGCCCGCTTGACGGGATCCGGGTTATCGATCTGACCCGGGTCCTGGCCGGTCCTTTCGCGACCCAAAGCCTTGGTGATCTCGGCGCCGAGATCTGGAAGATCGAGCCGCCGGGCGGCGGCGACGAAACCCGCCGCTTTCCACCGTTTATCGCCGGCGAGAGCCATTATTTCCTCGGCATCAACCGCAACAAGAAGAGCCTGGTCGTCGATCTGCAGCAGGCGGCCGGCGCCGACATCCTGCGCCGCCTCGTCGTCCGGGCCGACATTCTCGTCGAAAACTACCGGCCGGGGGTGATGGGCCGGCTCGGCCTGGGCTATGAGAAGCTCGCGGCGCTCAACCCGCGCCTGATCTATTGCGCGATCAGCGGCTTTGGCCTCAGCGGCCCGCTCAGCGACAAGCCGTCGTTCGACATCGTGACCCAGGCCTTGACCGGGGCGCTCAGCATCAATGGCGAGCGCGGCCATATGCCGGTCAAGCTCGGCATCCCCTTGGGCGACATGGTCGGCGGGGTTTTCGGGCCGATCGCCATTCTCGCCGCGCTGCACGAGCGGACCCTGACCGGGCGCGGCCGGCTGATCGACATCAGCCTTTATGACGGGCTGATCGGCATGCTCGGCTACTTCGCCCAGCTCGCCTTCATTACCGGCGAGGACCCGCCGCCGATGGGGTCGAGCCATCCCAACATCGTCCCCTATGGCAGCTTTCCGGCGGCCGACGGCTCGATCATCATCGCGGTCCTGTCGGAGAGCTTTTGGGGCAAGCTGTGCGACGCGCTGGAGCGCCCCGATCTGGCGCACGACCCGCGCTTTGCGACCCCGACCCTGCGGCGCGACCGCCGCGACGAGGTCGACCGCATCATCGCCGAGGTCACTCGCACCCGCACCGTCGCCGAATGGCAGGAGCGGCTCGCCAAGTTCGATGTTCCGCACGCGCCGGTGCTCGGCGTCACCGCCGCGCTGGCCCACCCGCATGCCCTCGCCCGCGAGATGGTGGTGAGCGCGGAGCACGCTACGGCCGGAAGTTTGCGCCTCGTCGGACGCCCGATCAAATTTCCCGACGCGCCCCAGCGTCCATCGACCGCGCCGCCGACCCTGGGTCAGCATACGGTGGAGGTCTTGCGCGACGAACTCGGCTACAGCGACGCTCAAATCGCCGCGCTGCGCCGCGACGGCGTGATCGACCGGGTGACAACGCGCGCGCCAATTTGAGCTCCGCCGCGCAGTGCCAATCGGCAAAAGCAAGCGGCGGCTGCCACCTCTTGATTACCGACAACTCCGCGCCGAGCCTGTTGCCCGTTTTGATGTCTGTCCGGCGCGAGGCCAACCACATGACGGTGTTGCCGGGCGGGGGAATCGCGGCACTGGCGAGGTAGCGATTCGGGGCCAGACAAGGAATCACCACCGATCCCCGCCACCCAACCACTTGTGCACTCCATAGCGCCATTCACTAAATGTAGATGATTAAAGAGCGACCACCGCTAATTGTTTATTAATCACCCCGTAACATGGTAGTTTCTTTACAGGTCGGAACGCGGATATCCGACCGGTTCTGCGTCCAATCTTCCGCCGCCGCTTCTGGCCCGTGGGAGTCGAAACGCAGCGCAGGTGTCTGCCGGAGGTGTTGGCCTTTACCATGACGCTCCACCCTCAAGCCATCGCCCTGACGGCGTTCGGTGTCGTCATGGCCGCCGCTGCGTTCGAGGATTTTCGGCGGCTGGTCATTCCGAACCTGTTGCCGATCCTGTTGTGTGCGCTCTGGCCGGTTTACTTTGCCGCCGCGCCGAGCCTCTACGGCGCGCTCGCCGCGATCGGCTGCGCCTCGGCGGTGTTTCTCGGCGGTGCGGTCCTGTTCGCCCGCGGCTATCTCGGCGGCGGCGACGTCAAGCTGCTCAGCGCCGCCACACTATGGGCCGGCCCCGCGGGAACGCCCGAGCTTCTTTTGCTCACCGGTGTGCTGGGCGGCGCGCTGGCGCTGTTTCTCTTGATGCCGTTCGGTACGCAGATCGCGGCGGCGGCCCGCGGCATGCTGGGTCAGCCGCCCGGCGATACCGGGCGCGGGTTGGCAATGCCGGTGCCCTATGGCGTCGCCATCGCCGGCGCCGCCCTGATCGTAACCCTTCACCCTTATTTCGGTTGAACCTGCCATGCGCGCCCGTACCCTGCTCCTGTTGTTCCTTGCCGTGATCCTCGCCGGCGGCACGGCCCTTCTCGCCCGCAACTGGCTGGCGCAAACGAAAGTGGCGATTGACCAGCCGCCCATCGTGGTGGCGACGCCGGCCAAATCCGTGCTCGTCGCGCGGGCGGATATCAGGCGCGGGCAGATCCTGCGGCCCGAGGACGCGGTCTGGCAGATCTGGCCGGAGGGCGGTCTCGACAAAAACTACATCGTGCTGGGCGGTCCCCGCACGCCGGAATCGTTTTCCGGCTGGGTTGCCAACAATCCGATCGCGGGCGGCGAGCCGATCACCGAACGCAAGATCATCGCTCCCGGCAACCGCGGCTTCCTGGCCGCGGTATTGCGGCCGGGCATGCGCGCGATCTCGGTCCCGGTGACCATCATTACAGGCATTTCCGGCTTTATCTTCCCGGGAGACCAGGTCGACCTGATGCTGACCTATACGGTCCCGAAGGGCGTGTTCGCCGGGTCGACCTATGACCACAAGGCGGCTGAGACAATGCTGCGCGACGTCCGGGTGATCGCGATCGATCAGCGGCTCGAGAGCAAGGCCGGCGAAGCTGTCCCCGCCCATACCGCGACCTTCGAAGTGACCGCCAAGCAAAGCGAGGCCATTCTGCTGGCGACCGAGATCGGAAAACTGACGTTGAGCCTGCGCAGCCTCGTCCCCGATCCGAACGAGACGCCGGTCGCCAATCAAAGGGTCGGCCTGACGGCGGGTCAGAAATCGCCCGATTCGTCGATTGCCGGGATGGCAACCTATACCCTTGACGACGAAATCAACCCATTACTGCCCAAAGCCCTAGGCGGAATGGTCACGATCTTGCGCGGCGGTGGAAAAGCGAGCGAATCTACTGCAACGCAACCTGCTGCCAAGGGATCGTGATGCGCAAACTTCTAACCCTCGGGGCCGCAGCGTCAGGGTTGATGCTGACCGTCGCCGTCAATGCTGCGGAGGTCGGGGCGCCCTCTGCCACCGCAGCGCCAATCGCAACATCACCACCACCGGCCACCAACGGCACCGCGGCCAACATCCGCCCGGCGGGAGCGCCGGTCGTGATCGAGATCGGCAAGGGCACTCTGTTCCGCCTGCCGCGGCCGGCGGCGACCATTTTTGTTGCCAATCCCGACATCGCCGACGTCCAGGTCAAATCGCCGTCGCTGATATACATCAGCGCCAATAAGACAAAGCCGGGCGAGACCGTGTTTTACGCCGTCGACGACAAGGATGAGGTGCTGGTAAACACGGTCATCCGTGTCGAGTACGACCTCTCGCGGCTGCGCCAGTCGTTCAAACAGGTGCTGCCCGGCGAGCAGATCTCGGTCAGCTCGGTTGCCGGCGACGTGGTGCTGAGCGGCATTGCGTCGACGGCCGGCCAGGCTCAACGAGCCCGAGCCCTCACTGCCTCGATGGTCGGCGAGTCTGGGGATGCCGCGGCGGGCAGCACGGGCAGCTCGGCCACAGCGGGCAGCACGAGCACAGCGGGCGGCGCGACCGCAACCGGCGGGTCGCGCATCATCAACCAGCTTAGCGTTGCTACGCCCAATCAGGTCAATCTGCGGGTGCGCATCGCCCAGGTGAAGTCGAACGTCTTGAAGGAATTCGGCATCACCTTGAGCAAGAGCACGGGTCGCTTCAACTTCCAGACCACGAACCCGCTGACGGACGTGTCTAACGGCTTGCCGCTCGCCGCGTCAACGATGGCAAACCAGTTTTCACTCGTTCAGCGGCTTGGGGCTGGCCAAAGCATTACCGCCGTGCTCGACGCGCTGGCGAAGGAGGGGCTTGCCACGAATTTGGCCGAACCGAACCTGACCGCTCTGTCTGGACAGCCCGCAAGCTTCCTCGTCGGTGGCGAGATCTTCATTCCGGGCGACTCGGTTGCGTCGGCGAGTGGGGCCACTACAATCGCTTCCGGCACAAAGCCCGTGAAGTTTGGCATCACGCTCGATTTTACGGCGACGATCATCGATGCCAACCATATCAACCTCAAGCTTCGCCCCGAGGTCAGCGCCTTGAACTTCGCGAACGCGACGACGATCAGCGGGAGCACGGTGCCGGGGTTGGACCAGACCGTCGCGGAAACCACGGTAGAGCTCGGCAGCGGCGAAACCTTCGCCCTGGCTGGCCTGCTGCAGCATGATACGAGCGACGCCTTCACCAAGGTTCCCTACCTTGGCGACATTCCGATCCTCGGCGCGCTGTTCCGCACGAGTAAATCCAGCCGCGACGACACCGAGCTCGTGATCGTCGTCACCCCGTACATCGTCAGACCGATTGCGACCGCCGCTGCGACGCCGGTCGACGGTTTCGTGTCGCCGCATGACGCATCGCGGCTCTTGGCCGGCGCCATGTACCGCCAACAGCTGCCGCCGACGGCCCGCGGTCCGCTTGGCGCGGGGGCCCAGGGGCTGATCGGCCCCGGCGGCTTCCGCCTGGATTGAGCGAGGAGGCTTATCATGAAAACCCGTCTCTATCTTCTCGCCCTCCCGGTGATGCTGGCGCTGGCCGCGTGCCGGCCTGGGGCGGCCGAATATACCGCGAGCGAAGCCCCGAAACAGCTGAGGGTCGACAGCGCCGCGGCCCCGCTCAATGTCGCCTTCGCCGCCGGATCCGACCGGCTGGCCCGGGGCGAGGGGAACCGACTGCATCGGCTGGCGCTGTCCGGCGCGATCAGCCCCGAGGATCGCGTGACCATATCGGCTTCGGGCGATCCGCTGCTCCAGGAGCGGCGCGTCGCGACGATTTCGAGCGAGCTGCTGCGGTTCGGCATTGTCGCCGCGGCAAGCCCGATTGCCGGGGTGCCGCGCGATCACGCGATCGTCGCGGTCGGACGATACATGGTCACCCTGCCGACCTGCCCGAATTGGAGCCAGCAGCCCTCGCCCGATTTCACCAACGCTGTGGGAAGCAATTTCGGCTGCGCCACGGCGAGCAATCTCGGGCTCATGGTGGCCAGTCCGGCCGATCTCGTCAGCGGACGCACGCTTGGGCTCGCCGACGGCAGGCCGGCAGTGGCCGGCATACAGCGTTACGTGAACGACGCCCCCAAGACCTCACCCTCGCAGCAGTTCGGCACGGTGTTGACGGTGGCGAGCACCGGCAGCGGCAGCGCCAAGTAATGATCGCGCTACACTCCCCTGCCGCAGACCGCAACGCTGAACGCCGGGGGGTGCTCGCCATCGTCGCCCTGCGACAACGCTACCGGCGCGACAAGATTGAGCGACCGACCGCGGCCAGGGTCGGGCCGATAGGGGCAACCTCCACTCGAACACCCGGCGGCGCAGGCGGCGGCGCGGGAAGGAGTCAAACGTGAGAGCAGCCAGCGCAGCCAGCGTCTCCCCTCCTGAAGCGAAAAAGCCGGAGCGCGAAGGCATCATCGCCGTCCTCCAGGATCAGCCAACCCTCGATCGGATCCAGGGGATCATCCGCGAGCTTCAACTCGATGACGAACTGACCCTCGAACCGACGCTGGAAGCCGCCCTGCGGCGCGTCCGCGAGGGATCGCCTCCGCGCGTCCTTATTCTGGATCTCTCCGAGTCGACCGCGCCGATCGCCGAGCTCAGCGCGGCGCGCTCGGTCGGTGGCAGCGATCTCAAGCTTCTGGCGCTCGGCACAGTGAATGATGTGAGCCTGTTCCGCGATCTGCTCCAGGCCGGCGCGTCGGATTACCTCGTCAAGCCGCTAAGCCGCGAGGCGCTTGCGATTGGCCTCCAAAAACAGTCGTCCACGCCAGACGGCGGGCGCGGCCTTGGCCAGGTCGTTGTCTTCATCGGCAGCCGCGGCGGCGTCGGGACGACGACAACAGCGGTCGGCTGCGCCTGGTTGCTGGCCGACAAGCGCAAGGAAAACACCGCGCTCGTCGACCTCGATCTGCATTTCGGCACGGTGGCGCTCAATCTCGATACCGACCCTGGCACCGGATTGTGCGAAGCGCTGGAACAGCCGTCGCGCATCGACGCCCTGTTTGTCGATCGGGCGACGGTGAAGGCATCGGACACGCTGCGCATCCTCGCCTCCGAGGCGGCGATCGCCGAGACGCTGATGATCGATGCCGGCGCGATCGATGTTCTCCTGTATGAGCTGCGGCGCAAATTCACCTGGGTCGTCATCGATTTGCCGCGCTGGGTGACGCCGACGCAGCGGGTTGTGCTGGGCGCGGCAAGCCGGGTCGTCATCGTCTGCGAGCGCAGCCTCGCCGGTCTGCGCGACACCATCCGCCTGCAAACCCTGATGCGCGAGCACGCGCCGCAGACCCAGGTGCTGATGGTCGATACCGGTGCCAGCAGCGAGCGTGCGACGGTTGGTAAGTCCGAGTTCGAAAAGGCCGTTGGCAAATCGCTTGACGTGACGCTGTCGCACGACGCCAAATCGGCGGCGGCGGCGACAAATGCTGGTCAGCCGTTGCCACTGGCGGCGCCGCGCAGTAATGTTGCGCGCGAACTCGAACAGCTTATCGGCGCCTTCGCCGGTGCCAGCGAGACGCAGAAACGCAAGATCTTTGGGTTCCCCCGATGGTAACGATGTTCGGAAAGCGGACTGAGGGCGGGCTTGAGGCCCGCGTCGCCGAGCTCTCGGCACGACGAGCGCTGGTTTATGGCGGCAGCGAGCCGAGCACGACGCCGCAGCAGCCGGTTGCGACGATCGCGCCGGTCGCGGCGACCGCGCCGGCTCCGCCGGTCGGGCCGGAGGCGACGATCGAGGAGCGCCTTCTTATCGCCCGCGAGGAGTTGAGCGCCCGCCTTGGGGCGGAGATCCAGCCGGAGCGGCGCGCCCTGCTGACCCGCGGCGATCTCGCCAAGATCGTCGACGCCGCGGTGCAGGCTTATTTCGTCCGGCACGCGATGGACGCC
>CAYMRQ010000068.1:8137-9059 GCA_964392845.1 uncultured Rhizobium sp.
CATCCTGCAGGCGCTGATCACCCCTGACGCGGGGGAGGCGGGCAATCGGCAAAACCCGCACAAGGCCGCGATCGCAGCGGCGAAGGCTCAGATCCAGCCGCTCGTGCTCGAACACATGGATGTCGGCGCGGCGGCCGACATGCCGCGCCCGGCCTTTGAGGCGCAGCTTACCGGCTGGGTCAAGGAGCTCCTCGCCGAGACCAAGATCCAGCTGAATTTCACCGAGCAGCGTGAGCTCGTCGAATCGCTTATTGCCGACATGCTGGGGCTCGGCCCGCTCGAGCCGCTGATCGCGGACGAGACTGTCAGCGACATCCTGGTCAACGGGCCGAAGCAGATTTACGTCGAGCGGCGCGGCAAGCTCGAAATGACCGACGTGACGTTCCGCGACAACGCGCACCTGATGAACATCTGCACCAAGATCGTCACGCGGATCGGTCGCCGCATCGACGAGTCGCGCCCGCTGGTCGATGCTCGCCTGCCTGATGGCAGCCGCGTCAACATCATCATCCCGCCGCTGGCGATCGACGGGGCCTCGATCTCGATCCGAAAATTCTCCAAAAAATCGATCACGCTCGACATCATGGCCGCCAATAACAGCATCTCGCCGGCAATGGCGACGTTGCTGAAAATCGCGGCGCGGTGCCGGCTCAACATCCTGATCTCCGGCGGCACCGGCTCCGGCAAGACGACCCTCTTGAATGCGCTGTCGCGCATGATCGACAGCGCCGAGCGCACGGTCACGATCGAAGATGCCGCCGAACTGCAGCTTCAGCAGCCGCATGTCGTCCGGCTCGAGACGCGCACTGCGAATCTCGAGGGCACCGGCGAAATCAATATGCGCGATCTGTTGAAGAATGCGCTGCGGATGCGGCCCGACCGCATCATCATCGGCGAGTGCCGGGGGCCCGAGGCCCTGGAT
>CAYMRQ010000068.1:9091-21120 GCA_964392845.1 uncultured Rhizobium sp.
GTGCCGCGGCGAAGAAGCGCTCGACATGCTGCAGGCCATGAACACCGGCCACGACGGCTCGATGAGCACGATCCATGCGAACAATCCGCGCGAAGCGCTGACCCGGCTTGAAAATATGATCGGCATGGCCGGCATCAACCTGCCGTCGCGGGCAATGCGAACCCAGATCGCGTCGGCAGTTCACCTGATCTGCCAGGTCAACCGCATGCGCGACGGCACGCGCCGGGTGTCGCACATCACCGAAGTGGTGGGCATGGAAGGCGACATCATCACCACCCAGGATCTGTTCACCTTCCATCCGGCCCACGTTTTTGCCGCGCGCCGAGTATTTTGGCCTCGACCGGGCGCTGCTGGAGATTATTTGACGATGATCGGGCTACTCGACCCGGCAACGGAGATCGCGCTCGCCATCGGGCTGATGAGCGGCCTCGCCATGCTGCTGGTCGCCGTGGCCTTCGCAGGCGGCAACTCGCGGCGCTTCACGCGGCGCCTGCAGGCGGTCACGACGCGCCGGGGGGAAACGGCGCCCACCGGCGCAGCCCAGCAGCGCTCGCTGACCCGCCGCGACAGCGCGACGCCCGGCATCGATCGCATCTTTCGGTTGCTGCCCCGCCGCGAGGCGCTCGTCGAGCGGCTCGCCCGGACCGGCCGCGAAATCAGCGTCGGGCAGTACATGCTGGTGACGATCGCGGTCATCGGCGTCTTAACCGGGGTCATTCTCTTTTTTACCAGGCTCGGCCCGGTGCCGAGCCTGATGTTCGGCATCGCGCTCGGTCTGTTTATTCCGCATTACCTGACCGGTCGCATGGGGAAAAAGCGCGTTGCGCGGTTTGTCGCCCTGTTCCCCGAGGCGATCGATCTGATGGTCCGCGCGCTGCGCGCGGGTCTGCCGATCACCGAGGCGATCGTCAATGCGGGCCAGGAGATCGGCGATCCGATAGGCGTCGAATTCCGCGGCATCGAGGCAGGCATGCGGCTCGGCCGCGATCTCGACTCCTTGCTGTGGGACATCGCCAAGCGCATCGACGTGCCGGAGTTCCGGTTTTTCATCATCGCGTTGAGCGTGCAGCGCGAGACCGGCGGCAACCTCGCCGAGACGTTGAACAATCTTTCCATGGTCTTGCGGGGCCGCCGGGCGATGCGGGCGAAAGCACGCGCCATGGCGAGCGAAGCGCGCGCCAGCACGATGATCCTCGGCTCGCTGCCCGTCCTCGTGACGATCATGCTGAGCATAACCTCGCCGGCATATATCGGGCCGCTGTTCAGTGATGTTCGCGGGTTCATGCTGTTGGGCGTCGCCGTCGGAATGCTCCTTACCGGCGTCGCAATCATGGTCAGGATGGCGCGGTTCGAAATATGACCAGCACGCGCGTTGAAGACTTCAAACTTGAAGATTGGCTGCCCCTCTGGATCAGCCCCAACGATTTGATCGCCTGCCTCGCCGCCCTGGCGGTCCTGGTGGCGTTTCTCGCGGTGTGGCAGGCCTTGCGCGCTCCCGACCCGTTCGCGCGGCGCTATTCGCAGGTTGTGCAGCGGCGGGAATCCCTGCGCCAGATAACGGTCGATACGAAACGCGCTCGACAGCGGATGACCACGGCAGGGATGATGAGCGACGTGGTGACGCGCCTCAACCTGTTGCGCTCGCAGCACGCGCATGACGCGCGCATGCTTCTGGCGCAGGCGGGAATACGCTCGAACGAGGCGATGATCCGGTACCTGTTCTCGCGTCTTGCCATGCCGTTTGTCTTCGGCGCGTTGGTGTTGGCGGATTCCTACGGCGCGCATATGCTCCCGATCCCGGAGCATCTGCGGACCATCGCGGCGCTCGGCGCGGCTGTGCTAGGCTTTTTCGCTCCTGACGTCTTTATAAAAAACCTCGTTAAAAAGCGGGCTCATCAAATGGAGCTGGGCCTGCCCGACGCGCTCGACCTGCTGGTCATCTGCGCCGAGGCCGGGCTCAGCCTCGATGCGTCGCTGCAGCGTGTATCGCGCGAGCTGGAACGCACCTGGCCGGAGCTCAGCGAGGAATTCGGTATAACTGCCGGCGAATTGACCTATCTCCCGGAACGCAGGCAGGCATTCGAGAACCTCAACGCGCGCACCAACATGGGCTCCATCCGGGGCGTGGTGAACACATTGCTGCAGACCGCCAAATTCGGCACGCCGCTGGCCCAGTCCTTGCGCATCCTGGCGGCCGAATTCCGCGAGGCACGCCTGATTCGTGCCGAGGAAAAGGCGGCGCGCCTGCCGGCGATGCTGACCGTGCCGATGATCCTGTTCATTCTTCCGACATTGTTCATCGTGCTGCTGGGTCCGGCGGGGATGAGCATCGCCGATACCTTCTCGAAGAAGAACCCGAACGCACCGGCGACGACCTCGAGCAGCACCGCGACAACCAGCGGCAACACCGGTCAGGGCCGGTAAAAGCAGCGCACTGCCCGAGCCGGTTCGAGTTCAGCCCGATCACGCGGGATCGCCGGCGAAGCCGAGCCCGCGCCGCGAGGCAATGGCGCCGCGACAGAAGGCGGTTCAACTTCACCGCAATATCTCTATCCCTAGTGTCCTGATCGGGAAGTTCCTCCGACCTGCCTCCCCTTCTTGTCATACCGGCGAAAGCCGGTAGCCACGGCACAAATGGGTCCCGGCCTTCCCCACGGAGCAAGTCCGTGGGCTGAAGGCCCCCGGGACGACAATCAGGATGATCCGGAAATGATTGACAGAACTCCCCAATCGGGACACTAGAGCGGCATCCGATCACGTTGATCACGCTCTCAAAGATCCCGGGCTCGTCCCGGGGATCCCAAGGGGAGCTTCCCTCGGATGGCCGGGTCAAACCTGGTCAAACCCGGGGATGACGATTGGAGGTGATCGAATTTGATCGGATGCCGCTCTAAATGCTCTCTCGGAACGGATCGTGCGCTATCGTCGCCTGCTCAGGAAGGCTGGCCCGATTTTGGTTGTGGCCCGAGCGACTGGATCGCCCGGTGCCGCGCCTCCGGGGACAGCCGGCGCAAGCTGTCGTAATAAGCGAGGTTGCGCTGCACCGATGCCGGATCCAGATCGAGCCGCGCCAGCTGCTCGGCAGCCCGACGATCGCCTTGCAGCCCGTAGATCAGCGCCAGCGTCTGCCGCTCCAGTGGCGAGGAGGTCGCCGCCGTGGCGATCGGCCGCAATATGCCAATCGCCTCTGCGTAATTTCCGCTCAGCGCCAGCGACAACGCCAGATCGAGCGACAAGGCCGGGTCTCGGGGCGCCAGCTCCAGGCCGCGCCGGTAGCGCGCTTGCGCCTCTTCGTGCCGGCCGACCAAATCATCGGCGACGCCAACCAGCTGCAAGAGCTTGGGATCGTCCGGATTGTCCCGATAGCCGACAGCGAGCGGCTGGCCTGCAAGCGCGGGTTTGCCGCTCATCAGGTAGCCACGGGCGAGACCCCGCAAAGCTTCGCGATCGTGCTCGTCGCGCGCCAGCGCCGAATTGTAGGCGAGGATCGCCTCATTGAACTGGCCCATTTCGAGCAACGCGTTGCCGGCGGCGACAAACGGCGCGGGTGCGGCGGTATTGATCGAGGCGGCTCGGCGGTAAACGCTTACCGCGCTGCCGAGATCGCCACCGGCATGCGCCGCAGCGCCGACACGCATCGCCGTGGCGTAGTCAGCGGGCCCCCCGGTGACATTCATGCCGAACGGGTCAAGTTGATAGGGAACATTTCCGCACCCGGCGAGCGTGACCAAGCCGAGTGCAAGGAAACAGAACGCTGCCGCGTCGAAGCGTTTCATTCTTGTGCGCACGACCCCCTCGTCCGGCAGGCCGGCGGACCCCCCCGCACCACTGCCGCCATGCATGATGCGATGCCCCGGCGATGTCGTCGAGCCGTCTTGCTGGCCTACGTTGAAATACAATAGCTTAGGTTGCGTCTTAAGCGCTCTGTCCGAGCTTAGGTGCGCAACCGCCCGGCGAATCAGCTAAAATCGAGGCGCGCCATCGGAGGTCAGCGCCGCGTCGCGGCCACCTCGCCTGCCCACCCGCTGAGCGCCTGTTCGACCGCGGCGAGCGCCGCCTCGGCGCGGTCCGCCTCGGGCCCGCCCGCCTGCGCCATGTCGGCTCGGCCGCCACCGCCTTTGCCGCCCAGCACCTCGGCTCCCAGCCGCACCAGCGCCACGGCATCGAACCGATCGGTGAGATCGGCGGTCACGCCGACGACGAGCGCCGCTTTCCCCTCGGCGCGCGAGACCACGGCGACGACCCCCGAGCCGATCCGCCGTTTCAAATCGTCGGCGAGCGAACGCAGTTCGCGACCAGGCACATCCTCAACGAGCCGCCCATCGAACGCGATGTCGCCGATCCGCTTGCCCGCCGGCGCCGCCGCCCGGCCGCCCCCAGGGGACGAACCCGTCGGCTGAAGGCCCACGGCCAGCGCGCGGCGCGCCTCGGCAAGCTCGCGTTCGAGCCGACGATGCTCATCGATGAGCCGGGCGAGCCGGGCGGGCAGTTCAGCGGGGCCGGTGCGCAAGGCCGCCGCCGCCTGGCGCAGCAGATCCTCCTCGCCGGCCAGGTAAGCTTCGGCCGCAGCGCCGGTCAGCGCCTCGATCCGGCGCACTCCGGAGGCGACCGAGCTTTCGCCTGATATCTTGAACAGGCCGATGTCGCCGGTGCGGCGAACATGAGTTCCGCCGCACAGTTCGACCGAATAAGGCTGCTCCTCGCCATCCATTTCGCCGCCATGCGCCACGCCGCCATGCGCCACGCCCCCATGCGCCACGCCCAGGGCGACGACGCGGACCTCCTCGCCGTATTTTTCGCCGAACAGGGCGAGCGCGCCTTCGGCGACCGCGCGCTCCGGGGTCAAGAGCCTGGTGCGCGCCTCGCCGTTGGCGCGAATCCGGGCATTGACCGCGGCCTCGATCGCGGCGATGTCCTTCTGGGTCAGCGGCTTCGTGTGGCTGAAGTCAAAGCGCAGCCGGTCGGGTGCGACGAGCGAGCCCTTTTGCGTCACATGCTCGCCGAGGCGCTCCCGCAACGCCTGATGCAGCAGATGGGTGACCGAGTGATTGGCGCGCAGCCGAGTCCGGCGGTCGCTATCGACGCGCAGTTCGACCGCCTCGCCGAGCTTCAGGGTGCCGTGCCGTACCGTCCCGAGATGGACATGCAGGTCGCCAGCCTTCTTCTGCGTATCCTGAACCGCAAGCTCGCCACCAGCCGGCGAAAAAATCACCCCGGTATCGCCGACCTGCCCGCCGGATTCGCCATAGAACGGCGTCTGGTTGATGATGATGCCGACCGCGTCCCCGGCGCCTGCTTCGGCGATCCGCTCTTCTTTATCGGAACCTGGCCCGCCCAGGATCGCCAAGATGACCCCCTCGGCGGTTTCGGTGTCGTAACCGAGGAACTCGGTCGGCCCAACCTCCTCGCGCAGCGCGAACCAACTCGCCTCGGTCGCCGCCTCCCCCGAACCGACCCAGGAGGCACGCGAACGGGCGCGGGCCTGTTCCATTTCCTCATTGAACTTATCGACATCCACGGCGATGCCGCGCGGCCGCAGAATGTCCTGTGTCAGGTCGAGCGGAAAGCCGTAGGTATCGTAAAGGGCGAAAGCAACACCGCCGTCGAGGGTTTTGCCGTCCTTCAGCCCCTTGCCTTCGGCCATTTCCTCCAGAAGCGCCAGCCCGCGGCCCAAGGTTTGCCTGAACCCCTCCTCCTCCAGCCGCAGCGTCTCGGCGATCAGCGGCTGGGCGCGCAACAGCTCGGGATAGGCCGCGCCCATCTGCTGCACCAGCGCCGGCACGAGCCGCCACATCAGCGGATCCTTGCAGCCGAGCATCTGCGCATGGCGCATCGCCCGCCGCATGATGCGGCGCAGCACATAGCCGCGCCCTTCCTTGCCGGGCAAAACGCCGTCCGCGATCAGAAAGGCGGAAGCGCGCAGATGGTCTGAGATGACGCGATGCGACACCGCCTGCGCGCCGTCGGCGGCAACCCCCGAGGCTTCCGCCGAGGCTAAAATCAGCGCGCGGAACAGGTCGATGTCGTAATTGTCGTGCTTGCCTTGCAGCACCGCGGCGATGCGTTCGATCCCCATCCCGGTATCGATCCCCGGGCGCAGCAAGGGGGTGCGCTCGCCGCCGGGCAGCTGCTCGAACTGGGTGAACACCAGGTTCCAGATCTCGACAAAACGGTCACCCTCCGCATCCGGGCTGCCGGGCGGGCCGCCGGGGATCGCCGCACCGTGGTCGTAGAAGATTTCCGAGCAGGGGCCGCACGGGCCGGTATCGCCCATCGCCCAGAAATTGTCCGAGGTCGCAATGCGGATGATGCGCTGTTCCGGCAGCTCGGCGATCCTGGCCCAGAGCCGCGCCGCCTCGTCGTCCTCGGAATAAACCGTCACCAGCAACCGGTCGCGGGCCAGCCCGAACTCGCGCACGATGAGGTTCCAGGCCAGCTCGATTGCCTGTTCCTTGAAGTAATCGCCGAACGAGAAATTGCCCAGCATCTCGAAGAACGTGTGATGCCGGGTCGTGTAGCCGACGTTTTCGAGATCGTTGTGCTTGCCGCCCGCCCGCACGCATTTCTGCGCCGTGGCGGCGCGCTGATACGGCCGCTTCTCGACGCCGGTGAACAGGTTCTTGAACTGGACCATGCCGGCGTTGGTGAACAAAAGCGTCGGGTCGTTGCGCGGCACCAGCGGGCTCGACGGCACGATTTGGTGGCCGTGACGGGCGAAGTAATCGAGAAAGGCGGCGCGGATGTCGTTGGTCGTTTGCATAGGAGGATTGTGGGGGTTTCGCCCGGCCATGCAAGAGGCAGTGCGCATTTCTCGCGCGCGCCAGGCGCGCCGCCCGCTCACCGGGGCCGGTCGCTCAGCGCGGCTCGGCGCCGATGCGCCGGTGGATCACCGCGCGATTATCCGCATAAACCCGCTCCCACCCGTCGAGGCGATCCATCACGCCGACCGCACCGGCTCCGGGCAGCAGCAGCGTCCAGGCAATATGATAGCGGGCGAGCAGCTCTTTGAGCACCGCCTCGCCGCCGCGCTCGGCCTGATAATCCGTCGCCAGGAAATCGTTGCCGTACATCTCGATGCGGCCATCGATGAAACTCGGCACACCGCGGAAGATCAGATAGCCGCCGAACACCTCGCTGTTGAAGACCGGCCCCGACAGGCCGAGGCGCGTTGCCGCCGCGAGCGCGGCGTCGGGGGTCACCGCATCGTCCGTACGGACAATCGGGTGCAGCGCCGTCGGCAAAGCCAGCGCCACGGCAAGCGCGAGCGTCAGCGCCATCGCTGCAACGCCGGGCGGCCCTGCCAGGCGGGCGGCCCAGCTCGTCAGAAGCGAAGGCGCCTGTGCGGTGAGAGCGGCCAGGCTGTGCCCGAGCGGGGCGGCGAGCGCGAGCGGCCCGACGATGGCGAGAACGTCGCCGTGACGGGCGTGTTGCAGCGTCATATGGACGAGGCCAAGGAGCAGCACCAGCCGGGTCAGCGAGAGCCGCACGCCGGTCGCAAAGCCGATCAAGAGCGCGCCCAGGAGCCACAGCTCGAGCGCCGGGGATTGCTGGAAATCCGGGCTCAGCCATTCGGCAAAGGTCGCTTGCAACGCCGGCATCCTCATCAGACGGATCGGCTGGACCAAGCCATCGACGCCATAGGGTGTCAGCAGCGCAGCGATGGAAGCGGCCAGGACGAACGCGCTCCACCGGCGCACCTCTGCCCAACGCGAACGGCTGGCGCCCGGCCGCAGCACCGCCTCGCCGCCGAGGAAGGCGGCAAACACCAGCCCGAACATGAAGCTGCCATGCAGATTGGCCCACAGCACCATCAGCGGCAGGGCCGCGAAGGGCGGCGGCCGATCGGCGTCGCGCGCGGCGAGCAACAGTCCCGACCACAATACGAGGAGCGGCAGGGCCAGCACGTGCGGCCGGGCCAAGGTAGGCGCCCGCAGCACCGCGGCGGCGGCGACCGCCGCGATCAGCGCCGGCAGCGGCGCGAAATGCCGGAGCAGGAAATGGGTCAGCAACGCCACGGCGACAGCGACGCTCGCCGCCGCGATGAGGATGACGCCGCCCCAGCCGAAACCACCGTAAACCATGGCAAGGATGATTTGCGCCAGCCACTCGGACGAGAGCCAATTCGCTCCCGGCATGCTGTGCGAGAAGGGATCCTGCATCGGCAGCGCCCGGTGCGCCAGGATCCAGCGTCCGGCCGCGACATGCAGATAGGTGTCCGGGTCGTTGAGCAGCGCCATCCGCTCGGCCAGGAGGCGGCCGAACACCGCCAGGCCGACGATCAGCGGCCACGAAGGGACCAGCCGATGCCACGCCAAACCCACTCGTCGTCCCGGCGAAGGCCGGGACCCACTGTTCAACATGTCAGACGCAGACCGGTGGATCCCGGCCTTCGCCGGGATGACAAACTAAGACAGAACCGCTGAACGAACATAGTTCGAACGTAACGCGAAGTATGATTTTCGAGGCGTTAACGATCGCCTCGTTGGCACGGTCAGCCGGGTCACTGTCCGCTCGGCAGCAGCCGCAGCGTGAGGATCTCGAACGGACGCAGATCGAGCGGCACGTCGCCCCCGGCGATCTCGACCGGCACCGGATTTTCCTCGATCAAATCGGTCGCCTCTGCCGCGGCGAGGGCGAAGCCGCAATGCAGCACCGTCTTGGTCGAGGCGCCGGCCGCCTCGTAAAGCCGGACGATCAGCCCGCGTCCGTCTTCGGCCTGCTTTACGGTTTCGACGACGACGCCGGCCGCCTCGGGCTGAAGCCACGACATCGTCGCCGGCAGCGGTCCGACGCCCGGCACGCCGGCGAGCGGCCGCAGCGGCAGATTCAGCTCGTATCCGGCGCGCGCCACCGCGCCGGCGACATGATCGCCGGCATGCGGATAGAGCGAATAGGTGAAGCGATGGCGCCCCCGGTCGGCGGTCGGGTCCGGGTATCCGGGGCTGCGCAACAGGTTGATGTCGAGGATGTTGCCGCGCAGATGGTGGCCGTATTTGCAGTCGTTCAACAATGCGACGCCATAATCCCGGTCGGACAGGTCGACCCATTTGTGCGCGCAGACCTCGAATTTGGCGAGATCGGCGAGGCTGTTGCAATGCGTCGGCCGGCGGATCGAGCCGAATTGAATGTCGCAGATCGCCTCGTCCGCCCTGATGTCGACCGGAAAGCTGGTGCGCAGCATGCGCTCCTTTTCGTGCCAATCGACCGATGTAACGAAATCGACGCGGCGGCTTCCGGCAAACACCGCCACCTCCTGGCGCAACACCGAATCGCCAAACCGATAGTGGTGGCAAAGCGCCGAGCGCGGGCCGTCCTCGACCGTCTCGACCGCTTCCAGCACGAGGCGTTCGGGGGCGTGGTCGCGGTAATCCATCGGAATGTCCCATGCATCGCCCGCGTCGCGGTAGATCGCCAGCACATTCCCGGCCGCCCCCGAAGCAAGCACCTCGCGCCCGTGCTCCTTGTCGAAACAGGAAGCGATCGAGCCATCGCCATTGAAGACGATCCGCAGCTTGTCGTTTTCGAGACGCGAGCTGCCGACCGTCGGGGGGACAAAGCTCGCGCGCGCCGCGGCGTCGATCACCGCATAGCCGAGCGGCGGCACCTGCGCCTTGACCCAGCGGCCGGCGACGCGCAGCCACTCGCTGCGTGCCCATGCGAGGCTGTTGACCACCGCGACCGGGCGCTGCGCGCGCGACCCATCGAACCGGCTGCACAGCGCGGCGTCCGCCGCCGCCGTCAGCGCCGCGGTTTCCTTGAGCAGGGCCTCGTAGCGCGGGGTCGCCTCGTCATAGACGCGGGTGATCGATGATCCCGGCAGGATGTCGTGGAATTGATACAGCAGCGCCTCTTTCCAGATGCGTTCGAGCTTCTCGCGCGGGTACGCCATCCCGGCAAATAAAGCGGCCATGGCGGCCATCAGCTCAAGCTCGCGCAAGGCGAATTCGAGCTTGCGGTTGAAGCGCTTGATCCGGCCCTGGGTGGTATAGGTCCCCTGGTGCCGTTCGAGGTAGAGTTCGCCCGACCATTTCGGATAGCGCGCGCCGTCGGCGGCGATATGGTCGAAAAAAGCCTTCGCCGGCTCCTGTCTCACCGGACAAAGCCCGGCGAGGTCCGCCTCGCGCGCCAGGCGTTCGAGGTGCTCCTCGCCCGGCCCGCCGCCGCCATCGCCGATGCCGAACAGCAGGAGGCAGCGGTCGGACACGCCTTTTTCCAGGAAATTCTGCCCGGCGGCGAGGACCGAACGCGGACCCGCCGCGCTGTTGTAGGTCGCTTCGGGCGGCATGTGCGCGAGCACCTTCGAGCCGTCGATGCCCTCCCACCAAAACGTATGGTAGGGGTGCCGGGTGACCAGGCTCCACGACAATTTCTGGGTCATGAAATAGGGCACGCCCGACTTCGCCAGGATCTGCGGCAGGGAGCCGGTATAGCCGAACACGTCGGGGACCCACAGACAGTCGGGATCCCGCCCGAATTCTTCGCGAAAAAAGCGCTTGCCGTAGAGGATCTGGCGGATCAGCGACTCGCCGCCCGGCAGGTTAGTATCGGGCTCGACCCACATCGCGCCCTGGATTTCCCAGCGTCCTTCGGCGACGCGGCGCTTGATGCCGGCATAGAGGTCGGGATAGTGCTCTTTGACCCAGTCGTATTGCTGCGGCTGGCTCGCGCCGAACACGTAGGCGGGATAGCGCTCCATCAAATCAAGCGTCGTCGCGAAGGTGCGGCCGCATTTGCGGATGGTCTCGCGGATCGGCCACAGCCAGGCGAGGTCCATATGGGCGTGACCGACCGCGCTGATCGTCAATGCCGGGTCGCCGCCGCGCATCGCCAGCGCCGGCGCGAGGATGGCGCGTGCCTTTACCGCCTCCGCATCGGTGAATTCGCACAGCATTTCCGCCGCGCGCACCAATGCCTCGCGCAAGCCCACGGCCCGGGCGCTGGTCGCGGGCAAAAGCTGCATCAGCCCATGAAGGACCTCGAAATCGTATTGCAGGGCGCAGAGCTGCGGATTGCGCAGCGCGATGACCGCTTCCTTCAGCTCGCCCCTGTCCTGGCGCACACCGAACAGATCGTTGGCGCCGGCCTCGACCCAGATCTCCACGCTTTCGCCGCCCTCAGCCGGCGCGCGGAACGGGACAACCCGCTTCCCCGCGTCGCCGTGCTGCCGGTCAAAGGTCGAATTGATGTTGGTCAGTCCGAGACGCGGGCGGCCGGCCTGGTCGACGACGCAACCCTCGCCGTTGATGTCGATCAACAGGACCACGTCCTCGCCGGCCGCGCAGTCCGGCACCGTGCCGGTAAAGAGAAACCAGGCGCAATCGAAGACCGCCTCGCTCCATCGGTCGCCCGGGAGCAGCTGCAGCTCGTTTCCGTCACGCCGGCTTCCATAGGGCACCGGCTCCGGGGTCACCCAGGCGGTCGCGTCGAGCGCCGCGAGAGGTGTGTACACGGCCGATTTGATGCGGCGCTCAACCTCGGCGAGCGACCCGTCGATGACGGCGCGACGATCGGGCATCGGGCCTCCGTTGCGGCGCGGGAGCCACGCTCCAGCGGGGTCGTCAGCCCCGCCCGAGCGGGAACGCGCTGAGCGCGCGTCGGCCGGACTATGCCAGTGCCTACTCTTCGGCGGCAAGATCTCCGGGCGCGGCCATCATCGCATCGGCGACGAGGCCGGCATTGCCGCGGATCGCGCGCTCGATCGCCTCGCCGATTTCGGCATTCTCCTGCAGATAAAGCTTGGCGTTTTCGCGCCCCTGACCGATCCGCTGACCGTCATAGGAGAACCATGACCCCGATTTCTCGACGACGCCGGCCTGGACGCCGAGGTCGATCAGTTCGCCGCGTTTCGAGATTCCCTGGCCGTACATGATGTCGAAATCGACCACCTTGAACGGCGGCGCCATCTTGTTCTTGACCACCTTGACCCGGGTCTGGTTGCCGATCACCTGGTCGCGGTCCTTGATCGCGCCGATGCGGCGGATGTCGAGCCTGACCGAAGCATAGAATTTGAGCGCTTGGCCGCCGGTCGT
>CAYMRQ010000069.1:0-16048 GCA_964392845.1 uncultured Rhizobium sp.
ATAATACATCAAACTCTAGCTGAGTGTCGATGGTAAACAGGAAGGACATTATCACGCCGCGCGGCGATACGCCCGCACCGGAGCTTCGGTGCCAGCAGAGCGACGCTAAAATTGCCATAATTGTATGGAATAAATCCGCGCTTTAACAACACCGAGGTTGAGCGGCTCTGGAGGCACAGATGTCCGATCCGCACGCAACTACGCGGGCGGCCGTGGGTCAAGGGCCAGTCCGGCAACCCCGCCGGGCGGCGGCCGGGTGCCGCAACAAGGCGACGTGCGCCGCCGAGCGGTATCTCGACGGCGTGGCCCATGCGCTCGCCTGGTGCCTGGCGCTGCAGCAAGCCTCCAGCAAAAATCTGCTGCTGATTTGCTGCAAACCGTAGGGTGGGTTGAGCAACGCGAAACCCACCGACCCGAATTTTTCGAGGAAAATCATGGGTTTGGCTCCGCTCAACCGATCCGACAAAACCTGCGCGCGAGAGATTTGCTGCTGATTTCTTGCAGATTCAGCGGAGGGGACGGCGATGACCCAACCGATGATTGAGGACTCCCGGTCTGCTCCCGCTAGCTCAGCGCCACCTCGAAGCCGCGCCTGGTGCCGGGGCGTGCCATGACGGTCTCGTACCAGCGCTTGACGTTGGGAAAGTCGGCGAGGTCGATTTGATGACGCTCGTGCCGCCAGGCCCAGCCGAGGATCGCGAAATCGGCGATCGATACCTCATTGCCGCCGGCGAACGGCACCTCGCCCAGGCGCTTGTCGAAGACCCCGTAGAGCCGGCGGGTTTCCTTCATAAAACGCTCGAGCCCATAGCGGCGATCCGCTTCGTCCTTGACCTGCAGGAAATGGTGGACCTGACCGGGCATCGGCCCGAACCCGCCCATCTGCCACATCAGCCATTCGAGCACCGGCACCTGGCGGCGCAGATCGCCCTTTGGCCAGAACCTGCCGGTCTTCTCGCCGAGATAGATCAGGATCGCGCCGGATTCGAAAATGCTGATCGGCGCGCCGCCCGGGCCGTCGCTGTCGATGATCGCCGGGATCTTGCTGTTGGGGCTGATCTTGACGAATTCGGGCTTGAACTGCTCGCCCTGGCCGATATGGACCGGCTTCACCGTATAGGGCAGCCCCATCTCCTCGAGCGCGACGCTGATCTTGCGGCCGTTCGGCGTGTTCCAGGTCCACAGTTCGATGCTCATCGGCGGGGGTCTCCTGTGCTCGGGTGCTGGGCGGGAATCAGCATTGCCGCGATGTCCCGAGGTCGCAAGATGCAATCGCGCTGCCGGGAGCTGCCAGGGGGCTGCCACCTCGGCGTAGCGCTGACGCCCGGCATGGCTTAGCATCGCTCCGGCAATGCGCCATTTCCCTTTGAGCGAGGCACCCCATGGCCGCTGATCCGAACCGCGCGATCCTGACCGGCGAAAACCCCTTCATCCGCCTCAGCGCCAGCAATGGCGGCCCGGTCACCACGAATGCCAGCTTCTGGCGCATCATCACCTGCCCGGCCGGGCCGGGGCATGTGCTCTATATCAAGAGCGAGCTGACCGATAACCGCTGGCGCATCTACTCCGACAACATCGCGATGGCGCGCTGGCTGCAATCGACCGTGCAGGGCATGATCAATCCCGAGACCGCCGATCGGGCGATCCCGGTCGTTGACGCGGAATTCGCCAAATCGGGCGATCCCCGATATTTCTGGACCGAGAGCCTCATTGCGCACGACGAGGAAATCACCCTCACCTGGTACGACATTGGCGATCCGCTGTTGATCCACACCAATCCGGCCGAGGGCGGCCGCAAATATGGCGTGTGCACGCTGTTGATCCCGGCGCTCGGCGCGCGCCTCGCCTGCAACGGCATTGAGGCCGCGGGCAATCCCTGGCCGATGGAGCGCGAGGGACGCCCGTTCAGCACCTGCGCGCTGGCGTTTTCCGAAAGCTGGACCGAGGCGCGGTAGCACCAATCTGTCGACCCGGCGAAGGCCGGGACCCACCCCTCAGCCTCTCGAACGGGTGAACCGTGGATCCCGGCCTCCGCCGGGATGACAGACTCCGCTCAGCCGAGCGCGATGCCCTTGCGCGCCATGAATTCGGGGAAGGCCTCCCTGGCCTTGGCGTTGCGCATCACCTGGGTCGTGTACCGGCGCTCCTCATCCCATTGCGCTTCGACGTCCTGGGTCATCTGCCTCAGGAGCAGCGCCTTGATGCCGATGATTGCGGCGCGGTTGTTGCCGGCGATCGTGCGGGCCAATTCCATCGTCTTGGCCCGCAGCTGGTCGTGCGGCACGAGATGATTGAGGAGGCCGATCCGGTAGGCTTCCTCGGCCTCGACCACCCGCGCCGAGAACAACAGCTCCTTGGCGATCGGCCAGCCGACCTGGTTGGGCAGGGTCCAGGTGCTGTTGATCCGTCCGTAGGCCGCCGCCAGGAAGCGGAATTTGGTGTCCTCGCAGCCGATCCGCATGTCGAGCGCCGAGGCCACCACCGCCGCCCCGCCATAGGCCAGCCCGTTCATCATGCCGATCGTCGGCTTCTTCGAGATGCTGACGTCGAGGTAGCCGCGCCTTGTGCGCATCCGGTCAAGCTCTTCGTCGGTATAGCGGCTGTCGTCATCGAGCTGCTCGTGGATGTCGCCGCCAGCCGAAAAAGCGCGGCCGGCACCGGTCAGGACGATGCAGCCGCACGCATCGTCCACGTCCAGCCGCTTCACCGCATCCTGCAGCTCGCTGCCCAGCCGCCGGTTCATCGCGTTCAGCTTCTCGGGCCGGTTCAAGGTCACGATGCCGACGCCGTCCTCGATGTCGACCAGGATGTGCTCGTAGCTCATGGTTTCCTCCCTCATCGCGGCACATCGCCCCAGACGACATAGCGCTCGCGTGGCCGCGGTTCGCGGCCTTCCTCGACCATGCGCCGGGTCTGGGCGGCGACCAGATCGAGCAGCGGATCGCCCGCCACATTCATCAGTCCATGCCCTCGCAGCAGCGCTTCGATCTCCTCGCGCGGCCGGCCGCCGTAAAACGGCAGCCGGTCGCCGATCGCCGCGTATTCGGGACTGGTGCGAGCATTCTCGCGCTGCGGGGGCGCAGCCGTGTTGTCGTGCTGCGAACCGTCGACGATGACGAGCCGTCCCCCCGGCCGCAACACCCGGAGCCATTCGTCGATCGCCGCCTCGGGGTGCGGCAGGGTCCACAACACATGCCGGCTGATCGCCAGGTCGAAGCTGCCAGGCGCGAAGCGCAATTGCTCGGCATCGCCCGCCTCGAAGCGGACCCGCACACCCTGCGCCGCCGCCTTGCGCCGCGCTTCGGTGAGCATCGCCGGCGCGAAATCGATCCCGCTGACCCGGTGGCCGCGCGCCGCCAGTTCGAGGCTCAGGAACCCGGTGCCGCAGCCGGCGTCGAGCGCGTCGAGCGATGGGCCGGAGGGGATGACCAGATTGAGGATGCGGTCCCACGCGGCACGCTCGGCCGGGCTGCCGATGCTGTGGCCGAAATCCTCGTCGAAATGCGCTGCGCGGCGGTCCCAATGCGCGGCGACCTGCTGCTTGACCGGGTCGGTGTGAGTCGCGCTCATGCCAGCCCCACCACTTCGGCGAGCGCTTCAAGCTGCTCGCCATAGCGTGACACCGGGTTCAACAGCAAATGGTTGGCGCCCATGGCGATAACCTCCTCGAGCCGCTCGCGCACCTGCTCGGGCGTGCCGTGAATGCCGCACAAATCGGTGCCGGGCGGGTTGCGATAGACATCGGTAAACCAGCGCAAGAGTTCGCGCCGCGCCACCTCCGGACGCTCATCGACCGCCATGAAGATGCGCTTCGACACCGGGAAATTCGTCGGATCGCGCCCCCGCTCTTCGAGCGCCGCCCGCAGGATTGGTACCGAGGCGGCGAAATCGGCGATGCGCGACCCGCCCGAGCCCATCCAGCCGTCGGCGATCGACGCGGTGCGGCGAATGGCATCGGGGTGCCCGACCCCCATCCAGATCGGCGGGTGCGGCTTTTGCACCGGTTTCGGCGCCATCGTCTCGTCGGCGAGGTGATAGAAGCGGCCCTGATAGGTGACCTTCTCCTGCGTCCACAGCGCCTTGATCACGTCGAGTTCCTCGCGGAAGCGGCTGACGCGCCCTTCCTGCGACACCTCGAACTGCCGGTAATGGTGCACGCGCCCGATGCCGACGCCGAGGATCGCCCGGCCGTTGCTGACATAGTCGAGGCAGGCCCATTGATGCGCCACCATCAAGGGGCTGTGGATCTGCAATACGACGACCGAGGCGCCGAGGCGAATTTTCGAGGTCACCGCCGCGGCGTAGGTCAAGACAACGACGGGGTCGAAGCAGAACACATGGTCGAGCGTGTTCTCGGTGACCCATAAATCGCTGAACCCGAGCGCCTCGGCTCGCGTTGCGACCTGGCGCACCGCCGCCATGTCGATCGGCTCGGGCGAGCGGTGCGGCAGCGCCACGCCGAACGAGATTTTGTCCTTCAGTGCCATGCCTATCCTTTTGCACCGATTGCCCCTCACCCCGGCCCTCTCCCCGCAAGCGGGGAGAGGGAGAGAAGCGGCGCTTCCTGAAAAAATCCTGTCATTGGTTTGTACAGCAGTGCCGCCGCGTTCCCTCTCCCCGCCTGCGGGGAGAGGGACAGGGTGAGGGGCACTGTGGGCGGCGCGGCCTACACCTTTTCGATCAGTTCCATCTGGGCCCCGTCGGGCGCTTCGACGAAGCAGACGTGCCGGCCGTTGTTGAACATTTCCTCCATGATGTGCGCGCCGTTGCTGCGCAACTTGGCGATCGTCCCGGCATAGTCGTCGGTCTGCACGGCGATGTGCTCGATCCCCAGGTTCTGCTTGCGCTTCTGCGTCTCGGAGATGGTCGTGACGTTGAGTTGCAACCCGTGCAGGTCGAGCTGAATGTTGCCGCCGGGGGCTTCGCGTTTCATCGTCGCGCCGAAATTGTCGATATAGAACTGGGCGGTCTTCTTGGGGTCCTTGGTCTTGATGTGGACGTGCCCGATTTCCGAGGCCATGCTCGTCTCCTCCGGTTGCCTTGGCTGCGGCGCGCCGACCCGGCGCCCGCCGCGGAGCTTGGCAGCACCGGGCGGCGAACTCAACCACGGGAATGAGGGAGGGATGCGATGAGCGTGGCCCGCGACCTGGCCAATTTCTTCACACCGATCACCGCTTCCGACCTGCCGCCGCAAGCGCTCGACCATGCGGCGATGCTGGTCGCCAGCACGATCGCCAGCGCGGCGATGGGCAGCGGGCTCGAGTCCGCTGGGATTATCAAAGACATGGCGCGCAGCCTGGGCGGCAGCCCGCGTGCCTCGGTATGGTTCGACGCCAGCTCCAATGGGGGCGCCAAATTGCCGGTCGTCGCTGCCGCGCAGGTCAACGCGGTAATGAGCGACGCCGCCGCCTCCGACGACAGCGACCTGCGCACGATCGTGCATTGCGGCACGCCCCTGGTCGCGACCGCGCTCGCCGCTGCCGAGCACCACGGCGGCAGCGGCGAGGATTTGCTGGCGGCAATCGTCGTCGGGTACGAGGCCGCCGGGCGCATCATCGACGCGATGACCGGCTTTCGCGAGCGCGGCTTCCACGGCTCGAACGCGGCGATTTTCGCCGCGACGGGCGCGGCGGCGCGCCTCTTGCGACTCAATGCCGACCAGATGACGCACGCAATCGCTCTGGCCGCGACCTCGACCGGTGGCCTGGCAAAGGCGGCCGATACCAGCGTCGCCCGCGAATACCACGCCGGAATGGCGACGATGAGCGGGATCCAGGCGGTGCGCGCGGCGCAGCGCGGCTACCGGGTGGAGGAGCGCATTCTCGAAATGCCGCTCGGGTTCTTCGAGGCGTTCGGCGGGGTCGAGGGCGCCGCCGCCGGCGCCGCAGCGACCCGCGATCTCGGCGCCTCATGGGACATCGTCACCGACATGGCGGTGAAACTGGTGCCTGGCGGTCACCCCTATCACGCGCTCGCCGAGGCCGCCGCCAACGCCGCGCGAGAGGGGCAGATCGAGGCGGCGCAGGTCGACAGCATCACCGTGTCGCGCCCGGGGGTGACCGCGCTCACCGGTCCGTTGCATCCCAATGACCTGATCGGCATGGCGCACAGCCCGGCGTATTTCCTCGCCGCCGGGGTCGCCGACCGCGATTTTTCATGGGCGCACGCGAGCCCGCAGAAAATCGCCGACCCGGTCATCCACGGCCTGATCGACAAGGTCCGGGTCGGCCCGCCGCCCGAGGACAACGCCGCCCGCTACCGGCAGGGCGCGACCGTCACCATCCGCACGCGGGACGGAAAGAGCGTTACCAGCACCGTTTACGCGCCGAAGGGCTCGGGGATGCTCGGGATCGCCTGGGCCGATATCGATGCCAAGTTCCGCGCTCTCGTGCCGCTAGCGGGGCTGCGCGACCGCCAGATCGAGGCGAGCCTCGACCTCATTCACGATTTGCGCCGACTCCCCGGTGTCGCCGCCCTGATCGCGCTGTTGCGCCCAGCCGAGTAGGCGGACCCCTTCGACTAGTCTAGACGCCGACCTTTGCGGCCAGCAGCAATCCGAGCGGCACCGCGACCATCAGGACGGTGACGAGCACGGCGAGCGCGCGCTCGCTGCGGCTCCATCGCTTCCAGTCGGCAACCCAATCACGCATCGACCATACCTCTGCGGCAACAGCGCCGCGCCTTGCCAAGTCTTCTAACCGGAGGGGCTCAAGGCTTGGTTAACGGGCCGTGACGGCCGGTTATTCCTGCAAGCCCCGGGCCAGCGAGATCACGCCATCCCTTTGTCTTGCCGTATGCCGGTGGCTCAGCCATCATGGTCGGGCAAATTGTCGCGGCTAGGCGCGCTCGCGGTTTGCGCCGCCAACGACAAAGGATGAAGGGAGGCCGCCGTGCCCAGCTACGTCATGCTCGCGAATTGGACCGACCAGGGCGCCCGGCAGGTCAAGAACTCGCCGAAACGGCTCGCCGCCGCCAAGAAGGCGCTCAATGAAATGGGCGGCGAGTTCAAGACGCTCTATATGACGATGGGCGATTATGATCTGATCGTCATCTATGAGGCGCCGGACGACGCGGTGGCGGCGCGCTTCACGCTGCTGCTCGCCCAGATGGGGTCGGTGCGGACGCGGACCTTGAAGGCGTTTCCCGAGGCCGCCTATCGCGAGATCATCAACTCGCTCGGCTGACGAGGCCAGGATGACCGCGAAAACCCGCCGGCTGCGCGAATTGCTGGCCGCCGGCGAATTCCTCTACATGCCGTCGGCGGCGACCCCGCTCGAAGGACGGCTCGCCGAAGCCATGGGGGCGCCGCTGGTCTATACCGGAGGCTATGCCAGCGGCGCCTCGCGCGCGATCAGCGAGCCCTTGCTGACGATGGACGAGCAGGTGCGCATCGCCGGCGAGGTGGCCCGCGCGGTCGGCGTGCCGCTCGTTGCCGATGCCGGCGCCGGCTTTGGCGAGCCGTTGCATACGATGCGCACGGTGCGCGAGTTCGCCACGGCCGGGGTCGCCGGCATCCATATCGAGGATCAGCTCTACCCGAAGCGGGCGCATTATCACGCCTATCAGGTGCACGCGATCCCGCTCGCCGATTTCGTCGCCAAGATCAAATATGCCTGCCTGCAGCGCGACGAGACCGACCCCGATTTCGTCATCATCGCGCGTTCCGACACGTGTCGCGAGTTCGGCCTCGACGAGGCGATCGGGCGGGTCAATGCCGCGGCCGAGGTTGGCGCCGATCTCGGGCTGGTGTTCCCGCGCAACCGGGAGGAGGCGGAGGCGGCGCCGCTTCTGGCAAGCGTGCCGCTCGTCTGGGTGCAGAGCCGCGGCAATCGCGACGGGCGGCCGATCCTTTCGCTCGGCGATTTGAAGGCGATGGGCTATCGCGGCTGCATCGACGCGCAGATCCTGCTCGGCGCCGCGCTTCATGGCATGAAGATTGCGCTGCGCGAAATCATGGCGACCGGCAGCTACGCGGGGCTCAGCGAGGCTGAGTTCACCGCCCTGCGCAAGGAAATCGAGGATCTGATCGGGCTCGACGCCTATTACCGGATCGAGGCGGAAACCGTCGAGAGCGGGAGCCAGCCCGGCTGAATACATGGCCGCTCTTGTTTACCCGCAGCCCCGGCGAAAGCCAGGCGAAAGCCGGGACCCACCGATCGGCGCCCGAGTCTTTGCAACGTGGGTCCCGGCTTTCGCCTGGCTTTCGCCGGGGCTGCGGATAGGGTGGTAGCCCGGGTTCGCCAGCAGCGTGGAGCGCCGCGATCGCGGACATTCAAGCGGCAGCCCCTTTCGGGGTGCGACATTCTGTCCTATCCTGTGACGCCAGACTGCGGCTGCGTGACGCCGCCATCGGCGGGCAGCCGCGCCCACGTTCGGGAGCTTTCCAATGAACGTCGAGACGATCCTGCGCAACAAAGGCAATTCGGTGGCGACGATCCGGCGGGATGCGACGGTCGCGGAGGCGGTCGACATCCTCAACCGGCAGCGCATCGGCGCACTCGTCGTCAGCGACGACGGCCATGGCGTCGATGGCATCCTCTCGGAGCGCGACATCGTGATCGCCCTTGCCGTGCACGGCGAGGATCTGCTGTCGCGCCCGGTCGGCGACATCATGACCCGCACCGTCATTACCTGCGACCCGGGCGATACGGTCGGCGCGCTGATGGCCGAGATGACCAACCGGCGCATCCGGCACTTCCCGGTGGTCGCCGAGGGCCGGTTATCCGGCATCGTCAGCATCGGCGACCTCGTCAAAAACCGTCTCGACGAGATCGAGTTCGAGGCCAGTTCGATGCGCTCGTTCATCGCCGGCGCCTGAGCCGCACCCGAAGGATTGTCATTGCGAGCGGAGCAACGCAATCTCAGCGCCGCGAGCATGATGAGCCTCACGGAAAATAGCTCTGGAGCGCCGGTTGTGAATAACCAACAATTCCCGGCGCTGATGGCAGCCGCCGAAGAACTCGTGCCGCTCGTCGAGAAAGACGCGGCCGAGGCCGAGCTTCTCTCCCGGCAGACCGACCGCGTCGTCGCCGCGCTGCGCGAGACCGGCATCTACGCGATGCTGCTGCCGCGCGCGCTGGGCGGTGCCGAGCTGGCCTTCGCCGATGCCATGCGGATCGTCGAGCGTCTCTCCTGGGCCGACGGCTCGGCCGGCTGGTGCACGATGGTGGCGAACGTCCAGGCCGCCTCGTGCGGCGCGCATCTCCCGCTCGAGGGCGCGCGCCGCGTCTACGGCGCCGGCCCGGATGTCAGCATGGCGGGCCAAGGCGTTCCGAGCGGCCGCGCGCGGCGGGTCGCGGGCGGCTATCTGATCACCGGCCGCTGGTCCTACGGCAGCGGCATCCACCATGCCGAATGGGTGCATTCCGGCTGCCTCGTGATGGACGGCGATCGGCCGGCGATCGGCGCCGACGGTGCGCCGGAAATCACCGTGGCGCATCATCCGAAGTCGAGCATCAGGCTGCTTGGCAACTGGGACGTGCTGGGCTTGCGCGGCACCGGCAGCTTTGACTATTCGACCGCCGGGGACGGGTTCTTCGTGCCGGACTCGTTGTGCTATCCGCCCGACGCGACGACCCCCCATCATGGCGGAAGGCAATACGAGGTCGGGCTCGTCGGCTTCACCGCCTGGGGTCACACGGGCTGGGCGCTCGGCGTCGGCCGGCGCATCCTCGACGAGCTTGCGCATCTGGCGCGCGAGCGGCGCGATTTCTTCGGACGGCTTGCCGACAGCCCGACCTTCAAGAAGTCCTTCGCCGAGGCGGAGGCTCGCTACCGCGCGGCGCGCGCGCTGGTCTACGACAGCTGGGGCGCGATCGACCGGGCGGCGGCGGCGGATCAGGTGGCGGGGCTTGAGCCCGTCGCGCTCATTCGCCTCGCCATGCGGCACCTCCACGACGTCCTCTCCGACATCGCCACCTTCGCCCACCGCGCCGCGCGCGGCGCCTCGCTGCGCGACAGCATCCTGCAGCGCTGCTATCGCGATACCCATTCCGGCACGCAGCACATCCTTCTCGCCGACGAGATCGTCGCCGAATGCGGTCGCGTGCTGCTCGGCACCCCCGGGCCGACGGCGCGCTGGACGTTGTTCGGGGTGAAAGAGTAGCGCGGCGATGAACCGGCTGCTCGAAGATCTGCGCATCGTTGAATTCTCGGCCTTTGTCGCCGCGCCGCTCGGCGGGATGACGATGGCCCAGCTCGGCGCCGAGGTGATCCGCATCGATCCCATTGGCGGCGCGATCGATTTTCTCCGCTGGCCGGTCACCGAGAGCGGCGCCAGCCTCTACTGGGCCGGGCTCAACAAGGCCAAGCGCTCGGTCGCTCTCGCCCTCGACAAGCCGGAAGGGCGCGAGCTGGCGCGCGCGATCGCCACCGCCCCCGGCCCGGGCGCAGGCATCGTGCTGACCAATTTGCCGCCGTTGCCGGGGCTCGATTACGCCAGCCTCAAGGCCGAGCGCGATGACATCATCCTCTTGCGCCTGATCGGCAACCGCGACGGCACTGCCGCCGTTGATTACACGGTCAATGCGGCGAGCGGGTTTCCGCTGGTCACCGGTTCCAGTGGGGCGGGCGCCGCGCCGGTCAATCATGTGCTGCCGGCCTGGGACATCGCGGCCGGGCTCTATCTGGCGACCGCGCTGCTCGCCGCCGAGCGCCACCGCAGCCGCACCGGCGCCGGCCAGGAGGTCGTCGCCGCGCTCAGCGATGTGATGCTCGCGATGGTCGGGCATCTCGGCTACATCGGCGATGTGCATATCAACGGCCGGGCGCGGCCGGCGATCGGCAACGATCTCTACGGCAGCTTCGGGCGCGATTTCGCGACCTCAGATGGCCGCCGGGTCATGATCATCGCGCTGACCCCGCGGCAATGGCGCGCGCTCGGCCGCGCCACCGGGCTCGCCGACAAGCTGGCGCTGGCGGGAGCGATGATGGAGGTCGATCTCGATACCGAAAGCGGCCGGTTCGCGGCGCGCGATGCGATCGCCGCGCTGATCGCGCGCTGGTGCGCCGGCAAGACGCTCGCCGAGATCGCCGCCGTCTTTAAGGGAACCGGCGTGCTGTGGGGGCCGTTCCAGGATTTTGTCGGTCTGGTGCGCGACGATCCGCGCGCGTCGCCGGCCAACCCGCTCTTTGCCGAAATCGACCAGCCCGGGATCGGCCGCTACCCGATGCCCGGCCTGCCGCTCGATTTCGGCGCGGCGCCGCGCGAGCCGACCCGCCCGGCCCCGCGCCTCGGCGAGCACACCGACCTCGTGCTGGCGCAAGTGCTCGGGCTTGCCGCCGCCGAGATCGACCGCCTCCATGATTCCGGGATTGCCGCTGGGCCAGAGGGGCGGTAGGGAAGATTCACCACGGAGACACGGAGGTGACGAAGAGGATGAGAAAGGTCTGCCCTGCGACATCTTGCAATCGTAAAGAATGCAGGAGAGCAGCGGGTTGGCTCATTGCCCACGTCCTCCCAGCCCGCGTTACTATTGCGGCAAGAACGATCGCGACATGATCGTTAAAATCAGAGCGAGCCGAATGGTAATCATCGAGGGCTTGCTGCGCGTCACCGATCCTCGGCGGAAGGGCTTTCGTCTCGCCCGCAATGCGACCAGACGGAAGCGGTGCCAAAACCGCATCCTCTCCGTGCCCTCTGTGTCTCCGTGGTGAATGCCGGAAAGAGGTTACTTTCAGCTGTCCTGGTTTTCCTACGAAAGACGGATCTCGCGCAACACGTCACGCACATTGCGCGCGGTGCGCAATGTGCGGCCGATATCCGGGGCGAGGCGCAGATCGCCTTCGGTGTCGAGCCAGCCGGCCTCGGTGTCGGGCGGCAATTCGCACATGATTTCGGCGAAGGCGCGGAAGATCGCCTCGACATCGCGCGCTTCGAGCCGCCGTTCCCTGGCCACGCCGCCCTCCGCCCAACGACACATCCGCCGCGGGCTCTCCGGTCCCGCAACCTCAGCCTATCAGAACAGCGCGAGCTGGTCGCCCTGTTGCGGCGGCGGACGGAAGCGGGTGGTGTCGAGCGCATGCGCTGCGCGCGCGGCGAAGCCGAGCCGGCGGCAGGCGCGGTCGAAGCGCGCGGCGAGCATCTCGGCGTAAGGCCCGCCGCCGGTCATGCGTTTCGACCAGGCCGAGTCGTAGAGCCGGCCGCCATGACATTGCGCGACCAGCGACAAGACGTGCGAGGATTTTTGCGGCTCATGCTCCTCGAGCCATTCCTTGAACAGCACCTTCAACTCGAGCGGCAGGCGCAGCAGCGTGTAGCCGGCGACCGTTGCCCCGGCTTCGCGCGCCCGCGCCAGGATTTCCTCCATCTCGCGGTCGTTCAGCGCCGGGATCATCGGGGCTGCCAGCACTCCGGTCGGCACGCCCGCAGCGGCGAGCGCGGCGATTGTCTCGAGCCGGCGCTCCGGGGTGGAGGCACGCGGCTCCATGCGGCGGGCCAGATCACGGTCGAGCGTCGTCACCGAGACCGTGACGACCGCGAGGTTGTCGCGCGCCATCCCGCCGAGGATGTCAATGTCGCGCTGGATCAGCGCCCCCTTGGTGACGATCGTCACCGGGTGGCGGAAATCGCGCAGCACTTCGAGGATCGAGCGGGTGATGCCGAGCCGCTTTTCGGCCGGCTGGTACGGGTCGGTGTTGCTGCCGAGCGCGATCGGGCGGCAATGGTAGCCCTTCTTGCGCAGCTCGGCCTTGAGCAGCGCCGCGGCCTGCGGCTTATAAAAGATGCGGGTCTCGAAATCGAGGCCGGGCGACAGCCCGAGATAGGCGTGGCTCGGCCGCGCGTAGCAATAGATGCAGCCATGCTCGCAGCCGCGATACGGGTTGATCGAGCGGTCGAAACCGATATCCGGCGAGTCGTTGCGCGCGATGATCGTGCGCGTCGCATCGACGCTGAGAATCGTGGCAACCCGGCCCGGTTTGCTCCCGGGTTCGCTTTCGGGCGACCCCCAGCCGTCATCGAACGCGACCCGCTCCTCGTTCTCGAAGCGGCCGGTCTGGTTGCTCGCGGCGCCGCGTCCCTTGCGCGCCATGATGCTGCCCGGCATATCCATGCCGGGCATCATGCCGGACCGATGGGAACAATACAAGAACATATCGATGTGTCCGTCGTCATCCCGACACTCGACGCTGCGGACGAGTTGCCCGCGACCCTCGCCGCGCTAGCCGGCGCCCGGCTGATCCGGGAGATCATCGTCGCCGATGGCGGTTCCGGAGACGCTACCGTCGCGGTCGCACAGGCCGTCGGGGCGCGGATCGTCATCGCGCCGCGCGGGCGGGGCAGCCAGCTCGCCGCCGGCGCAGCCGCCGCCCGTGGCGACTGGCTCTTGTTCCTGCATGCCGATTGCCGCCTGGCGCCGGGCTGGGAGCCGGCCGTCGAGGCCTTTGTCGCGGCGTCCGGCGCGCCGGGCCGGGCCGGTTATTTCGCCTTTGCCCTCGATGATACGAGCCGGGCGGCGCGGCGACTCGAACGCATCGTCGCGTGGCGCTGTCGGGCATTGGGCCTGCCCTATGGCGACCAGGGGCTGCTGATCGCCCGCGCGCTTTACCAGGCAGTCGGCGGGTTTGCGGCGCTGCCGCTGATGGAGGATGTCGAGTTTGTCCGCCGGCTCGGCCGCCGCCGGCTGTCGCCGCTCGACGCGCCCGCTTACGCCTCGGCCTGGCGCTACCGGGAGGGTGGCTATATCCGACGGCCACTGCGCAACCTGTTGTGCCTGTCGCTCTATTTCATGCGGGTGCCGGCGCGGCATATCGCGCGGCTTTACGGATGATCTGTGGAATGACCCGGGGCCATCTCGTGCTGTTTGTGCGCGCCCCCCGGTGGGGCGCCGGCAAGCGCCGTCTGGCGCGCGACATCGGCGATGCGGCGGCGTTGCGCTTCGAGCGGGCGGTGCTGCGATTGCTGGTGCGCCGCCTCGGCCATGACGGGCGCTGGCATCTGCGCCTCGCGGTGACGCCGGACCGTGCACGCAACCGCGCCCGGCTGTGGCCCCGCGCCGTTCCGATCGCCGCGCAGGGCGCCGGCGACCTCGGCGCGCGCATGCGCCGCGCGCTCGCCGCCTGTCCGCCCGGCCCGGCTTTGCTGGTCGGCAGCGACATCCCGGCCCTGGCCGCCCATCATATTGCCGACGCGTTCCGCGTCCTCGGGCGTCGCGATCTGGTGTTCGGGCCGGCCGGCGATGGCGGGTTCTGGCTGGTCGGTGCGCGCCGCTGCCCGCGCCAGCCGCCGCTGTTCGGCCCGGTCCGCTGGTCGGGACCGCACGCGCTCGCCGACGCGCTGAGCAATCTGCCGCCCCGGGTCTCGGTCGGCTTCGCCGCGCGCCTCGAAGATGTCGACGACGGCGCTTCCTACCGCCGCCTCGCCCCGTGCCGCGGGTTTTGACGTGCCAGAGGCTGTGGGATGGGTTGAGCGCAGCGAAACCCATCGGCCATCGAGCAAGACGCGATCGTGATGGGTTTCGCGATGCTCAACCCATCCTACGACTTCAGATGCTCCTGCAGGCGCGGCATCAGCTCGACGAAGTTGCACGGGCGAAACCGGTTGTCGAGCTGGTGGACGAGAATGTCCTGCCAGGCGTCGCGGCACGCGCTCGGCGAGCCGGGCAGGGCAAACAGATAGGTGCCGCCGGCGACCCCGGCGGTGGCGCGGCTCTGGATTGTCGAGGTGCCGATCTTTGCGTAGCTGAGCCAGCGGAACAGCTCGCCGAACCCGGCGATCTCCTTTTCATAAACGCTATGAAAAGCTTCCGGCGTGACGTCGCGGCCGGTGACCCCGGTCCCGCCGGTAGCGATCACGACGTCGATGTCGGGGTCGCCGATCCAGGCCCGCAGCTGCCCGGCGATCGCGTCGAGATCGTCGCGCACGATACGCCGGACGACGATGCGGTGCCCGGCCGCTTCGGCCAGCTCGGCGAGCGTGTTGCCCGAGCGGTCGTCGGCGACCGTCCGGGTGTCCGACACGGTCAGCAGCGCGATGTTGACGGGCAGGAACGGGCGGGTTTCGTCAACGCGGCCTGGCATCGCTCACTCCCTGGTCCGGGGACCCGCAAGATAGCGCAAGGCGGCGGAATACGCTGCGCTCTTCCGCCCTACATTTCCAATCGTCCAACGCCGTAGGGCGGATGAGCGGAGCGTAATCCGCCGGATGCTAGCTGGCACCCACAGCGAGCGCGTCGAGCCTGGCTCGCAGGGCCAAGAGGTCGCGCCACGCCTCGCGCTTGCGTTCCGGGGCGCGCAGCAGGAATGCCGGATGAAACATCGGCAGGGTCGGCACCGGCGTGACGAGCCCGGGCACCGCCAGCTCGAACCACCGGCCGCGCAGCCGGGTGATCCCCTCGCTCAGCGGCAGGAGGGCGCTCGCCGCCGTGCCGCCGCTCAGCACCAGCACGTCAGGCCGCGCCAGCGCGATATGGCGCAGCACGAACGGCAGACAGGCGGCGATCTCGGCGCTGGTCGGCTTGCGATTGCCCGGCGGGCGCCAGTAGATGACGTTGGTGATCTGGACGGTGGTGCGATCGAGCCCGATCGCCGCCAGCATGCGGTCGAGCAGCTGGCCGCTGCGCCCGACAAAGGGCCGGCCGATGCGGTCTTCGTCGGCGCCCGGCGCCTCGCCGATGATCAGGACCGGCGCCGCGGAGTTGCCATCGAGGAAGACCGTGTTGGTCGCGGTGCGCTTCAAGGGGCAGCCGTCGAACCCGGCGAGGAGCGCGCCAAGCGCCTCGATCGTCTCGGCACCGGCGGCCAGCAGGCGCGCCGATTGCGCGGCCTCGGCGAGCGATTCCACCAGCGCCTCGGGGGGCGCGACAACCCGCGGCACGGCGGCGGTTGGCATTGGCTGCGCTGCCGGGCGCCGCGCCGGAATGGCGGAAGCTGGTAGCGCGGCGGCCGCCGGCGGCGGCACCAGCCGATTGGGCGCGACCTCGCCGATCGCGGCGTCGGCGCCCATCGCGATCTGCCATCGCAAGAGGGCGAGCGCGCTCGCCGCCGAAGGTTGGGGGCCGGGGCCCCTGGAATCGGCCGATGCCATGCCGCCGAAACTACCGGGCTGCCG
>CAYMRQ010000069.1:16058-20204 GCA_964392845.1 uncultured Rhizobium sp.
GTTTCCATGCTGACCGCCCGGTGCGATCAGGCGTCCACACCCCAGGCAATGGCGTTGCGCAGCAGCGTAATGAACGCGTCGGTTTCCCACGCGCCGCAAAAAATGGGCGGCGTCGTGTCCGTGGGATCGACGGTGCGGGCGGCGCGGATCGCGGGGTTGTGGCAATGGCCAAGCGCAAAGTAGGTCACGCCGCCGTTGCCGACCTGACTTGTATAGCCGAGGACGCGGGTCCGGCCGTCGGATTGCAGGGAGGTGTCCGAACCGTAGAGGGTGCCGACAGTAGGCCATACGCCGCTCGGGCCGTAATCCGCGGTTAAGAGGATCCGCTTCGAGCCTGGATCCTGCAGCTCGATGAAATACGGCTCGTCCTCGACCTCGAAAGATTTGCCGAGCCCTCGGGTGATCGGGGAATCGGCGGCACTCACCTCGACGCGAATCTTGCAGATCGGGGGATGGGTCAAAAAGTAGCTCCCGAGCAGGGCGTGGTGCTCGGTCTTGACGGTGCGGCGCATGCGCACGCCCTCGACCCGCTCGGCGCGGCCGCCGCTGGTCCCATGCAAGCCCAGCCAGTGTCCGCCCGCCTCCAGCCATTGCCGGATGGCCCGGCACTGCGCGGCGTCGGGATAGGGGCCGGCCACGTAGGTGATCAGCAACCGGGTGACGGGCAGCCATTTCTCGACATCGGCGAAGTCGTTGGCGACAGAGGCCGGAATCTCCCGTTCGGCCAGGAGCCCCAACAGCCGCAGGCGGGCATAGTCGTGGTCATGCCCGCCCATCGAACCGGGTGGAAAACCACCGGCAACGACATGCGCGCGGCCGGACTTCGTCTCTGTCATTGGATCACCCCGCTTCCTGTTCGGCGCCGGCAAAAGCTTGTCGCCTGTCCCTCATCTTCCCCCGGTTTTCGCCGACCGCCAAGAGGGCGCCCAGACGCGGCCGAGAAGCTACTCGGGACGGCGACTGATTTGTTCCTGGCGCTGGCGGATGTCGAGCGGCCAGGTGCTCTCGATGAACGAGAGAACGGCCCAGATATCGCCGTCGCTGAGGATGTCCTTGTATGCCAGCATGTCGGTTTCGTAGCTCGGCATCATTCCGGCAGTGCCGTTCTTGGTCACCGCGAAAAGTTGCCGGTCGGAGTGGTGCCAGGTGTGCCCGGTCGCGTCGTGTGGCGGTGCAGGCAGGCGTGCGTTGGGCAGGCGCGTACGCCAATTCGGCTGGCCTTCGAGCGTCGCCCCGTGACACGCGGAGCAATGTTGTGCGTAGACGGTCCTGCCGCGGGCGACGAGGCTCGGGCTATCGGGATCGGGCCTGGTCGGGTCGCGGCGCGCGATCATCCACAACACCGATCCGACCCCGAGCAAACACACGATAGCGGTCGCGCCCAGCCACCATCGTGTCACCGGCCTGATTTCGTCCGGTCGGATCGCAGGTATTTGATGAGCGCCGCCGCTGCGAGGGTCAGCACAACAACAACCAGGAGCCACAGCAGCAACCCGCCCCACATCATCCCGGTCATGCCGTCTATCATCCGGTCCATCGTTGTCAGCTCCTGGAATTGGAACTCGTCACAGGGTAATGAAGACGCTGGATTGGCCATTCGGGCCGATCGCATAAATCGTCAGCGGACCGGCTTTCTCCCCAGACATCCCGGGAGACCCCAGGGGCATGCCCGGCAGCGCGATGCCTTTGATCGCCGGGTGCTCGGCCAGGAGCTTGTTGATCGCCTCGACCGGCACATGCCCGTCGACGACGTAGTCGCCGATAAAGGCGGTATGGCAGCCTTGAAGATCCGACGGGATGCCAGCCTTGCGGCTGATCTCGGCAAGATCGTTGGTCGGCTTGGACGTGACCGCAAAGCCGCGCTGCCGAAGATAGTCGGCATACCCATCGCAGCAACCGCATTCCGGGCTCTTATAGAGCGTCACCGCGACTGTCGCGGCGTGCGCCGGCCCGGTGAACGCGATGGCGGATGCGGTCATCAGCAAGGCTCGTCTGGTGAACATGATTTTCTCCCTTGCAGGGCTTCAGGCGATCCGCAGCACAGCCGTCATTCCGGCCGCCTGGTGGAGAGATGAGCGCGGGACGGATGCGTTCAAGCGGCTGCGGGTTAGCCGCCGGTTCCCTTCGCTGGCGGCCGCTTGTAAGGTTCGGCTCCCGACGCGCCGAGGAGCGCAGATCCGCCGATGAGCCTGCCGGAAAAATCGTTCGAGCCCGATGCCGCGTGTCCGCTCGACGGCATCCGGGTCGTCGACCTGTCGCGGCTGGTTGCCGGCAACGCGGTATCCTCGCAACTCGCCGATTTCGGCGCCGAGGTCTTGAAGATCGAGGACCCGACGAAGGGTGACCCACTGCGCGCCTGGCAAACAAAGGGCGTCAGCATCCATTGGAAGCTTTACGCCCGCAACAAGAAGAGCGTCGCCCTCTCACTGCGCGAGGCGCGCGGGCGCGACCTGCTGCTCGATCTGGCCGCGTCGAGCGAGGTGCTGATCGAGAATTTCCGCCCGGGCACGCTCGAAAAAATCGGGCTCGGGCCGGAGGTGCTGCACGCCCGCAACCCGCGGCTAGTCATCGTGCGCGTGTCGGGCTGGGGGCTGGACGGGCCATATCGCGACCGCCCTGGTTTCGGGACCCTCGTTGAGAGCATGTCGGGCTATGCCGCGCGCACTGGCTTTGCCGACCGCGAGCCGGTATTGCCGCCGACCGCGCTGGCCGACATGGTCGCCGGGCTCTACGGCGCCTTCGCCGTCATGGTCGCGCTGCGCCGGGTCGAGGTCGAGGGCGGCGCCGGGCAGGTCATTGATCTTCCACTGCTCGACCCGTTGTTCTCGTTCATCGCCACCGAGGCGCCGATCTATGCGCTGACCGGCGCGATCCGCCCGCGCACCGGCAGCCGCTCGGAGACGACCTCCCCGCGCAACGTGTTCCGCACCAGGGACGGCCGCTATATCGGCATCTCCGCCTCGATCCAGGCGATGGCCGAGCGGCTGTTCCGGGCGATCGGCCGCGAGGACGTGATCGCCGACCCGCGCTTTCGCACCAACACCGACCGGGTGCGCAATGCCGCGGAATGCGAAGCGCCGATCGTCGAATTCATCGCGGCGCGCACGCTCGAGGAAAACATGGCGGCCTTCGCCGCGGCCGAGGTCACCGCCGCGCCGGTCTACGACATCGACCAGTTTCTCGCCGACCCGCATGTCCTGGAGCGCGAGATCGTCGTAGACGTACCGGACCAGCAGACCGGGCGCCTCGCGATGCACAACATCATCCCGCGCCTGTCGCAGACGCCGGGGCATCTGAGGCGGCCGGCGCCTGACCTCGGCGAGCACACCGCCGAGATCCTAGGGCAATTCGGCATCGACCGGCCGACGCTCGAAGCTCTGGCGCGCGACGGCGTGATCGGGCTTGGAGACCAGCAATCCCCGTAGGGCGGGTCTTGACCCGCCAACATCGCCGAGGCGGATCAAGATCCGCCCTACACGGTTCGCTCGCAATGACGGAACGAAAGGATGGCGGGAGATGCATCGATGACCCAGAAGGACCTGCCGGTGTGGCGCTCGATGCTGTTCGTCCCGGTGACCCAGCGGCGCTTTGTCGAGGACGCGGCAAAGCGCGGTGCCGATGCAATCATCCTCGATCTCGAGGACAGCGTCGCCGCCCGAGAAAGAGCGCACGCGCACGCTGGTGCCCGAGGCGGCGGGGATCGTGTCGCGCGGCGGCGTCGGCCTGCGGCATGGACCGGCAGAGCTTGCGCGACTGGGTGCACCGCTACAACGCCGAGGGGATTGCCGGACTGAGCGATGCGCAGCGCAGCGGCCGTCCGCCGGCGTTGTCGCAGGCCCAGATGCAGGAGCTGAAGGAGCTGGTTCTGGCCGGCCCTGACCTGGCCAACGATGGGGTGGTGCGTTGGCGCTGCATCGAGCCTCACGCTCGGTAATCGAGGCGCGCTACGCGGTGGTGGTGCATGAGCGCACCGTGGGCAAGCTGCTGCGACGGATGGGACTGACGCGGTTGCAGCCGCGGCCATACCACCCGAAGAAGGATGCCGAGGCGCAGGAGGCTTTTAAAAAAACTTCGCCGCCCCCGGGGGTCGTGTCCTTCAACAAGCCGGGCACGCCCTTCTCCAAATACCGCCGGCGCCAGCGCCGC
>CAYMRQ010000070.1:0-20138 GCA_964392845.1 uncultured Rhizobium sp.
CGAACCGCATCGATTTACCCCGATAAACCGGCGGGCTGTGAGAAATGCGGGCTAGCCAACGCGCAGCTGACCCCGACCCTGAAGATCCGGCGCCACGCCATCCGCGAAGCCTATCAGACAGCCTTCGAGACGCTCTACGACGGCAAGGAAACCGCCACCAGGTCAGCTTAACGCAAGTCCCCTTCCGGAGGACGGGCGCGAACGAGCTGATGGCGGTGGTCTGAGCCGTCACTGCGCCGAGCGAAGAGCGTTCGCGCCAGGTGCTTTAGGTAATGGCCGCGCGAGCGCCGTCAGCCGCGACGGATCAAAGTGCCGGCCCCCCCGGTGAACAGCTCCAGCAGGATCGCATGCGGCACCCGGCCATCGAGGATAACCGCCGCCTCGACCCCGCCCTCGATCGCCGCGAGGCAGGTCTCGACCTTGGGGATCATGCCCCCGGAGATCGTGCCGTCGGCAATGAGACGGCGCGCCTCGTCCGCGGTCAATTCCGGGATCAGGCGCTGGTCGGCGTCGAGCACGCCGGGCACGTCGGTCAGCAGCAGAAAGCGCTGTGCCTTGACCGCGGCCGCGACCGCCCCGGCGACCGTATCGGAATTGATGTTGTAGGTCTCGCCATCGGCACCGAAGCCGATCGGGGCAATGACCGGGATGATGCCCGATTGGTGGAAGGTCGCCAGCACGCGGTCGTCGATCCGCTCCGGCTCGCCGACAAGACCCAGATCGACCTCAACGCGCACCCCGTTCTCAATCCGGCTGCGCGTCACCTTGCGGGCGCGAATGAGGCCGCCGTCCTTGCCGGTCAGCCCAACAGCGCAGCCGCCGGCCGCGTTGATCTCGGCGACAAGCTGCTTGTTGATGGGGCCGGCGAGGACCATCTCGACGACTTCCATCGTCGCTTGGTCGGTGACGCGCAAGCCGTCGACAAAACTGCTCTTGATGCCGAGCCGCTGTAGCATCTGGCCGATCTGCGGCCCGCCGCCATGGACCACGATCGGGTTGATGCCGACCTGGTGCAACAGGACGATGTCGCGCGCGAACGGATCGTCGGCTCCGCCATCGGCCCCAGGGGTGGCCCCAGGGGTGGCCCCAGGGGCGGCCATCGCGTGGCCGCCGTATTTGACCAGGACGGTCTGGCCGGAATAGCGGCGCAGATAGGGCAGCGCCTCGCCGAGGATCGCGGCTCTGACCGCCGGGTCGGTGACGGTCGCGGCGGCGGGTGTCAAGGGCGGGGCGGCTGAATTCATCGCGCCGGCAGTCTATCGCGCCCGCCGCGGCGACGCCACGGCGGACGAGGCGACACCGAGAGACCTCTTTAAAAGGTGAATTGCGCAGCCATTCGATTGAGACAGCAACCGGACCGCCGCAATTTTTTCGGCAGGACTCAGCGGAAGCCGATTTTGCGAGCCGGATCAGCCACGCTCTGCGGCGCGACGCAGGTTCTGCTATTTGAGCCGCATGGCAAGCATCTGCTCAAACTTGCGGTCGAGATCGACCTCGCAATAGGCAAGCGCTCAAGCTGGTATGGATCAAACGATTCGCCGAAAGCTTGAGCGCGGAGGAAGGGCTGGTTCTCCATTCCCGCGTTCCTTCGTCCAGCAGCTCAGCAAAAGCATACGATATGCCCCTTTTCCACTGGCGTTGAGGATATCGGGGGCTCTTCGCACCTTACGCGGAACCGGTGCCGGATTGCGGCGCCGTCGCGGGCGACGATGGCAACCGATGGCAGGGCACAAAGGCGGCCGCCTTCTCCTGAAAAAATACCGGCGCCAGCGTTGGGAATGCCTTGGATGCCTCGCTCTGGCCCAGCTGGCGAAGCAGCGGCAGGTGCTGCACGCCATCCAGGGTAAAATGGTGCTGGCTCATGTCCGGGTCGATGCGGAAGACATTCTCTCCTCCAAGCAAAACGTGCGCCGTCACGACCGCCGACGAGGATTGCGCCTTCATGAAAACGTCGGCGAGACGGGCGGCCCAAAACGCGGCTCCAAGCGAGGTGTGTTTCGTCCACGACTTCCACGACACCTCGAGACGGGACGCGGTGCACCCGAGGCTGAGCAGGCGGATCGATTCGCGGGGCCATCCAAGGATACCGATCGCCTCGATGACGGCCAGGCCCATCGGGTTGCGAGCCCAGACGCTGCCGTCAACGAAGGGCACTCCTTCCGGCGACAGGTGGACCGGGAAATAGGTCGGTGCAGCGACGGTTGCGAGCGCCACGTCGACAGCCGACACCGTGTAGTCCCTGATTATTCCTGGGTGGTGAGATGTTTTGTAGATGTGAACGCGCTCGGATGCCAGGTTGAGTGATGGAATGAGGAGGCGCGCACGGCTTTCTCCGAGGAGCCGCTCTCCAAAGGCTTCGCGTAGAACCGCGGGGAGCGCCGCCTTCGCGTACTTTGCACGAAAGAGACCCTGGAACGCGAAACCGCGAGTTTGAGGGAAGATCCGGCGGGCATTATTTACGTACAACTCAAGTATTTCTTGGGATGTCAAGCCGAGGCCAAGAGCCAATGCAATGACACCGCCGGTAGAGGTTCCGGCGATCAAGTCGAAATAGTCCACGATCGGCTCGCCGAGCCGGTCTTCCAATTCGACGAGAAAGGCGGCCGGAAAGACCCCTTTTATACCGCCGCCGTCGATCGCCAGGATTCGCCGCGTACCTCCAGCCGATAACCCCGATTGGAGCGTCTCTCTCAAGTGGCACCCCCATCCACCGAACGGCCGCGTCCCATCCTCAGCTTCGGTCGGCTACGCATTAGCCATATTAGCGGTTGGATGACTCACTTCAACGGCATCAAATCGATCGGCCGAGCGAGGCGTGGCGGTCGCGCGCATTCCTCCCGACGCACTACATCGCCCCATCGTCGCCGCCCACGTCAAGCTGGCAACCACCTATCCTAAAGGTCAGATGATTGAAACTGCGCTAATTCATAGATCCGCCGCGGAATTACGAGGATATGGGCGGCGGCTCTCCAGGGAGTGCTCCGTCAGATGTGATCCACTAATCAGATGCTTGCACCAGTAGGAATGGCCCCCTTCTGCCGCCGACACGCCGTCAATACGCCGGCTGCGCTCAAATTTCCTTGCCAGGCCGGCCACCATGCCCAATCGTGACCGCGATTGCCCGACCACAGGCTTGGGAATCATGCACTCTACAGGAGAGGGTCCGGTGAGAATTGGCCTGTTTTATCAGATTCAGGTTCCCAAACCCTGGACCCCGTCCAGTGAAGCGGAACGCATCTATGAAGCGCTGGAGCAAATTCCCTATGCCGAACAGCAGGGTTTTGCGAGCGTGTGGTTTTCCGAGCATCACTTCCGCCCGGTGTGGTCGCACAACAGCGCTCCGGACCTCACCCTGGCGGCGGTGAGTCAGCGCACCAGTCGCATCCGGCTTGGCATTGGCGTGGTCCTCGCGCCGATCCACCACCCGCTGCACGTCGCGGCGCGCATGGCGACGCTCGATATTTTGAGCCACGGGCGCGTCGACGTGGGGCTGGGCCGGACCGGCTACCCCTACCAGATCACCCCGTATGGGGCGGATCTGCGCGACACACGAGGCATGTGGCAGGAATTTGCCGACATCCTGCCGCGCATCTGGACCCAGGAGGAGATCTCGTACGACGGGGAGTATTTCCATATTCCGCGCCGGGAGGTTCTCCCCAAGCCGCTGCAACGCCCACACCCGCCATTGTGGTCCGCCTGTGGCAGCGACGAGACCGCGCGCCTCACGGGCAGCCTCGGGATGGGCGGTCTGTTCGGCAGCGAAGGCGGCCCGGACCGCGTCCAACAGCTGATGGCGCTCTATCAGGACGCGCTGGGGACGGCCCCCGAGCCGATTGGCGGCAATGCGGGCGGGCCGACCCGGCGCGCCGCGCTGATGACCGCCGGCTACTGCCATGAGGATCCGCGGGTCGTGGCCCAGCGCGGCACCGAACTGATCGACTGGTATCTCGAGCAGCAGCGCGAGCGGGCCCGCCTGGTGTGGCGCGACTACGATCCGGCCACCGTGCCGCCGGATTATCAGGGCTATTACGCGCGCGACCAGCGCCTCGCCAGCGGGCCGCATCCGGGGGAGCCGACGCCCCAGGAGGTGCGTGAAGAGGGCACGAAGTTCTGCGTCGGCACGCCGGCGGAGTGCATCCGGTTTCTCGAAATGTACGAGGCCCTGGGCATCGAGGAGGTGATTCTGCTGTGTGCCATCGGGCCGGCGCAGCACCAGGAGGTGCTCCACACCATTCGCCTCTTTGGCGAGCAGATCATCCCGCACTTTGAGGCCCGGGAGCCGCGTGCAGCGCTGGCGCAGGCATCGGCGTAAGCTGCGCGTTGGCGCATCGGATATATCTTGGCTACAGCCGGTCCTTGTGCTCGACGATCTTCCAGAAGGTGTTCTTCGCGATGATCTTGTCGCCTTGGAAGCGGTAGATGTCGCAGCCCTGGTAATTCAGCTCCTCGCCATCGGCGCCCCTGCCGCGCACGGTCCACAGCGAAACCGCCCGGTCGCCGGCGAGGATGTATTCCTGGCCGTCCCAGCGCATGTCAGGGATCTGCCCGAAGCGGTCCGTGAGGGCCTTGCGGATCGCCGCCTTGCCCCTGAGCGTGCGGCCGACCGGCTCGGGCCCGCGCGCCAGGCAAAAGGTTGCGCCCTCGGCGAAGCAATCAACGATGCGCTCGACATCGCGGCTGTTGAACGCGGCCGAGATCGCCCGCATCAGCTCGATCGTCACCATCTCGGCCTCCTTTGCATCTAGCGCGTCGCGCCGGGCTGCCACTGCACGTCGCGCGCGCCATTCTCGTTGACCCGGCGGCCAAGCACGAACAGATGGTCGGAGAGCCGGTTGAGGTACTTGACCGCCTCTGGGTTGACCGTCTCGGCCGCGGCCAGCGCGCAGACCAGGCGCTCGGCCCGCCGGGTCACCGTGCGCGCGAGATGGAGGTGAGCGGCGGCAGCAGTGCCGCCCGGCAGAATGAACGAATCGAGCGGGCGCAGCACGGCGTTCATTGCGTCGATCTCGCGTTCGAGGCGCGCGACCTGGGCCGCGACGATGCGCAGCGCGCCGGATGCGCGTCGCCCATCTTCGGGCGTGCAGAGGTCGGCGCCGAGGTCGAACAAATCGTTCTGGATGCGCGCCAGCATCGCGTCGCTCTCGGCATCGACCCCGGAACCGACATGGAGCCGCGCCAGGCCGATCGCGGCATTGGCCTCGTCGACCGTGCCGTAAGCCTCAACCCGTAACGATTGCTTTGCCACCCGGCTGCCGTCGCCGAGCGAGGTCTGGCCCTTGTCGCCGCCGCGCGTGTAGATCCGGGTGAGGCGCACCATCGGTCAGCGGTGGCCGGCCAGCAGCATCAACAGCACGAGCACCAGGAGCGCCACGCCCTGCATGACGATTCGCGCCTGCATCATCTTGTTCGACAGCCGCGGGTTGCCGCCGCGGATCATCGCCGCAACCCCCATGCCGAGGACACCCAGCACGCCGAGCATGGCGAGCACGAGGAGGATCGTCAGAAACGTCGTCATCGCCGGAATATGATACCGGCTGAGGCGGGTGTCACCACGCGACCGTGGCGACAAGCGCCCTTGCCAGCGTTGCCGATTTGACCAACATGCCGCGCAACCGGGGCGCCATCGGGGAGAGGCAGTGGACGAGGTCGAAGCGGTCGTCGTCGGGGCCGGGGTGATCGGGCTGGCGGCGGCGCGGGCCCTGGCGCTGGCCGGGCATGAGGTCATTGTCCTCGAACGCGCCGACGGAATCGGCGTCGAGACCTCCTCGCGCAACAGCGAGGTCATCCATGGCGGTCTCTACTATCCGGCCGGCAGTTTGAAGGCGACGAGCTGCGTCGCCGGCCGCGAGCGGCTTTACGCCTATTGCCGCGAGCACGGCGTGCCCTTTGCGCCGCTCGGGAAGCTGATCGTCGCCACAAGCGAGGCGGAGATCCCGGGGGTCGAAAAGATCGCCGCGGCGGCGCGCGCAAACGGCGTCGACAACCTCGAATGGTTGAGCGCGTCAGAGGCCCGGCGTCTCGAACCCGAACTCAACTGTGTCGCGGCGCTGTTGTCGCCATCGACCGGGATCATCGACAGCCATGCGCTGATGCTGGCCTATCAGGGCGAGGCCGAGGATGCCGGCGCCGTTGTGGCGTTTCGCTCGCCGGTGCTGTCCGGCCGGGTATGCGGCGATGGGTTCGAGCTAACGGTCGGCGGGCCCGATCCGGCGAGGATCCGCTGCCGCCTGCTCGTCAATGCCGCCGGGCTCTACGCGCCGGCGCTGGCTGGCGCCATTGCGGGGATACCGCCGGACAGCATTCCGCCGGCCTATTTCTGTCGCGGCGTCTATTTCACCCTGAGCGGCAAGACCCCGTTCCACCATCTGATCTACCCGGTGCCGATGCCGGGCGGGCTCGGCGTCCACATCACCCTCGATCTCGCCGGCCAGGCGCGTTTCGGTCCCGATGTCGAGTGGATCGAGAGCATCGATTACGCGGTCGATCCGCGGCGCGGCGACGCGTTCTATGAAGCGGTCCGGCGCTATTGGCCGGGCTTGCGCGACGCCGCGCTGCAGCCCGGCTACGCCGGGATACGCCCGAAGATTAGCGGGCCTGACGAGCCGGCCGCCGATTTTGTCGTGCAGGGGCCCGCCGAACACGGGATCCCGGGCCTGGTCAATCTTTACGGCATCGAATCGCCGGGGCTGACCGCGTCGCTGCCGCTCGCCGACGAAGTCCTTAGAAAGCTCGCTGGCTAAGGCGACGCCCAGAAATTATCGCTCCAGTTGGGCGCCATCGCGCTGCGCGTCTGCCAACATGATGGTCGTGCCGCCCGACTCGATTAATCTTGGGCGTCGCCTAAAGGGTGAAGTTCGCCGAGAGCGGCAGTTCACCCCGCGTATTCGAGGATATCGAGCCCGTTGAGCCGGTCGAGCAGGAAGACCAGGCCGCGCGCCTTGTCGACGAACACGTCGTTGCTCTGCACGATCTTCTGACCCGCGCCGGGGGCCGGCATGAAGCTGTCGACCTCCTCCGGACGGTAGGGGTTCGAGATGTCGACCGCGCGCAGCCCGCCGCCGAACCAGGTCACCAGAATGACGTTGCCGTCGACGGTCTCCTGCGGCTGGTGCGCGCCGAACCAGCAATCGCGGTTGAACGGCTCGTCATGCGGCACCCGCCAGGTGGCGACCGGCATCGGGTGCCTCTCGTCGGTGATGTCGACGATCCACAGGAACGCGTTGGGCGAAGGGGTCAGCCGGTCCGACACCTCCTCGTCGGTGACGATTGCGATCTTGCGCCCCATCAATTCGTGCGGGATTGGCAGCACCGTATGGGTCGGGCACGGGTAGGGCGGGCTCCAGTCGAGGCCGCTGACAAACTTCGGATGGCGGATATCGTCGATGTCGAGGATCACGAAGCCGCCGTGCCAGTAGCTGGTATAGAGCCGGTTGCCGCGGCGCAGCGGGTGATGGCAGCGGTGCCGGCGGCCTTGCCAAGTCGGAGTCTCGCCGCCGGCCTCCCATTGCCCCGGCATCCACCACTTGGCGATCGGCTCGGGCCGGGTCGGGTCGGCGAGGTCGAGGATCACGACGATGTCGCCGACATAGCCCTCCTCCTCCGAGGAGATGTAGGCGTAGGCGCCGTCCGAGTCGAAGCGGTGCGAGCCGCCCGATTTATAATGCCCGATCGGCCGCGGCTTCGTCCGGTCGGCGATGTCGTAAATGCGGATGCCGCCTTGGAAATCGGCCGGGCGCTCGGCCACCGCGGCACGGAACAGCTCGTTGTTGACCAGCATGATGTCGCCATGCACCCGCACCTTGTGCGAATGGGTGTGCGCGGGGAGCGAAACCTGGCCGACGATGCGTGGCCGGCGCGGGTCGGCGACGTCGATGATCGAGGTGCCCTCGGGCGGGTGCATGTGGCCGACGAAGGCGTAATCGCCCTCGGCGACGATTTGGCCGCCGCCGGGAATGTCGAGCTTGGCGAGATGGCGGAGCAAAGCGGCCATGGTGCGTCTCCCCTTATTTGGCGTGACGGCGAACGCTAGCATGGTGCCGGCCCGGCACAAACCGGCGGGTCGAGCCGATCATCCTTCGCGGTAGCGCAGCGGGCTGATAGTGTAACCTGACTCTACCCCGGAGGGGCTGTGGCGGACGAGCGGGTCGAGCGCAGGCTTGCGGCAATCCTCGCCGGCGATGTGGCTGGATACAGCCGGTTGATGGGCGTCGATGAGGAAGGCACGCTGCGCGACCTCAAGGACCATCGTGCCGCTCTGCTTCATCCCAAAGTCGCCGAGCACCGTGGCCGCATCGTCAAGACCACCGGCGACGGGGTTTTGATCGAATTTCCCAGCGTCGTCGACGCGGTGCGCTGCGCCGTCGAGATGCAGCGTGGCATGGCCGAGCGCAACACGGACATTCCAATCGAGCGGCGCATCGAGCTGCGCATGGGCATCAATCTCGGCGACGTGATCATCGACGCGGACGACATTTACGGCGACGGCGTCAATGTCGCGGCTCGGCTGGAAGCACTCGCCGAACCTGGCGGCATTTGCGTCAGCCGGGTGGTGCGCGACCAGGTACGGGACAAGCTCGACTTCAGCTTCGAGGACCTCGGCGAGCAGACCGTCAAGAACATCGCGCGCCCGGTGCGCGTCTACCGCATAAATACCGGTATCGCGGAGCGCGCAGCTATGCCGGCGGCGACCGGGACCGAGGCGGGTCTCGCGATGTCGGAAAGGCCATCGATCGCGGTATTGCCCTTTGACAATATGAGCGGCGACCCCGAGCAGGAATATTTCGTTGACGGCATCGTCGAGGACATCATTACCGGATTGTCGCGGATCAAATGGTTGTTCGTCGTCGCCCGCAATTCGACCTTCGTCTACAAGGGGCGGGCGGTTGATTTGAAGCAGGTCGGCCGTGAGCTTGACGTGCGCTACGTGCTCGAAGGCAGCCTACGCAAGGCTGGCAACCGGGTTCGCATCACCGGGCAGCTGATCGAGGCGGCAAGCGGCACGCATGTCTGGGCCGAGCGTTACGACCGCCCCCTCGGCGACATTTTCGATCTGCAGGACGAGATCACGTTGAGCGTGGTCGGCGCCATCGAGCCGAGCCTGCGTCAGGCCGAGATCGAGCGCGCCAAGCGCAAGCGCCCGGACAGTCTCGACGCTTACGATCTATATCTGCGCGCCCTCCCCTATGCCCATGTCGCGATGCCCGGCGATGCCGAAAAGGGGCTCGTACTCCTGCGCAAAGCCCTCGGGCTTCAGCCGGACTACGCCGCGGCGCATGCCGCGGCGGCGTGGTGCTATGAAATGCGCTACATGCGCGGCGGACTGCAAGCGGCGGACAAGACCGCTGCCCTGGATCATGCGCGGGAGGCAATCGAGTTCGGCGCTGACGATGCGACCACGCTCGCCACGGTGGGTTTTGTGATCGGCCTTGTCGCGCATGACTACGAGAGGGCGATGAACGCCATCGACCGCGCGCTGGAGCTGACCAGCTTCTCGGCCTTGGCGCTCAGCCAGGGAGCCATCGTCCTCGGCCATGCCGGTCGGACCGCGCAGGCGATCGAGTACGCCGAGCGCGCGCTCCGCCTCTCCCCGTTAGGTCCCGAGATCTTCATGCCTTACATAGGACTTGGCATCGCCCATTGCGCCGCCGGCAACTGGGAACAGGCGATCGCGGCCTGCGACAAGGCGGCACAAGCGAACCCGCGCTTCAGCCTGCCGCCGGTCCTGCAAACAGCCGCCTTGTCGCGCCTCGGGCGTCTCGACGAGGCCAAGGCCGCGGCGCGGCGGGTGCTCGAATTGGAGCCAGGCTTCACCGTTACACTTTTCGTCAGGGCGCATACCGGCCGCCCCGAGATCTGGGAGCCGATCGGCGAGGCGCTGCGTCGCATCGGCCTGCCGGAATAGGCCCCGAAACTTGCCGCCGCCGCGCCGGCACCTGATATAGTGCGCTGGGAGGTCGGCGGCGGACAGGCTCCTCGCCAACCCGGTCAGGTCCGGAAGGAAGCAGCCGCAACGAGTTCTGGCCTGGGTCGTTTGTTCGGTCTCCCACTCCACCCGTCGCCCAGGCCCAGCGGCCAAACAATGACCGATCTCGCGACCTCCTATCGCGTCCTCGCCCGCAAGTACCGGCCGCAAACCTTCGCCGAGGTGATCGGCCAGGAGGCGATGGTCCGCACGCTGTCGAACGCGATTGCGACCGGGCGGATCGCGCACGCCTTCATCCTTACGGGAGTGCGCGGGGTCGGCAAGACGACGACGGCGCGGATCATCGCCCGCGCGCTCAACTGCATCGGCCCCGACGGCACTGGCGACCCGACCGTCACGCCGTGCGGCGAGTGCGTGCATTGCCGTTCGATCGCCGAGGATCGCCATGTCGATGTGATCGAGATGGACGCCGCCTCGCGCACCGGGGTCGACGATATCCGCGACCTGACCGAGGGGATGCGCTACCGGCCGGTATCGGCGCGCTTTAAGATCTACATCATCGACGAAGTGCACATGCTGTCGAAGAACGCCTTCAACGCGCTGTTGAAGACGCTCGAGGAGCCGCCGCCCGATGTCAAATTCGTGTTCGCGACGACCGAGGTGCACCGGGTCCCGGTGACGGTGCTGTCGCGCTGCCAGCGGTTTTCGCTGCGCCGGGTGCCGATCGAGCAGCTTGTCGAGCACTACCGGCATATCGCCGAGGCCGAGGGGATCAGGATCGCGGCGGAAGCTCTCGCGCTGATCGCCCGCGCCGCCGACGGCTCGGTGCGCGACGGCCTCTCGTTGCTCGACCAGGCGATCGCGCTTACCGGCCCGGACGAGGCGATCGAGGAAGGCGCGGTGCGCGACATGCTCGGCATCGCCGACCGCGGCCTGGTCTTCGACCTGTTCGAGACGGTGCTGAAGGGCGACGCCGCCGGCGCGCTCGACCGGATGGACAGCCTCTACCAGGGCGGCGCCGATCCGCTGATGGTCTTGCAGGATTTGCTCGAGCTCAGCCATTTCGTGACCCGGCTGAAGCTGGCCCCCGAGGCGGGCGCCGGCGACCCGTTCGAGGAAGGCTTGCGCGCCCGCGCCCGGCCGCTCGCCGCGGCGCTCTCGATGCCGGTTTTGGCGCGCGCCTGGCAGATGCTGTTGAAGGGCCTGGAAGAGGTGCAAGCGGCGCCGGCCGCGGCGCAAGCCGCCGCGATGGTGCTGGTCCGCCTCGCCTATGTCGCCGATCTGCCGGTCCCGGCCGATCTCGTCCGTGCGCTGACCGCCGGCCAGCAGCCGGCAACCCCCTCTCCCCCACCGGGGGAGAGGGTTGGGGTGAGGGGGCAGCAATCCATCGAAGCGACACCCTCACCCTCCCACGCCTTCGGCGCGGGCCCCTCCCTCTCCCGCAGTGCGGGAGAGGGACCAGCGGCGGTATTGAGCGCCGTCGCTCCTGCCATCGTCACCGTGGACAGCACGCCCACTTCGGCGCTCGATCCGGTGCCGCAGAGCTTTGCCGAAATCGTCGCCCTGTTCGACAAGCGGCGCGAGGCGCTGACCCGCGCCCATCTGTGGTCGCATGTCCATCTCGTCAGCTTCCAGCCCGGCCGGATCGAGTTCCGCAAGAAAGAGGGCGCGCCGGACAATCTCGCCAACCGGGTCAGCCAGCTGCTCGGCGAATGGACCGGCACGCGCTGGCTGGTCGCCTACTCGGATGCCGAGGGCGCGCCGACGCTGGCCGATGAGGAGGCGCGGCGGGCGAGCGCGCTGCGCCACGAGGTCGCGGCGCACCCGTTGGTGCGGGCGGTACTGGAGACCTTCCCCGGCGCCACGATCGCCGCGGTGCGGGAGCGGTTCGTCGCGGCCGAGGCCGCGACCGAACCGGCGGCGGATGATGTCAGCGATGATGTCAGCGATGATGCGGCGAGCACAGGAGAGGACGAGTCATGAAAAATCTCGGCCAGCTGATGAAACAGGCCCAGGCGATGCAGGCCAAGATGGCCGAGATGCAGGCGCAGCTCGAAGCCGTCGAAATGACCGGGGTGGCCGGCGGCGGCATGGTCCAGCTGGTGCTGAACGGCAAGGGGGATGTCAAACGGGTGAAGATCGACAAGGCGGTGGTCGATCCGGCCGAAGTCGAGGTGTTGGAGGATCTGATCGTCGCAGCGTTCAACGACGCCAGGCAAAAGGTCAATGCCCATGCCGAATCCGAGATGCACAAGCTGACCGGCGGCCTCCAGCTGCCCGGCGGCATGAAGCTGCCGTTTTGACCAATATGCAGGGACCGCGGGCGTCCCGCCCGCATGCGGCCGAGACGGCCGCGGTCCCAAACGATTGACCATGTCCGAACTCGATACGCTGATCCAGCTGCTAGCGCGGCTGCCGGGGCTCGGGCCGCGCTCGGCGCGGCGCGCCGCGCTCTATCTGATCAAGCGGCGCGAACAGGTGATGCAGCCTTTGGCGGCGGCGCTGGGCGCGGCGGCGGCGGCGATCCGGCCGTGTGCGGCCTGCGGCAACCTCGACACCTCGGATCCCTGCGCGATCTGCCGCGATCCGGAACGCGATCCGACGGCGATCTGCGTCGTCGAAGACCTCGCCGATTTGTGGGCGCTCGAACGCACCGGCGCCTTTCGCGGCCGCTACCACGTGCTCGGCGGCACCTTGTCGGCGCTCGATGGGATCGGCCCGGAGGAACTCAACATCGCACGCCTGATCACCAGGCTCGGGCCGGCAACCGAGCTGATCCTCGCCCTCAATGCAACCGTCGAAGGCCAGACGACCGCGCATTACATCGCCGACCGCGCCGCCCAGACCGGCACGCGGATCACGCGCCTCGCCCAGGGGGTGCCGATCGGCGGCGAACTCGATTACCTCGACGAGGGCACCCTGACCACCGCATTGCAGGCGCGCCGCGAGGTTTAGACAAGGAGGCCCTATTTCGCGGCGTCTTCCCGAGCGCTCAGGTCCTCAAGCTCAGGGCTCACCGGCTCGAACCGGCCGTAGCGCAGCGCCAATGGCGGCAGGATCAAGAGGTTGAGGGCCGCCGAGGTGAACAGGCCGCCGAGGATCACCAGGGCCATCGGGCCCTCGATCTCGCGGCCCGCCGTATTCATCCCGACCGCCAGCGGCAACAGACCAAGGCCGGTGACCAGCGAGGTCATCAGGACCGCGGCAAGCCGGTCGGCGGCGCCGAGCACCGCGGTCTCCGGGGTCCACTCCCGGCCATCCACCGCGACCAGGTGCTCGTAGTGGGAGATCATCATCATCGAGTTGCGCAAGGTAATCCCGAACAGCGTTACGAACCCGACGAGCGAACCGAGCGACAGCACACCGCCCGACAGGAATGCCGCCACCACGCCGCCGACAAAGCTGAACGGCAGGTTCGCCATCAGGAGGAGCAGGTTGCGCCAGTTCCGGGTAACCACCGACAGCAGCAGCACGATCCCGATGCCGGCGAAGAGCGTTTTCACCGCAAGATCGCGCTGCGCCTGAGCCTGACCCTCGGCGGCGCCGGAAAACTCGAGATAGGTCCCGCTCGGCAGCTGCACCTTCGCGGCGAGCTGTTGGCGCGCTTCCCGGATAAACGAAGCGAGGTCGCGGCCTTCGACATCCAAGGTGACCGCTTGGCGCCGGCGACCGCCTTGGTGGTGAATTTCGTATCGTCCCGATGTCGCGCGCAGATCGGCGACCTGGCGCAACGGGACGTAGACGCCCTCGGGCGTCCGCAGCGGCAGATTGCCGATCTCCGCGATATTCCCCTGGTTCTGCGAGGCGAGCTTGACGATGACGTTGAAGACCCGGTCGCCTTCGTAGGTCTGTCCCACGACCTCGCCCTGATAGGCGGTGCGAACGATGTCGAGCACCTGGACGGGGTCGAAACCCCAGCGCTGCAGATCGGCCCGGCGCAGCTCGATCGTCAGTTGCGGCAGACCCAGCGGCGATTGGATCTCGACCGAGGCGGCGCCTGGGATGCGGCGCAGCACATCGGCGATCTTCAGCGCCGTGTCGTCGATGAGGTGAAGGTCGTTGCCGTAGACATTGACGGCCACCGGCGTCGCGTAGCCGGAAAACGTCTCGTTGACCCGCTCGGTCAGGAAGGTGTTGGCGGCGACGTTCACCCCGGGAAAGTTCTGCAGCGGCTTGAGCAGCTCGGACTTGACGATACCCGCCGCCTCGCCTGCCGACGGCTTCAGATCCACTTCGAATTCGCTCTGGTGGGTCCCGTGCGTATCGCCCGCGGCGGCCAATTCGGCGCGCCCCACCCGCTGCGCGACCGAGCGGACGATCGGGAGCTTCGCCAATTCCGCGGTGACCCGTGCACCCATCCGCAGCGACTCGTCGATCGAGGTCCCGGGCATCGTCGTCGTATGCACAATGAAGTGCCCCTCCTGCAGCTCCGGCAGGAACGTCGCCCCGAAGAACGGAAACAGCGCGAGGCCGCAAGCTGTCAGCACGCCCGCGCCCAAAATTGTGAGGCCCGGCGCCTGCACCACCCGGCGCAGCAGCGCCTCGTATCGCCGCCGGGCCCAATGCAGGACCGGCGGCTCCCGCTCCGTTGTGTGCTGCGGCAGGAACAGGAGCGCCAGCGCCGGGGTCACCGTAAGGGCGACGACAAGCGAGGCCAGGACCGCGAGGATGTACGTGATGCCGAGCGGCGCGAACAGCCGGCCGGCAACCCCCGGCAAGGTGACGACCGGGAGGAATACCAGGGTCACCGCGAAGGTGGCATAGACGACGGCGCTGCGGACTTCGAAGGTGGCTTCGAGGACGACAATTGCGGCCGCTCGCGGGTCCGAGAGCCGCTTGTTCTCGCGCAGCCGCCGGGTGATGTTCTCGACGCCGATAACCGCATCGTCAACGACCTCGCCGACGGCGATGGCGAGGCCCCCCATGGTCATCGTATTGAGCGTGACGCCAAAATGCTGCACCACGGCGACCGCTGCCAGCAGAGAAATCGGGATTGCCGTGCAGCAGATCGCGGCCGTGCGCAGATCGAACATGAAGAGGAACAGCACGACCACGATCAGTACCGCGCCGATCAGCAGCGACGAGCGCAGATTGTCGGTTGCCGCCGTGACGAAGTTGGCGGGACGGAAGAGTCCGGCGTGAAGGGTCACTCCCTCCTGCTCTAGCGCAGGGCCAAGGTCGGCAAGCGCCGCTTCGATGCCCGCGGTGACCTCCAGCGTGTTGGCGCCGTACTGCTCGTCGATATTCATGACCACCCCGGGCTGCCCCATGATGGCCGCGCCACCGACGGCGGGCAGCGGCGCTTCGACCACGCTCGCCACATCGCCCAGGGTGATGCTGGCGCCGTCATGCCGGGCCAGCACCGTGCGGGCAATATCCGCGGGCCGGAGAGGCGGTCCCACCGCCTGCAACGTGATCAGCTGGTTCGGCGTGCCGACAAAGCCGGCGCCGCGCACCCCGGTCGCGCGCCGCGCCGCGGCTAGCACGTCGTCCATACCGAGCCCGAACCGGATCAGCCGGTCGGCATGGACGAGGATCTGAGTCGACCGCTCGTCCCCGCCGAAGACCTCGGCGCCTGCGACCCCCGGCACCGACAGGAGGCTCGGCCGGATCGTCCACTTTGCGATTGTCCGCAGCTGCATCAACGATTGCGACGCCGATGTCAGACCGATGACCAGGACGGTCGCCGCCGATGAGGTGAGCGGCGTCATCGTCGGCGCCTGGACGCCGGCCGGGAGCTGGCCGGCGACCGTCGCCAGCCGCTCGGACACGAACTGCCGATCGCGATAGACGTCCGTGGACGGGTCGAAATAGACCTTGATGTCGGACAGTCCCTGGATCGAGGTCGACGTTATCCGCTGCAGGTTTGGCGCGCCGTTGATCGCCATCTCGATCGGCCGGGTGACGAGGGTCTCGACCTGCTCCGACGACAGGCCGGGCGCTTCGGTCTGTACATCCACCTGCGGCGGCGCGAACTCCGGAAAGGCGTCGTATCTCGCCTGACCGAGGCTGTAGATCCCGTAAGCGACGAGTAGGCAACCCAGCGCAACGATGATGCCGCGGAAGCGCAGCGCGAAGCGGATGATGAAGCCCTGCAGGCCGGTGACGCGCATCCTCTAGTCCTGAATCGGAACCTGCGCGCGAAACTCTTCGGAGAGGAGCATCTGCGCACCGCGCACCGCGATTTCCGCATCTTGCGGCAAGCCGGTAACGATGTAGCCGCCATCGGGCCCCGGACGATCGGGGGCGATCTCGCGTCGGGCAAAGGTATTCGGGTCTGTCCGGTGGTAGATCCAAGCCTGTCCCTGCAGCCAAACGACGGCCGATTCGGGCACAACCACCCCCCGCTCGACGCCTTCGGTCAGCAACCGCACCTCAAGGTTCAGGCCGGGCAGCAGCGCAGCTTCGGCCGGAGCCCGGTAGAGATAGCTGATCGCTTGCAGTCTGGGATCGATGGTTGTCGCCGGCGAGATCAAGGCGAGTTGCACCTCCCTCGCCCCATCGAGCCGGGCAATGGCGGTTTCCGGCGCCCTCGCCACGGCCGTGCCGGGGGGCAGAGTCACCTTGACGAGGTAATCGGCTCGCTCGATCAGCCGCGTCATCAGAGGCGTGCGATCGATCAGCGCCGCGCCGAGCACGCTTCCCCACGCCTGCCGAGCGCTCGCCGCCACGCTCGTCAGACGGGATCGGGCGGCCTCAAGCGCAGCCTTATCCACCTCGAAGCTCCCCTCCGCCCCTTGCAACTGCGCGGTCGATATGTTTTGCCGGTCCTTGTAGAGGTTTTTCGCGCGCTCGAACGCGCCGCGCGAGACGGCCAGCCTGGCGCGCGCGGTCTGCACTTGCGTCTCGGCATCCAGATACCGGTTGCTCAGCTCGGTCAATGGCGCCGCGTCGAGTACCGCGCCGTAACCGACCACGGATTCCTGCGCGGGCGACGGGCTTGGGCGGGCGGTTTCGATCCCGCTATCCTGCCGATCCGCGGCGCTCAGGGTGAGGATGGTAACGCCGTCCTGCACCGTCACGCGGGACGGCGGGCCGAGCATGCTCTCGGCCTTGTGCTCGTCCTCGGCCTTGCCCGGGGCGAGGAGCGTCGGCAACAGCGATCCGAGCCCGGCCCCAAGGGCCAGCACAATCAGAACGGCGAAGATGACCCGGCGCCGATAGGGTGAGAGCGATCCTGGCGTCATGAATGGGGTTCCGAAGGCGGCCGCGGGCCGATTTGCGGGACAGAGAATAGGACGGCCGGCTCGTACAGGGGATGCTGGAGGGCATCCTCCAAAGCGCCGGTTGCCTCCAGCTGCGCAAGGGTCGCATCAAAGCGCGACAGGCCGATCGCCGCCGTTTCAAGCTCCGCCGACACCAGGGTCGGCCGGTCGACCTGGCCGGCGCGGAATGAGGCAGCGACCTGGCCCTCGCGGCGTCGCGCGCCGGCCAGCAGCGCATCGGCGGTTGCCAGCTCGCGCTGCGCCGCGGCGTAGGTGGCGAGCGCGGTGTCGATCGCCCCGATGATCCGGGCCTGCAGCGCGGTGAAATTCGCCGCTGCCTGCTGTCGCCTGGCAAGCGCTTCGGCGATCTGGCCCTGGTTCTGGTTGAAGACCGGGAGCTCTAAAACCGGGCTCAGGCTGAACTTGTTGACGCCCGCGTCATAATTATAGCCCGGGCCCAAGGTCACGTCGGGATACTGGTTCGCCACCGCCAGCTGCAGTGCCGATTGCGCCGCTTCATACTCGGCCAGCGCCGCTTGCAATTCGGTTGTCCCGGTCAGCGCGCGGCGGCGCAGATCGCCATCGGCTACACCCTGTGGCAGCTTCCCGGCATGCCCGAACGCGTCGAAGGCCAGCGTGACGCCGGCCAGCGCACGCACCGGTACGCCGACGGCATTGGCCAATTGAGCTTCCGCCTTATCGGCCGCCCGCTCGAAGCCGCGAAGGTCAACGGCGATCTGGGCGCGCACGATGCGCTCGCGGGCGACATCGAGCGCGCTGGCTTCCCCGACGGCCAGCCGCCGTTCGAGGAGGCGCACGAGCTCATCCTGGAGATCGCGCCGCTGGCGGGTCAATGCCATGCGTTGCCGCGCCGTCCAGAGATTGAGGAGCGCGGTGCGCACGCCTGCGCGCACCCGCCATCCGGCGGTGGCGAGATCCCAGCGGGCGGCTTCGCTGAGCTGCCTGGCCTGGCCGACGCGGTACTCGCGCTTGTCGAAGGTCTCGACAATCAGATTGATCACCGGGCCGATCGTCAGCGGGATCGCGCCCGGGGTGATCGCTCCGGCGACCGCGGCGGAGTTGAATACGGCGGCGAAATTGAGGATCGGGTTGCGACGCTGCTCCGCCGTGATCACCCCGGCGCGGGACAGCGCCAGCCTCGCTCGCGCGATATCGAGGTCCGGGTGGTAATAGACCGCGGCGAGGGTGAGCGTTGTGAGATTCCAGGAAATTCCGTTATGAGGCTCGGCCTCGCCCGCCAGACTGGCAAGCACAAATCTGTGGAGGCGCGGATCGCCGAGCGTCCGATTTTCAAGTTCGCTCGCGTTGGCCGACGGCGAAAGCGGCTCGGGGCTCACCTCGGCACATCCCGTGACGAGCCCGCCGAGGATCGCAAGCACAAACAGGATTCTCGCGACGAGCACCGCTATAGCCCGGGTCCCCCAAGCGCGATCGGACACGCAGGAATACGCCGGACGGCGAGTTCGGTCGCACCGCCCGGAAACCCCACCCGCGTCCGGTCCACCGACCCACTATACGCGCACCAAACCGATGGCCCAATGACGCTGGGTCATCAGCGCCCTACGGTGGCTACGCCGCGCGGCGGCGGCTCTTGACCCGGGTGCGGCCCGAACCCTCTTCTTCGAACAGATCGGCCAGCCGCTCGAGCATGACGCCGCCCAGCTGCTCGGCATCGACGATCGTGACGGCGCGGCGGTAATAGCGGGTCACGTCGTGGCCGATGCCGATCGCGGTCAATTCGACGCTGCCGATCCGCTCGACCTCGCGGATCACCTCGCGCAGGTGCTTTTCGAGGTAGTTGCCGGGATTGACCGACAGTGTCGAATCATCGACCGGCGCGCCGTCCGAGATCACCATCAGGATGCGGCGCTCCTCGGGCCGGCCCAACAGGCGGTTATGCGCCCACATCAGCGCCTCGCCGTCGATGTTCTCCTTCAATATGCCCTCGCGCAGCATCAGCCCGAGATTGCGCCGGGCGCGCCGCCACGGCGCATCGGCCGGCTTGTAGACGATGTGGCGCAAATCGTTGAGCCGGCCGGGGTTGGCCGGCTTGCCGGCGGCGATCCACTTCTCGCGCGCCTGGCCGCCCTTCCACGCCCGCGTCGTGAAGCCGAGGATCTCGACCTTGACGCCGCAGCGCTCCAGGGTGCGCGCCAGGATGTCGGCGCTCATCGCCGCCACGGTGATCGGCCGGCCGCGCATCGAGCCCGAATTGTCTATGAGCAGGCTGACCACGGTGTCGCGGAACTCGGTTTCGCGCTCGCGCTTGTAGGAGAGCGGCAGGACCGGGTTGGTCACGACGCGCGAGAGCCGGGCCGCGTCGAGGATGCCCTCCTCGAGATCGAACTCCCAGGCGCGCGTCTGTTTCGCCAGGAGCCGGCGCTGCAAGCGATTGGCGAGGCGGGCGATGACGCTTTGCAAATGCGACAGCTGCTGATCCAAGAGCTGGCGCAAGCGGCCGAGCTCGTCGGAATCGCACAGCTTTTCAGCGTCGATCACCTCGTCGGCCGTCGTGCTGAACGCGCGATAGATCGCGGTCTCGTCCGGGCGGCCGCGCGGCATCACCCCGGGCCGCCCCGGGCGCCCGGGATCGTCGTCGCTGGCGCCGGGCATCATCTCGCCGTCGGCATCGGCGTCGCCGTCCTCTTCGGCGTCGCCATCGGCGCTGTCGGCAGGCGAGCCGTCGGGCGAGGCCTGCGCGCCCGCGCTGGCGCTTTCGCCCTCGCTCTGGTTCTCGCCTTCCGCCTCCTCACCCTGGCTTTGATTGTCGTCGGAGGATGAATCGTCGACCTCGCCGAGGTCGAGATCGAGGTCCTGGATCAGCCGGCGGGTCGCGCGCGCATAGGAATCCTGGTCGAGAATGGTGCGGTCGAGCTCGGCGATGTCCCGGCCGATCTTGCCTTCAAGCCACGGCCGCCAGAGGTCGACGACGCGCCGCGCCGACGGCGGCGGCGGCTCACGGGTCAACGCTTCGCGCGTCAGCAGACGCA
>CAYMRQ010000071.1:0-19931 GCA_964392845.1 uncultured Rhizobium sp.
ACACTTTCTCATCCAGATTGACGCGCGCCCCTCATCCAGATTGACGCGCCGCAGGCAGCCATGTCGAACACGAGTTCCTGCAACCGCCGGCCCGCCCGGAAGGGGTTGAGCGTGATGTCCTCTAATTGACCCGGCCCCATTAGGCTCGGTCGTCCCTGGTTGGCCAGAAGGGCACCCTTCACTTGCACTTCCGGCGGTATCTGCTTCGGGTCAATCCGCAGCGGAGCCAGCGACGGCCAGTCCACCGTGACCCGATTGCGGATGCCTTGGCGATAGCCGTCCACGCGCGGAAAGTGGATTTCAAGGCTGGCCTTCTCCGGGATCGCGTGGATGTGGTGCCGCGTCGGCTGCGCGGGCCGGGCACCGGCCTTGTTCTCCTTGAACGGGATGACCTCGAACGGCACCCCCAACACCTTTGCGACTTCCTCGGTGAGCTTCCCATCTTCGTCGAAATCGTCGTAGCTGCGGCGGCGCAAGGCTCTGCCAACCACCTGTTCGCACAGCAGTTGCGACATGAATGGCCGAAGCCCGATGATGTGAGTCACCGTGTTGCAGTCCCAACCCTCGGTCAGCATGCCGACGCTGACGATGCAGCGCACATCCCGGCCCGGCGGATGCAACGGTCGCTTTAGCTTCTCGGCCAGTTCGGCGAACCCGACCGGGTAGATCGGACGCTGTTGGGTATCGAGCGGCCAGCCGGAACGCCCGACCGTATCGAGCGTGAAGCGCATCCATGCGACCTCATCGCTCTTGGCCCCGTCTGTGTCGCTTTCCTGAACGACCTTGCTATCCACCCGGATCGTCAACGTGCGATCGTTGGTGTTGCGCAGTTCGTCGATCCGGGCGGGCGGGATACCGACCGGCGGCTTGTTCTCCGCCAACCATTCGTAAATCACCCGCGCGATTCGGGTGTTCTTGCAGACCAGGATGAAGACGGGCGGACGGTTTTCGTCATCGCGCGCCGCCCATTCCTTGAGCATCTCGTCCCACAACCCGCCGAGCATTACGATCGGCGTATTGGCGTATTTCAAAATCGCTTCCGGCTTCGGGTTACCTCCTTTGCCGCCGCGCTCGGCGGGGGTCAGCCTCTCCAAAATCCAGTGCCAGATGTTGAAGTAGCCCGGAACCGCGCGCCCGGTCGTATCGCGGACCGCGAGTTGCGGAATCTTGACCAGCCCCGACTCAATGGCGTCGGTCAGCCCGAAATCGCTTACCACCCACGGGAAAATCGTGTTTGTTGCCAAACCTGCGCGGCCAATGAAATAGGGGGTCGCCGAAAGATCGACGCAGAAATTGATCCCCCGCAGCTTGTTGATCCGGTCGAGGCCGTCCACCCACACGGTCGCCTCTTTCACGAAATAATCCTCGTCTTCCTCGCCGTCGTCCTCACCATCGTCCTCGTCGTCGTCCGTCGCCCTTTGAATTCGATAGGCGTGATGCGCTTCATCGTTGAGCACGAGTATGTTCTGTTTCCCGCCGACCTCGCGGCCAAGGATGCGGTTGACCAGCGCCGTATCGCTCTCGACGTAGCGCACGGCTTCAATCTCGATCTTCTTGAGATTGCCCTGCCGGTCGCGTTCCTCGTTGAGCACGGTGAGCAAGCCCGCCCCGACTTGCCGCTCCAACTCGGCGAGGGTGAGATACCGCTTCCCCCTCATGCTCGTTGTCTTCGCCGCGATGGTGATCGTCTCGCGGATGCGCACCGGCACCCCGGAGCGGTTCACCTTCGCGGGGACGCCGCTGATCTGTAGCCCCTGCGGCTCGAACACGTGCCAGTTGGTAATCAGAACCCGGCCCTGCGTCAGATCGGGCATCAGGCGTTCGGGCACCAGATCGCGGGTGCGGTAGAGGCTTGCTTCACCGCGCCTGGGATCGAGTTCGCCAAGTCGGCTGCGGATGGTGACGTTCGGGCAGACAATCAGCACGACATCGGAAAACCGCGCATCCGACCGATCGTTGACCTTGTTCAAGACGCTCCACGCGGCGAGCATTGCCGCCACCGTGCTCTTTCCTGAACCCGTAGCCATCTTGCAGCCCAACCGGCGGAACGCCTTGAAGCCGTCCGCATTTCGGTCGGCGCTCGGCTCGTCCAGCGGCAGCGATATTCCCTGTAGGAAATCCTGTCGCGCCTCGGTCAGAAAAATGATGGCTTCGGCGGCCTCGCGTTGCGCGAAAAACAGCCGGGGACGGCGGCCCTCGCGGTTCCAGTATTCGACCAATTCGGTAGTCGTGCGGGTGATCCCCGGTCGCCCGGCGGCGCGCCATTCGGCCATCCGCGACCGGATCAGGTTGACGGCAGCAAGCTCGCGCCATTCGCCGCGCGCCGAATGCTCGTTGGCGTCGGATGATTTCGGGTTGCGGTAGTAGTAGCCAGCAGGCCGCCGTCCCGGAATTCGTAGGGGCTGCTTGCCTTCCTCGATCTGCCAATATTCCGCCGGCTCATCGAATGGGCCGTTGAGGATCGGGTTCGGAACCTCGAAATCCGCCATGACGCGCCCCTTAACCGGCTTCGGAGAGCGGTTTGACGACGATCAACTCATTCCCGCGATCGTCAATCACCTTCACCGCGACCCGTTGCTGCTCTCCCGCCTCGAACGGGGCGCTGACCGAGCCGGCAAGATGCTCCCACACGCTTTCATCATGCGTCGCCTTTAGCGCTTTTTTCAGGTGCTCCCATGCCCCGGTGCGCGGGAAGAAGACTTGGTTCCCGTGGAAAACCAGCCCATTGTAATCGGTATCGAGTAGCCACGCGGGCACGTCGTCGCCCCTGAGATGGTTCGGCTCCATCGTGGTCCGATCGAAGCTGTCCAGCCCGAGAAGGCTGACTTGGTATTGTGCCGGCTGGCCGTCGCCAGCGGGCGGCAGTTTTTCGAGGCGGACATCAGGCATCCCGCACACGCTGAAAATCTGGCTCGACCGCATCGTTTTCAGCAGATCGCCCATCATCAGGTCGGGGGTGGCCTGAACGTAGGTGGCCGAGATGCCGATCGCGCTTTCGCAATCCTCGACCAGCCGCCGTGCATTGGGTTGGATGGCGAAGCCGATCACGTATAGGTGCGTGTAGCTCTTGCCATGCGCCTCGCGGGCCGCCTCGAAAACCAGCGTCTCGCTGATCGCGCCGTTCTCCGGGCCGAAAACCAGGGCGACGGGCCGCTGGCTGAACGGCAGGGTGCCAAGGTTGCGTTCGTCCGCCGCGTCCAGCGCGTCGCCAAAGCCGATCGGGCCGCCTCGGGCATCGCCCTCGACCACCGCCTCGGCGGACAGGGACAAGGACTTGGCCGGCGGACGGACATTGCGGAGGGTGACGGTCTTCCCCGCGCCTAATTGCAGCACGGGGGAGCGGCGGAGGATTTCAAGCATCCGGTCAACGAACGACCCGCTATCGTCGGCCTCGGAGTCAGCGCCCGTATCGCCGTCATCCCAACCGACAGGGGTTGGAATCGTCGCTTCCACGCAGAACGGGCCGGCGACACGGGTTATCTTATCGTTTGCCTCTGGGCGATCGACCAGCACTTCTTCGTCTGGCGGCTCATTGTTCGCTATGCTTTTCAGCGTGATGTGCGGAACGATGCCACCGACTTCCTCGCCCCTGCGATTTTGCTTCCGAACATACACAAATCCGCCGACTGGCCCCCGAGCCTCGTCCTTGAGTTCGTAGTAGGGGAAGGTCGCGGTCAACAGCCGCTGGCGGGCAAGCGCCAGTGGCACGCGGCTGGTATCAATGGTAATCCATCGCCGGCCCCACTGTTCCGCGACGAATGCGGTTGTGCCTGAGCCGCAAGTAGGATCAAGCACAAGGTCTCCGGGATCGGTCGTCATAAGCAGACAGCGGCGAATTACATTCGATGGGGTTTGGACAACATAAAAATTCTCCGGATCACGACCTGTATCGTCCCAGATTGTGGTGATCTCCGTTAGAGGAAAATCATCCAGATACTGCTTATATCGAAGCGTATTCCCTGCCGGCATTATCCTTCCTAATCCGGCCAGTTCATCAAGTCCGTCTTTTGTTGTTCTCCAACATTTATTTTGTCCTGGGTGATATATTTTTGCCTTATATTCATAAGGGATTGTAGTATTAGGACGATAACCTCCGGTAGCCAAACTTATTAGTTGAAAAGGTCGCCAGCCTTGCGGAATTGATAGAGCATTTGCGCGTTCGTCGGGCGTCATAGGTCTGATTTCGCCTGATGCCATATCCTCAAGTTGCGTGTAATGATCGCCAGACCCCACGCCAGCAATCTGCCTCTGGAAAGTCTTCGTAAACTTCAGGGTCTCTTTCTGCCGAGCATACCAAAGAATATAGTGTGCCGACGATTGGATGGTTTCGCCAACCATCATTCCCAAACGTTTGTAGCAAATAACGACAACAAAATTGTTGGCTCCAAATATCTCATCCATTATCTCTCGAACGTGATGAATATTTTCATCGCTAATTTGGACAAAAATGCTTCCTTTTGCATTCAATAGATCACGCGCAAGAAGCAGCCGATCGCGCAAATAAGACAAGTAAGAATGCAAACCGAGTTCCCAAGTATCACGATATGCCTTTACCATTTCTGGCTCACGGGTCATATCTTCATCGTCATTGTGCGCCACGTCGCGCTTGCGAACGAATGGCTGAAAATTCGACCCGAACCTAACTCCATAGGGGGGATCGAGGTAGATCATCTGCACCTGTCCGCCGAGACCTTCGTAGTGGAGCAGCGAATTCATCACGACAAGTGAGTCGCCGAGGATCATCCGGTTGACCCATTTGTCCCGGTATTCGTATGCCTTGAGGACTTGATCGGCGATCGGACGCTGCGGATCGCCGAACAGGTCGAACATGCCGAGTTGCGGGCCGCGAGCTTCCTTGGTGTGGCCTTTCAGGGTCTCGACGATCGCCATCGTGGACAGCCGCTCATGCACAAACAGCGGCAGCGTCGGGACATCGAACGACAGACGCTCCGCCTTGCCCGCCCAATCCAGGAACGGCTTGCCGAGACGCTTGAGTTGGTCGATCGCGTCGCGGAGGCCCCGACAGGTGGCGATGACGGTGCTGTCATCCCGGCGGAAGATGCGGGGCTGGTCAAACTCCTGTGGGGCGGAGAGCTTTGCGGCTTCGTCGATCAGCGCCAGCAGCCATTCGGCCTGTTCCCGCGCCGGGTTTTTGCCGTCCCATTCGAGAGACGGCGATAGCGACGAATCATACCGATACGTCGCGGGTGGCTTCCGCTTGCGAAATTGCGGCTGCGTCCCAACCTCCGGGCGCAGCGCCATGTCGAATTCGGGGTGCTTGTAGGTCTCTGTCCGGCCACTGGCCGACGATTTTGTCCCGGTGCGCGCCACAGTCGCCCCCTGTGAATCGAGCGTTCCGAGTTTAGCCGTGCACCCGGCGCAAAACTTTTGCAAGCGCCCCGCTTGGTTTAGCGGCCTCTTTTCGCTGCTTCCGTGACCATGGGCACGACTCAGTCAGAGTTGTGCACGGGCGCGCTTCGCGGCATGCCGTGGTCGGTGCTGCTGCCAAATAGCCCCCAAATCGACCTCGTTGATCCGTGCATGAAGACGATCAAGCGCCTTCGGACTGTATCTCTTGAGCGCGACCTTTCCTATTCGAACAAGTTTGAAATAATCAGGGTTAGACTGCATATCGTCTGCAACGATCAAGGCGAGCAATTTTGGCGCGGTTATCTTGAGTTTCTTGGCGATATCGGTCAGACCCATTGAATAAAAGTCAAGTTCATTCACCCGCTTAACAGCTACAACCGTCGCGTCTGGTTGTCCTTCGGGAACAAGACGTATGGCCTCGCCCTGGTTCTTCGTAATTCGCAGCGCCAAGCCCGGTCCCGCCGCGTTTGGATCAATCCTCAGCGTCGCGACGCCTGGGAAGATCGTTCGCCAGCCATCACCGGCCCTGATCCGCCGAACGATGCCATCAAGCTCCCGATCGCTCGGTTGGGATTTCTGACCATCGAGTGAGCTTTGGAGGATGGCAACCGAACGAATCCGGGCTTTCGCGCCGAGACCCTTCCGAGAACCCGGTGCGACCATCTTCGCGATGTCGCCGAACTCTGCGTCCAATATCAGCCCGAAATCTCGCGGCGGCTTTGGCGACACGGGCAGCACCCGGTTGGGCATCACGTCCTTGAGCGTCAGGCCAAGAACTTCCGTCGATAGCTTATCAAAGAGCGTGACGGCGGATTGTGCGTAAACGTATAGAAGATCCTCCGAGAGTTCCGTAAAATAGTGCTGCGCCGCATCTCGAAGGCTGTTTAGATTCTGAAGCGTCACTGCCTCATCTTCCGTCAAACACTTCGCCGGTTCTTCGGATATGCATTTACGCAGGCACCTATCAAATCCAATCGTCAGGCTGCTATTACCTTTCTCCCTTATCTTGCCGCTCCGATGCACGATGATGGCTTTCAGCAACAACTCGAAGGCACGATCGAGCATGATCAGGACGGCTTCCGTGCGGCCTCGATCCCAAACCCTGTTGAAATGATCGACGGCAAGGACGAGCGAGTCCGCTGCCTTCACGTAAAGGGTCCTGGCCTCTTTGCGCACGTGTAGCTCGCCGAGCTTCCGTGAAAGATCCGGCTCGGTTTACGGCTTACGCCACTGATCCGGCTTGCCGCGAGACGTATGTCGGACCCGCTCGACCAATGGCGTGGAGTTCGGGTTAAGCTCGCGCGCCCGGTCGATCGCACCCGTCTGTGTGGGGCGAACGGCGCTGGCACGCTGTGAATTTGCCCTTCTGACCGCATAATCGCCCTGTGGCCGGCGTTCGACGAACAACTCGTCTTTCTTCATGGGATGGCCCCGCTTAAGTCCCCTGTGGAAAACTCTGACTTGGGCGCACATCTGGTGGGCGTCAAGGGCTGAACCACCACATTCTGAGTCAGCGTCCGGTGGCTTACGCGGATCGATTACCCGCCCCATCCGCTACACCGCTACACGCCAACGATGTAGCAGTGTAGCGGCCTACGGAGCGGAGCGCCGTAGCAGTGTCGCGGCTGAATATGGATGCGTCGGGTTCACCGAGCCATAGGCCCGGCGCGATTCCTTGTGGAACGAAGTGGGGATGAGCAATCACCTTCGCTTTTTTCTGCGATAAACGGATCGCCAATCTTGATTAAAAATCCGATTATCGTAGAAAATATACTCGGTGAGCGTCAGACGATAAGGGAATATGATAATCTCATGATGTATTATGGATACGCACATTGTTCCGATCACTTAAAAAAATTTGCGATGCCCCTTGACAGGTGACTTCGGTCGCCACCATGTCTCGGCAGCATTTCGATTTGGAGCTTCAAAGGACTTCCACGTGCACGACGATGAAGACGAAAAGGTCGTTCGTTTCCCCGGTAGGCATCACGATGACGAACCGGCTTCACCGGAAGACAAGGCCGGCGAAGCCGAACCGGAAGATGAAGACGAATGCGAGGGCGATGAGCCTGAAGATGACGAGCCGGATGATGAGGATGAAGGTGAGGCGGAGCCGGTAGAGGAACCGGACGATGCTGCCGAGCTTGTGAAGCTGTCGCGCTCGGCTCCCGATCCAAAGCACCAGAAACTTCCGCATTGGCCTGAGCCGGTGGATGGCGAGGCGCTGTTCACTGACTACCGGCGCTTCGTGTCCCGCTTTGTGGTGATGCCCCCGCACACCGATGTTTTGCTGCCGTTGTGGGCTATCGGATCGTTTGCGGTGCCGATCCCCAACGCCCTGCCTTGTGCGCCGCTCATGCGTATCAGTGCGGCGACCAAAGAGAGCGGCAAATCCCGACTCCTGTCGGTTCTCGCCGGGCTGGTGTTCCGTGCCAACCCGGTGAGCGGGATCACGGAGGCGGGCTTCGTTCAAGGGGCGCACCGTCGCCACACGATGCTGATTGATGAGTGCGACAAGTTTCTTCCCAAGCGCGACGAGACGCGGAGCGAGATCGTCAAGCTCTTGAACGCCAGCCATGACCCGACCATGGCGTTCAAGGAACAGACCCGCATCGTGAAGGGTGAGCGGATCATCGAACGCTTCAACCTCTACACCTTCACGGCGCTTGCCGGGATCGGTGAGTTCGGCCCGCCGACGTTGCGGAGCCGGGCGCTCATGACGGTGAAGCTCAAAAAGCTCCGCCCCGGCGAGACTGTGGAGCCGTTCGTCCCGGCGGATCACGCGGAGGCAATGTTGACGCTCCGCCGGAAGGCTGCCCGGTGGGTCCTCGACAACAAGGACGCCATTATGGCGTGCCAGCCCGATCTTGACCCTATGTTCGCCATGCGGGCGAGGGATAATGCCATCCCGATCCTGAAAATCGCGGACACCCTCAGCCCGAAAATCGGGAGGATGGCGCGCGAAGCATTGCACAATCTTGCCGGTAAAAGTGATGTGGTGGACGCCAATGAAGCGACTCTTCGGGACATTGCTGAGTTGTTCTGCGAAGGCCAGTTCCCTGGAACAAAGGCGATTTTCTCGGCGGAAATTGTTGAGAAGCTGACCAAGTTCTACTCCGATAAAGAGCTTTACGAGAACTTCTCAACCAAGGCGCTGAACAATCGACTCCGCGACTTCGATATTCATACCTTCACTTACCGAGATGGCGACGCTGTTCAGCGGGCTTACCGGCGGCATGAGCTTATCGAATGGTTCGAGCAGTATGGGCTGGCTTATGAGCCGGAACCGGAGCCGCCCACACCGAAGCCGCCGCAACGCGGTAGGACTGTCCGTGACCCGGCAGAGCCGCCCGCATCTGCTACAGTGCAACAGTCGAAGGACCCCGACCCGACACCGAGTAAGCTCACGGCGCAAGCCGAGAAAACCATCCGTGCGCTTGAGCAAGGGCGAGCCATTGTAGAGCGGATTAAACGGCCTACGCAGGCCACCCCCGAGCGGCCCGCTATCATGACGGCGCAGCGGGTAGAGGCGGCAGATGGGCGGCTGCGCCCCGAGCCTAAACCTGCGCAGCCGTCCGATGCGGTCGAAATTGGCGGCAAAAACTACCGCGTCTGCGAGGCGTGGTCGGATAAGCCGCAAATCTACGCGCGTGTCACCGCGACTGACGGCTGGCGGAAAACTCCGCAGCATGAGCGGCGGCTCCAGCCAACGTCGGCGCTGTTCGCGAAAATCCTCGCCTGCGCTCGTCAACGCCTGTGAGGGTCGTGCTTGGCGCTGAGGCTTTGGGGATACAAAAATGGCACGAACCGGGATACAATCCCTATCAATGGCGCATCGTGAAACCCGCAGATTTCCTCGACTCATCGTTTGCCCGGCAAAGTCCCGGCCTTCGCCGGGATGACGGATTATAATGCGCGGTGAAACCCGGAAGTCGAAAGCGACATATCACGTGCGTTCGAAATCGATGCGCTCGGTGACCGGCAGGCCATAGAGCTGGCGGCGCAGGCAGTCGAGCCCCAATTCGACCGCGCCGAGGCGCACCCATTCGCGCCCGCCGAGGATGCGCGAGCGCCGCGACTCGGTCGCCCCCTCGGTCGCGATGCCGATGCAGATCGTGCCGCCAAAATCGATCCGGTCGGGGCCGTCGTCGAGATCGATCAGCACGGCAAGCGCGTGGCTGGCGCCGCTGTCGCGGCGCGCGGCCTCAGCCACCGCCTCGGCGCTGTCGCGGGTGATTTCGCAGGGGATCGTCAGGCGCAGCGCATCCCACAATTCGCCGATCTCGCGGGCGACGATGCCGCGGCGGAAGACGCTCTCGGCGCCCGGCAGCGGGGCGATGCGCGCCGCCATCTGGCCGCTGGTGAAGGTCTCGACCAGGGCGAGCGACCCGCCGCGCTCGCGCAGCGCATTGAGGATCACCCCTTCGAGCGAATCGTCGTCCTCCGCCATGATGAAATTGCCGAGCCGCTTCCGCACCTCGGCGACGACCGGCCCGAGCTTTCGCTCGATATCGGCCGGGTCGGCGCCGCGCACCGTCACCTTCGTCTCGATCTGCGGGTAATGGGCGCGGAAACCGAGCTTGGCGCTGCCGTCGGGAACCAGCGCCTCGACCCCGTCGAGCAGCGCGTCGACGTGGCTCTCGCCGAGCCCGTAGGAGTGAAAGCGCTTCAGCATGATCGCCGTCTGGGTGCCGCTGCGGGCGAGCAGGCGCGGGATGATCTGTTCTTCCAGCATGCGGCGCAGCTCGCGCGGCACGCCGGGGGTGAAGAAGAAGCGCGCCTTGCCGATGTCCATCGCAAAGCCGCAGGCGGTGCCGATCGGGTTGTCGAGGATCTCGGCGGTGGTCGGCAGCATCGCCTGTTTGCGGTTGTTGGGCGACATCACGCGGCTGCGGCGGCGGAAAAACGCCTCCATCGTGACCAGCCACTCGTCGTTGAGCGCCAGCTCGACCCCGGCGGCGCGGGCCGCGATCTCCTGCGACAAATCATCGACCGTCGGCCCGAGGCCGCCATTGACGATCACCGCATCGGCCCGCTCGCCGGCGTGCAGGAACGCCGCCAAGAGCGTGTCGCGGTCGTCGCCGACCGTCGTCCCCCAGCGCACCGACAGCCCGACATCTTCGAGCTTCTGGCTGATATGGCTGAAATTGGTGTTGACGATTTTGCCGGTGAGGACTTCATCGCCGGTACAGATGATCTCGATCAGCATGGATAATCTCACGCCATGAAGTTGAGCCGCAGGCCCGGCTCCGGCCAGTCCATCGCCGCGAGCTGACCCGACGCGGACAGCGTGATGTAGGCGGTGCGCAGATCAGGCCCGCCAAAGCAGATGTTGGTCGGATAGACATCGGGCACCTTGACCTGCCGCATCACTTGCCCGGCCGGCGAAATGACGGTGATGTGGCCGGTGACCAAGGTCGCGACGCAGATGTTGCCCGAGGCCTCGACCGCCAGGCTGTCGAAGCGCTGAAAGCCGGGGAGCCCGCAAATGAGGCGGCCGCCAAAGGGCGCCGGGAACGGCTCATGCTTGACCTTGCCCGGTTCGACGATGTCGAATGCATAGAGCCGCGAGGTCTCGGTATCGGCGACATAGACGGTCTTCTCGTCCGGTGACAGCCCGACCCCGTTGGGTGTGATGATCGGGTACACCAGTTCAACGATTTTCGAGCCGTCCGGCAGCGCGTAATAGAGGCCACCGTTGTCGCGGTGACGGGCCAGCCGCTTGCCTAGATCGGTGAAGTAGAACCCGCCCTGCTTGTCGAATACGAGGTCGTTCGGCGCCGACAATTTGTGCCCGCTGCAATGGCTGTAGAGGACACGCGTGTCGCCGGTTTTGGGATCGATGCGCTGGATGCAACCGCCGTTGTAATCGAGCGCCGGACCGGTCGACAGAAAGCTCGGGCTCGTCTCGTAAACCGCGCCGCCATTGTTGCAGACATAAAGCGCGCCGTCAGGGCCGGTGGCCACGCCGTTCGGCCCGCCGCCGGCCTTGCCGATCTCGGTTTTCGCGCCGTCCGGCATGACCCGGGTAACCGCGCCGCCGGCGATCTCGCCGAGGATCACCGAGCCGTCCGCCATCGCCACCGGGCCTTCGGGGAAACGCAAACCGTTTGCCATGATTCGAATGTCTGCCATTGTGCTCTCCTCTAGCGCCATCGATGATAGTTCTGTCGCGAGAGGTACCGCGCCGTCAATGCGCGCGGCCGAAAAATCCGCGCGGCCATTGAAACCGGCACCGGTTCCTGCTACCTAACAGCTTGATCGTGTTTCGACGGCGGTTTGCCCTATTCCGGCCTGCTACCCAGCTCCCCGAGAGTGCTTCCCAAAATTGGAATATGGTCCAGCCGGCTACGCAGCCGGTTGCACGATCTCTTTAAAGGAAGCGAAGAATGTCTACCGGTACGGTAAAGTGGTTTAACGCGCAAAAGGGCTATGGTTTCATCCAGCCCGACGACGGCTCCAAGGATGTTTTTGTCCATATCTCGGCCGTCGAGCGGTCGGGGATGGGCAATCTACGGGAAGGCCAGAAGCTCAACTATGAGCTCGAGCGCGGCCAGCAGGGCAAGACCTCGGCGGTCAACCTCCGCGCGGAATAGGTTCCGACCACGTTGCGCGCCGCCCGGGTGCCTGCGGCACGCGGGCGGCGTCAGCCCTCCTGGAGGACACCATGGCCGTACATAAATTTACCATCGGCACAGCCGTCCACTTCTCGCCGGATCGGCGAGACGACGGCTCGGCGCGAGGTCGGTACACGGTCGTGCGGCTGCTTCCCGAGGAAGGCAACACGCCGCAATACCGCATCAAAAGCAAGACCGACGGGCACGAACGGGTGGTCCGCGAAACCCAGCTGGAACGGCGAACCGCCTAGCCTGCCGTCGTTCGCCCCGATCGCGCTTACACCTGCGCATCCCGTCACGCATTGATTTTGCGGATCAGCTCGGCCCAGCGGTTGAGGGCCGGCAGCGTCTTGTCGGCGTTTTCCGGCGGCAGCCCGGCGACGACGCGCGCCACGCCGAGATCGCGATAGCGCATCAGCTGGTCATAGTTCTCGGTGGCGCCGAACATCGTCAGCGGCACGTCGGCGAGGCTGCGTCCGGCCTCGGCCAGCATCTGCTTGAAGGCCGGCAGCTGCTCCTCGATGGTGCCGTAGGACGAAGCGCGGCCGGCGATCGGAACCCACCCATTGCCGTAGCGCACCGCGCGCCGCGCCGCATGAGGAAAAGCGCCGCCGACGATGACCGGCAGCGGCTGCTGCACCGGTTTGGGCCAGGTCATCATCGGCGGAAAATCGACGATGTCGCCGTGATATTCCGGCTTTGACGCGGTCCATATCTGTCGCATTGCCTCGACCTGCTCGCGCATCATCTTGAAGCGGGTGGCGTAGACGGTGCCGTGATCCTCCATCTCGTCCTGGTTCCAGCCGCCGCCGATACCGAACAGGAAGCGCCCGCCCGAGACCTGATCGAGCGAGGCGGCAAGCTTGGCGGTCTGGATCGTGTCGCGCTGGATGACGAGGCAGACGCCGGTGCCGACCTTCAACCGCTTGGTCGCCGCCGCCGCGGCGGTCAGAGTCACGAACGGGTCCATCGCATCGTAATACATCTTCGGCAACTGGCCGCCGCCGGGGAACGGCGTCTTTCGCGAGGTTGGGATGTGCGAGTGCTCGGGGTTCCACAGCGATTCGAACCCTCGCTCCTCCAACGCCCGCCCCAACTCAGCCGGCGGTATGCAGTAATCGGTCATGAACATCGAGGCGCCGAAATCCATCGCCTTTACTCCTCGCTTTAATCGTCATGGCCGGCCTTGTGCCGGCTTTCCACGTGGATCCCCGGGACAAGCCCGGGGATGACGGTTTGAGAGGCTATCAACTGGGTCGGTACCCTGCTCCAAATGTGATTTACGCCGGCAATTTGTCGCCGTCGGGCGGCGCCGCCACGTCGAAGGCGTTGACGACGCCCGATAGCATCGCGAAGTAGTTCGCGGCTGCCGACAGCCCGACCAGCCACTGCGTCCCGTGCGGCTTCTGCAGCCGGTCGAATACCGCCTGGTCGACCCGGTTGTTGCGCACCAGTTGGCGCGTGAAGGTGACGATGTCGCGCTCGTCCTCGGCGAGCGAGGCGGGGTCGCCCTTGGCGCGCAAGATGTCGATCGTCGGTTCCGGCACCCCGGCGCGCCGCGCCGCGCCGACCTGGGCGGCCCAGACATAATTGGCGTCGCGCTCGCGCACCGAGGCGAGGATCGCGTGCGACAGCAGCCTCGGCTCGACGACCGTGCCGCCGCGGTTGAACTTGACGAACTGCAGCATCCTCTCGGCGAGCTTCGGGCTGTGCAGCAGCATGCTGAACGGCCCGCGCACCTGGCCAAACACGCTCAAAACGTCGTCGACGATCGAATGAAATTCGGACGGCACATCGGCCTTGCCGGTAACCGGCGGTACACGAGGCATGGTTCTCTCCTTTCCGGTTTCTTACAGACCCTGGTAGGGCTTGCCCCACTGGTCCTGATAGACGACGTCCTTCAATGGCCCGCGCCCCAATGGCCCGAAGTTGCCCATCGGCCAGCCGATCGGCAGGATCGCGTAGGAATGGGCGCCCGCCGGCAGGCCGAAAATCGCATCGACCTCCTTGCCGTAGCCGGTATGCCGCGTCGTCAGCGTCGTGCCGAGGCCGAGCGCCCGCGTCGCCAGGCACATGTTCTGCACCGCCCCATAGATCGACGAGCCGGCGGTGCGGCCCGGGTTTTCGCCGTCTTCGAGGCAGGCGACGATCCACACCGGCGCCTCGTGGTAGTGGTCGGTCAGGTATTGGACCGCGCCGTTCTGGCGCTGGTAACGCGCGGCGTCCGAACCCGGCGGCGGCGCGCTCGAGGCATAGCGCGGCCCGACCGTCTCGTCGTACAGGCGCTTGTAATAGACCTGCACCTTCTTCTTGACCTCGGGGTCCTTGACCACGAGGAAGCGCCAGCGCTGGGTGTTGCCGCCGCTCGGCGCCCATTGCCCGGCCTGCAGGATCTTGTTGATCAGCGCGTCGGGCACCGGGTCCGGCTTCAGCCGACGCATCGCCCGCATCGTGCTCATCGTCTCGAAAAGGTCGGGCATGGCGTTCTCCTGTGTGGTCAATTTGACGAGACTGTAGTCGGTAGGATGGGTTGAGCGAAGCGAAACCCATCATCGATTCGATTCACAATGAGACGGTGAGGCAATGAGAGTCCCACGCCGCGGGGGCCTCCGTGCCTCGTTGCCTCATTGTGAATTCCGATGGGCCTCGCTCCGCTCAGCCCATCCTACGAGGCTGCGAGGCGGCGCTGCTCAGCTCGGCACCAGGCCGCCATCGACGTTGTAGGACTGGCCGGTGATGTTGCGCGCGCCGGGCGAGGCGAGGAACACCGCCATCGCCGCGATATCCTCGGGCGTATTGGCGCGCCGGATCGGAATTTCCGCCTCCTGCGCGGCCTGCAGCTGTTCGACCGTGATCCCGCGCTCGGCGGCGCGGGTGATGGCGTTGCGCGCGCCAAGCTCGGTGCGGGTGACCCCCGGGCAGATCGCGTTGACGTTGATGTTGTAGCGGCCAAGCTGCTGGGCGGCCATCTTGGTCAGCGCAATCACCGCACCCTTGCTCGCGGCATAGGCGGCGTTGGAGGCGCCGGCATAGCCGCGCCCGCTGATCGAGGCGATGTTGATGATCCGACCGCCACCCGTCTTCATCATCTCGCGCGCCGCGCGTTGCAGGCAGAAGAACACGCCCTTGGCGTTGACCCGGTGAATCCGGTCCCAATCTGCCTCGGTCAGATCCATGATGTAGGCGTAGCGGGTGACCCCGGCATTGTTGACGATGACGTCGAGCCGGCCCAATTCGGCAATCGTGCGCGCGACCATCGCATCGATGCTGGCGACATCGCCGCAATCCGCTTCGATGGCGATCGCCCGCCGATTGCTGCCGGCGGCCTCGGAAGCGGTGCGTTGCGCGGCGGCAAGGTCGATATCGGCGGCGGCGACAGTAGCCCCGGCCTCGGCCATGGCGAGCGCGATGGCCCGCCCGATCCCGGCGCCGGCACCGGTCACCAGGACGATTTTATCCTGCAATATCGTCATCCGTTTCCTCCGCTACCTCATCGTCACCCCCGCGAAAGCGGGGGTCCAGGGCCAGCGACGGAACGGTTGCCCCTGGATTCCCGCATTCGCGGGAATGACGGGCTATTTTATTGGCGCTTGGGGTCCTCTAACATGCGTCGCAGCTCGGTCTTCAGCACCTTGCCGTAATTGTTCTTCGGCAGCGAGTCGACAAAGCGGTATTGGCGCGGGCGCTTGAAGCGGGCGATGTGGTCGAGGCAGAGCCGGTCGAGCGCCGATTCCTTGATGCTTGCGCCCGGCTTCGCCACGACGAAGGCGACGACCTCCTCGCCCCATTCGGGATGCGGCCGGCCGACGATGGCGGCTTCGACGAGGTCGGGATGGCGCAGCAGCACTTCCTCGATCTCGCGCGGATAGATGTTGCTGCCGCCCGAGATGATCATGTCCTTGGAGCGGTCGCGCAGCGTGAGGAACCCGTCGTCGTCGATGCTGCCGAGATCGCCGGTATGCAGCCACCCGCCGCGCAGCGTCTCGGCGTTGGCCGCAAGGTTTTCCCAATAGCCTTCCATGACGCAGTCGCTTCGCGTCGCGACCTCGCCGATTTCACCGGGCGGCAGCTCATTGTCGTTGTCGTCGACCACCCGGACAAGCACCCCGGTGCGCGGCACGCCGCACGAGCCGAGCCGCTCGCGCCAGCGCGGATGGCCGCTCTCGGCATGGATGCGTTGCGAGAGGCCGGTGATCGTCATCGGCGACTCGCCCTGGCCGAAAAGCTGGTAGAGGCGCGGCCCGAACAGAAGGAGCGCCTTTTCGAGATCGGCGACGTACATCGGCCCGCCGCCATAATAGATCGTCTTCAGATTGGCGAGATCGGCGCCGGCGATTTCGGGCGCATGGGCGAGCCGGGTCAGCATCGTCGGCGCCGCGAACAGCGACACGCGGGGATGGCGCCGGATCATTTCGAGAATGTCCGCGACATCGAAATGCGGCAGCACGATTTGGTGCGCGCCCTTCAGCAGAAACGGCAGCGCGTAGAGCCCGGCACCGTGTGACACCGGCGCGGCCAAGAGATGCGTGTCGCGCTCGTCGAGCGGGTCGATATCGGCGTAATAGCACTGGCTCATGAAGAGCAGGTTGCGGTGGGTGAGCACCGCGCCTTTCGGCCGACCGGTGGTGCCCGACGTATAGAACAGCCAGGCGTGATCGGTCGGCATGCCGGGCTCGGGCCGCATCGGCTCGGCACGCGTCAGCAGTGCGTCATAGGCAGCGGTGCGGGCCGAGATCACCTCATCCAGGCTGTCGACCGCGCCGGCGAGCGGCCCGAGCGCCTCGGCGAGGCCGGGACTGGCAACCAGCAGGCGGGCGCGCGAGTTCTCGGCGAGATATTGGACCTCGCGCGGATGCAGCCTGGCATTGGCCGGCACCGCGCAAAGCCCGGCCGCCCAGCAGCCGAACAACAGTTCGAAGAACTCGCCGCAATTTTCGAGAGACAGCAGCACCCGGTCGCCGGGCACGAGACCGCGGGCCCGCAACCCGCCAGCCAGGCGGGCGACGCGCTGGGCGAACTCGCCGTAATTCCACGCATGGCGGTCGTCGCTGACCGCGGGTTGCTGCGGCAGCCGGCGCGCCACGTCAAACAGCAATGAAGCGAGGTTCATCGGATTACCCGTGAGTCATTGTCATTACGAGGAGCGGAGCGACGAAGCAATCCCGATGCAACTGGGCAACGCGGCGCGAGATTGCTTCGCTGCGCTCGCAATGACATTTCGCGCCGTGCTCAGCGGGGCTCGCCGACGAAGCCGTGCTGGATTTCGGCGATCCGGTCGAGAGCGGCCAGCGAGAGCGGCCCCTTTTCGATCGAACGCGCGGCGTATTCGAGGTGCTCCATTGTGGAATAGCCGACCAGCACGGTCGAGACCGCCGGCTGCGCGATGACATAGCGGATCGATGCCTCGATCAGGCTGCCGGCATGGCCTTCGCGGATCAGCGGCTCGAAGCGGCGGGCGCGCTCGACATCGCGGCGGTAATCGGCGCCCGAGCCGATCGGCGCCGGGGGCGGCGAGCCGAGCGGGTGGCGCTCCTCGGTGCCGCTCAAGGCGCCGCCGGCCAAGACGCGGATGACGATGACCCCCATATCGGCTGCTTTAAGATGGGCGAGCAGATTGCCGTAATCCTGCGCCGGATAGCCGGCCGGCACCGCTGCCCCCGGGCTCGGGTTCAACAGATTGTAGCTGACCTGCCCGGTGTCGAAGGCGCGCGCATCGACAACCCGGTGCAAGGCCGGGGTCTCGCCATTCGCAGTGATGCCGAAAAAGCGGAACTTGCCTTGTGCGCGCAGCCGCTCGAAGGCCGGTACCACCTCGTCGAGCACCGTCTCGGCGGCAAAATCGGCCCCCCGTGTCGTGCCGACGATCGCGTTGTGAAACTGATAGAGATCGACCGAGTCACGCTGCAGGCGCTTGAGGCTTGCCTCGAGCGAGGCGGCGATCGCCTGGCCGATCTGGCCGCGCTCGGTCGGCGGCAGCCGGACCTTGGTGCCGACCGCGCAATCGGGCTTCAGCGCCTTCAGCACGCGGCCGAGATTGCGCTCGGATTCGCCGTCGCCATACATCTGCGCCGTGTCGAAATAGTTGATGCCGAGCTCGAGCGCCCGCCACACCGCGCGTTCCTGGTCGGACGCGGCGCCCTTGATCATCAGCCCGCCGACTGCGCCGCAGCCGAAGCCGAGCACCGATAGGTCGAGACCGGTCCTGCCGAATTTCCGCTTTTCCACGCTGCTGCCTCCGCGCTGCTTGCCTGCCGTTGCGGCGCGATCAAATCCCCGGCAGGCGGCGCGTGTCAATTATCCGGAAAGGACGTAGGCCCCGCGGGAGATTGCTCGACAACATTATCGAGGGCACGGCATGCTGAGATGTTCAATCCGGTGGCAGGCCCAAGATGATCACCACCCAGGCACCCGATCCGGCGCTGATCGAAGATCTCGTCGCCGCCAACCGCATCCTTTACGACCAGGGCGTGGTCGACGGCTTCGGCCATGTCAGCGTGCGCCACGACCAGCGCCCGGACCATTTCCTGCTCGCGCGCAGCATGGCGCCGGGGCTGGTGACCGCGGCCGACATCATGCAATTCGACGCGGATGGCAACCCGATCGACGCGCAAGGCCGCACGCCCTATCTCGAACGCTTCATCCACAGCGAGATCTTCAAGATTCGGCCGGATATCCAGGCGGTCGTGCACAGCCATTCGCCTTCCGTCATCCCGTTCGGGGTGGTCGCGGTGCCGTTGCGCCCGATCTACCATATGAGCTCCTTCCTCGGCTCGGACGTGCCGGTTTTCGAGATCCGCGAGACCGGCGGCCCGGCGACCGACATGCTGGTGCGCAACCCGGCGCTTGGCGCGGCATTGGCGAAGACGCTCGGCACTTGTGCGGTCGCGCTGTTGCGCGGCCACGGCAACGTGGTGGTCGGCGGATCGATCCGGGAGGTCGTCTTTCGCGCCGTGTACACCGAATGCAACGCCCGGCTTGCCACCGAAGCGCTGCGGCTTGGGCAGGGCAGGGCGACCTTCCTCAACGACGACGAGGCAAAGGCGTCGACCGCAACCAACCGGGCGCAGATCGGCCGCGCCTGGGATTTGTGGAAGGCGCAGGCGCTCGCGGGCTGACTGAGGGCAAATTCCCTGCTCGCAGGGGAATTTTTCGATTTTCGCACTGCGATATGGTGGAGAAGCGCTTGGAGTCCCTCGATCGCGCGCAATGTTTCCCGGGATGGTAGCAGGGAATTTTTTTCCGACCCGCAGGGAATTTTTTCCAATCCGCAGGGAATTTTTCGCAATTGGCAGGAAATTTTGTTGCACCGCATCGAGGAATGCCTCCTGTCTCAGCCAATGATTATCGACATAAGCAATTGCGATAATATATGGTGGCGGCGACACGGCGCAGCAACCGCGATCGACCTAGGGGACAAGGCCGATTCGCAGCGATAAGGGTGTTGTCTGGGGGGGCGACAAAAAAATTGCTGCGGTTCTCAGCCGATGTCCAGATGACTATCGTCGGGTCCCGGCCGGCGTAAGATGCGCCAATGCCTCCTCGGCAGGAGGACCCCATCATGCATGCGCTGTTTCGCGGCACCTCGGTCATCCCGGTCCTGACGATCGAGCGGGAGCGTGATGCGGTGCCGCTCGCCCGCGCCCTCGGCGAGGGCGGGCTTGGTCTCATAGAGATCGCGTTGCGCACCCCGGCGGCGACCGCCGCGATCGCCGCGATCGCGCGCGAGCTGCCGCACATCATTGTCGGCGCCGGGACATTGCAACGCGCCGCTGATGTCGCCGCTTCGGTGCATGCCGGCGCGCGGTTTCTGGTCAGCCCGGGAACGACGCCGGAACTCGCCGCCTCGGCACTGGCAAGCGAACTGCCTTATCTGCCCGGCGTTGCCACCCCCTCCGAAGTAATGATGGCGCGCGCGCTCGGCATCTGCCTGATGAAATTGTTTCC
>CAYMRQ010000072.1:0-5551 GCA_964392845.1 uncultured Rhizobium sp.
CCGAACCCGCTGGTGTCGGGGATCAGCGAGATCCGCCACGCCCTGGCGTTCGGCGTGTCGCAGAGCGGGCGTTTCCTGCGCCATTTCCTCGAACTGGGCATGAACGCCGACGCGGCCGGCCAGATGGTGTTCGACGGGGTGTTCAGCCATGTCGCCGGGGCCGGCAAGGTCTTCGCCAATCACCGCTTCGGGATGCCCGGCCGCACCGCGACCCAGCACGAGGACCGGCTCTACCCCGAAAACTGGTTCCCGTTCAGCCAAGCGGCGGCGACCGACCCGTTTTCCGGCAAGAGCGGCGCAATCTCGACCGGCGCCGCGACCGACCCGAAAATCATCGAGACCAACAGCTCGACCGAATATTGGCAGAAGGGCGCCTCGCTCGTGCATACAAATCCCGGGGCCGACCCGGCTGCGCGGCGCGACCTCGCCTTGCCGGAAAACGCCCGCGCCTATCTGATCGCCGGGACCCAGCATGGCGGGCGCCCCGGGGTCGATCCGCGCCCCGGGCCCTGCGTCAATCCTCGCAACCCGAACAGCGCGACACCGGCCTTGCGCGCGCTGTTCGTCGCGCTCGAAGAATGGGTCACGCAGGGCGTCGCGCCGCCGCCGAGCCGGGTGCCGTCGCTAAAGGCCGGCACCGCAATCCCCGCCGAGGCGGTCAGGATGCCGCGCGTGCCCGGCTTCGCGCTGGCGCCGGGCGCCAACCCTATCTTCCCGCCGGTCGATTGGGTCGACCCACCGCAAGAGGGACCGTCACAGTATTACGAAACCTGTGTCTCGGCGGTCGATGGCGATGGCAACGAGACCGCCGGCATCCTGCTGCCGCCGATCGCGGTGCCGCTCGGCACCTACACCGGCTGGAACGTCTATCGGGCGCAGCCCGACGAGCTGGCCGATCGCGACGGCTCGCTGATCCCGTTCGCCGGCACAAGAAGGGAGCGCGACGCCGCCGACGACCCGCGCCCGTCGCTCGCCGAGCGCTATGGCACAAGCGAGGCTTATGTCGCAAAGGTCGAGGCCGCCGCGGCGGCGCTCGTCGCCGAGCGGCTGCTGCTGCCTGACGATGCGGCGGCGTATGTCGCGGCCGCGCAGAAATGCGACCGGTTCTGACCGGATTCGGCTTGTGCTTGCCGCGCCGACGTTATCGCGTCAGCATCGGACGCTGCGCCCCAGCGGCGCCCGAAAACGACAGGAGGGGGACATGCTAGGAGCGGCGCGGGCATGCGGTGTGGCGGCGGCGGTGGCGCTTGTATTCGGGCTCGCTTCGGGTGCGGCGCGGGCGCAGCTGCTGATCGTCGGCAATGACGCGAAGCTCTCATTTGACGCCGGCAAGACGATCCGGCACGCAGCGGGCCACGACACGCTGTCGATCATCGACACGTCCAAACCGGCGGCGCTGAGAATGGTTGCGACCATCCCGCTCGACAATTCGATCGTCGGGCCGCCGACCAATCTGGCGATCACCCCGAACCACGAGATCGCGCTGGTTGCCAATTCGGTCAACGGCGTCCCGAAGGATGGCAGCTTTGACGTCGTCTCGGACACCAGGCTGTTCGTCATCGATCTGAAGGCGAACCCGCCGGCGGTGATCGCGACGTTGACCCTCGGCAAGCGGCCCTCGGGCGTGGCGATCAACGCCGCTGGAACGCTGGCGCTCGTCGCCAACCGCGATGACGGGACGATTTCGGTATTGTCGATTGCCGGCAAGGAGGTCAAGGTCACCGACACGGTCAGCGTTGGGGCCGGGACCGACCAGGTGACGCACCTCGCGATCACGCCCGACGGCAAGCGGGGGCTGGCGGCGAAATCCGGCGCCAACAAGATCGCTCTCCTCTCGATCGACGGCGGCAAGGTCACCTATGACAAGCGCGACCTGCCGGTCGGCGTCTTTCCCTACAATCTCGGCGTCACCCCGAACGGCAAGATCGCGATTACCGCCGATAACGGGGCGGGCGGCGCCTCCGACGGCAATGTCGATACCGTCAGCGTGATCGACCTCGAAGCGAACCCGGCGCGGGTCATCGACCGGATCGTCGTCGGCGATGCGCCGGAAGGCTTCGCGATCAGCCCGAAAGGCGACCTCGCCGTCGTCACCCTGCTGCAAGGCTCGAACCAGACCAAAGACAGCTGGTTCTACCATCCCGGCGGCGCCGTCGTGGCGCTGAAGATCGACGGCAAGAAAGTCACAAAGGTTGGCGAGGTGCAGGTCGGTGGCCTGCCCCAGAGCGCCGCGTTCAGCCCGAAGGGGGATTACCTCTATGTCGGCAACTTCATCGACCAGGATTTGTGGGTGCTGAAGGTCGATGGCGACAAGCTGACCGATGCCGGCCGCTTCAAGCTGCCGGGCAGTCCCGCCTCGATGCGCGGCGGCCCGCAATAGCGGCGGGATCTATCCAACGCGGCGCGGCCGGGTGCGCAGGCAGGCCCGCGCCGCGGCGTCGATGATCGCCTCGCAATCGAGGCCGTACACCCGATAGAGATCCGGAATGTCGCCCGATTGGCCGAACCGGTCGACGCCGAGCGGCACCACCAAATTCTGCGCCACGCCGCCGAGCCAGGACAGCGTCGCCGGATGGCTGTCGGCGACGGTGACCAGCGCGGCGCCGGGACGCAGCCGGGCCAGCAACCGCTCGGCGATGCCTGGCTTGCCACTCGCCAGCGCCGCGCGCCAGTCGCGATGCAGCCGGCCGGGCGAGGTGATCGCCAGCAATCCGGTGCCCGGCAAATCCTCGCAGATCGCCTCGCAGGCGGCGATCGCCTCGGGCGCAACCGCGCCGCAATAGGCGATCGCCAGCTCGGCATCGGCGGCGGGCTCACGCAGCCAATAGGCGCCGGCGATGATCGCCTCGGCGAGCGATGCATCGAGCGTGCGTTCCGGCTGCTCCGCCGGCCGCGTCGACAGCCGGAAATACACCGACTCGCCGCCGTCTTGCGCTGGGCGCTGGATTTCCGCCAGTGCCCAGTGCAAGAGGATGGCGAGCTCGTCGGCGTAGGCCGGCTCGAAACCGGAGAGGCCCGGCTGCGCCAGGCCGATCAGCGGCTCCACCACCGATTGATGGGCACCGCCCTCGGGCGCCAGCGTGATCCCCGACGGCGTCGCCACCAGGATGAAGCGGGCATCCTGGTAGAGCGCATAGTTGAGCGCGTCGAGCCCTCGTTTGATGAACGGGTCGTAGACCGTGCCGATCGGCAGGAGCCGTGCTCCAAACAGCGGCCCGGCGAGGCCAAGCGCGGCGAGCATCAGGAACAGGTTGCTCTCGGCGATGCCGAGCTCGATATGCTGGCCCTGCGGCCCCGTCGCCCAGCGCTGGGCCGAGACGACCTTTTCCTCGCGGAAGGTGTCGGCGCGCTCGGCGCGATCGAAGATGCCGCGGCGATTGACCCAGGCCCCCAGATTGGTCGACACCGTCACATCGGGCGAGGTCGTGACGATACGCGCGGCCAGCGCGCTGTCGCCGGAGGCAAGCCCGCCGAGGATGCGACCGAACGCTTCCTGGGTCGACATCACCCGGCCGCGCGGCACCGGCAGTGCGGCCGGAACGGCAATCGGCGGGGTCGAATGCCGCCGCCCCCCGGCGTGGGCCAGGGGCACCGTGGCGAGGAAATCGGCGAGACGCTCGGGCGTCACATCGAGCCCGGCGAACGGGTCCCATTCGGCGCCCTGCGGCACCGCCATGCTCTCTTGGAACAAGGCCATCTGCTGCGGGTTCATCAGCCCGGCGTGATTGTCCTTGTGGCCGGCAAACGGCAGGCCGTAGCCCTTGATCGTGTAGGCGATGAAGCAGGTCGGCTGGTCGTCGGTGACGGCGTGGAAGGCGTCGAGCACCGAGCCCATGTCATGGCCGGCCAGGTTCGTCATCAGCCGCGCCAGCGCCCTATCGTCGTGCTCGTCGAGAATGGCGCGAATCCCGGGATAGCGGTTGAGATCGCGGCGCAAATGCTCGCGCCAGCCCTCGCCGCCCTTGTAGACGAGCGCCGAATAGAGCGAATTCGGGCAGGCATCGATCCACTCGCGCAACTGGGCGCCGTCGGGGCGGGCGAAGGCGGCCTGCAACAGCCGCCCGTATTTGAGGGTGACGACGCGCCAGCCAAACATCTCGAACAGCGCATCGATGCGCCCGAACAGCCGGTCGGAAACCACCGCGTCGAGGCTCTGGCGGTTGTAATCGACCACCCACCAGAGATTGCGCACATCGTGCTTCCAGCCCTCGAGCAACGCTTCGAAGATGTTGCCTTCATCGAGCTCCGCGTCGCCGGCCAGCGCGATCATCCGGCCAAGCGGCGCGTCGGCCGGGGTCAGGCGGTGCAACCGCAAATAATCCTGCGCCAGCGCGGCGAACAGGGTCATACCGACGCCGAGCCCGACCGAGCCGGTTGAAAAATCGACGATATCGCCGTCCTTGCTGCGCGACGGGTAGGCTTGCGCCCCGCCGAACGCGCGGAACTGCTCGAGTTTCTCGCGGCTTTGCTGTCCCAAGAGATATTGCAGCGCGTGGAATACCGGGGCGGCGTGCGGCTTGACCGCGACCCGGTCCTGCGGCCGCATGACATCGAGATAAAGCGCGGTCATCAGCGTCGCGACCGAGGCGCTCGATGCCTGATGCCCGCCGACCTTGAGCCCGTCGCGGCTCGGCCTCAAGTGATTGGCGTTGTGGATCATCCAGGTGGAGAGCCACAGCACCTTGCGCTCGAGCGCCTGCAACGCGGCCAGCTTGTCCGCCGCTGCCGCCGCCTTCTCCCGAACGCGGCCCCCGGGCAATGCCCGCAGCATGACCGACTCCTTCCTGCGCGACGGCGTTTTGCCGTCGTGCCGCGCCACCCGATTCAATCTTCCGCTTTCACACGAGGGTATGCACACATCTCGGGACACGGGCCGATTTCAATGGCTCCGGGGAAGCAATCAGGGTCTCGGACCGGGTGCAATGCGTCCTTCGAGACGGCGCTTCGCGCCTCCTCAGGATGAGGATACTATTACCACACACAAATTACCTCATCCTGAGGAGCGCCCCGGAGGGGCGCGTCTCGAAGGACGCATAGCGCCAATGCGAGTCACTTGAAGATGTGTGCATGCCCTAGCGCTTTCACAGGAGGCCGGGGATGCCTAAATACACCGTTGCGGTGGCGCGGGCGAGATGGAGGGCGCGGTACATGTCAGAGGTCAGCTCGGAAGTCACGAGCCAACGCGGCGTCACCATCACCGACAGCGCGGCGCGCCGGATCGCCGCTCTGAAGCAACAGGAAGAGGCCGGCGGCGCGTTCCTGCGCATCGCGGTGTCGGGCGGCGGCTGCTCCGGGTTCCAGTACGGACTCAGCTTCGACGATCAGCGGAACCCGGACGATTTCATTTTCGAACGCGATGATATCGCGGTCATCGTCGACGATGTGTCGCTCGACCTCTTGAACGGCGCCGAAGTCGATTTCGTCGAGGATTTGATGGGCGCCTCGTTCCAGATCCGCAATCCGAACGCCGCCTCGTCCTGCGGCTGCGGCAATTCGTTCTCGGTCGCCCTCTGACCTGACCGCACCCCGCCGTGAAGATCGCGAGCTGGAA
>CAYMRQ010000072.1:5561-19878 GCA_964392845.1 uncultured Rhizobium sp.
GTCGCCATCTGATCGCACCCACGATCAGGCGCGGCTGGCGGTTTCCGCTACTGCCCCGGAGCCGTCATTCGCGATCACACCGTTAGACTGCCGGACCGAGTGGGGAGCGGCCGTCCCCTCCAATTGCTCCAAATGGCCCAAAAACCGAAAAGCTGACATTCAATCAGATCATCGTCAGGCGATGCAGCCGCTGCCATCGCTCGTCGTGACGAAGGTCTGGAGCAGCTTCTGCAATCCGCGACAGAACGTCCGCAAGGCCGTAAGGCGGACGTGGGGCGGCCTCATCCACGATCTTGCTCAACAAAACGAGGGTTTCGTGCGGAAACCGTGTCGTGAGATTGGCGTGGCCATTCGCGTTGTTTCTGCCGAATTGGAAGACAAAAGTGTCGGTGTCGGCGGACGGCACCAGAAAATCGGCGACTAAGTGCACGCCATCAGCGAACCGGCCGTCGAGCCCGCTCAGGAGGAGCACCAGCCTGCGCGTAGTGGCAGGTGTCTGGAATTTGCGTTCGCGTGGCCAGACATTACGGAAGAACGGAACGACCAGCTTGTCCCAACCGCCCTCTTGCGCCGCGCCTCCACGGAGGAAGGAAAGCGTTTCCAAACGCACGTCTGCGGCCGCGCCGTGCAGCGCTTCCCGCGCTTCGGCGAACGTGAGAAGAGCCTTTCGGCGTGTCGGCGGCTCAAGCGCCAGGACGAGCATCTGACCCAGGTTGGTTATTCCGTCACAGGTCCAGTTTGGCGACGCCGCGATCGCTAGGAGAAAGAATGCCCTCAGTTCACCAAATAAGGCGGGGCTTGGCATGCGCGACGCGGACAGAAATCCGCTCCACGCGGCTTCTGCTGCCGGGTGTGCTGGATCAAAGCGCGGCAAGAGTGCTGCCCTAGTCCAATCGGGATCGATGACATAAAGCGGGTGCAGTTGCTCGGCAACGATCGTCAGGGCGTGATGGCCGCCCTCGCCGGGCAAGGCAAGGAGCCGTTCGATGCGCGGCCTCAGATCTTTGGCGACGCGCTGATTGCGCTTGGGCTCGCGTGCGAACAAAGCCTTGACCAGCGCACGGGCAAGATTGCCGCTTGGGCTATTGATGGCATAGTTGACGCCCATCCGATTGCTCGGGATTTCGACGCCGCCCACGGACGTTTTGCCAAGCGCACTTTCCAACGCCTCTGGGCCAGCGCCTTGGAGCGCATCAACAATGTGGTCTAAGCAACTCTGCCCGGATATACGATCCAGGTGATCAATCTGCGCAAAATAGGTCTCGATCCACCTGCCGAGTTCGTAACGGATGCTTGCCAGCACGTGGAGTGGCAATTTCGAGAGGGTGTTCGCAAGCTTGACCACGCGACGCGGCGTTGCAGTTTTGGGCCAATTGCTCAAAAGTCGCGACCAATAGCGTTGCGGATAATGCTTCCGCCGCGCCTCATAGGCGAGCACCGCCATAGCTCGCCGCGGTGCGATCTCGACAAGGCCGCTGAAGGGATCGCGATCGGTAAAACTCTCAAACTCCTGCTGGGCGAGTTCGTCGCAGCGGGCAATTACCTTGGAGAGAGGGAGATCGACAATCGGCGTTGGATCGGCTTCCCGCTTCACCCAGCCCACACGACTTTCGCGGCTGGCGTCGGCCCCTTTGGCCCAATCGTCACGCCAATGGGGATCGGCTTCTTTGAGGGCGGGCAGACGTGCTGCAGCGGCCGGGCTTAAGTTGAGGCCCGCATCGCGCATCCATATTAAACGCGCGGCTGAAAGCCCGGCGCGCCGTTCAACATATTCCACCTTCGTCTCGTGCTCAAACTTCGCGCGACCCGCTAGGATCTTGGCTTCGAGTGCCCGGCGGTCACGTTGGGATAGCGAAGACCAGCGCGCCCGAATGCTCCATAGAAGCTCGCGGGCATAACCAGAATCCCAGAATGTGTCACGGTCGAGCGCCCGAAGCGCCTGACCGGCTTCGGCGGCAGTAACGATCTCGGAATTGGCGAGAGCCCAGATGCGCAAAGGCACGAAGAAGCGCGCCTCGCTGTCCCAGCGTTGATACTCCCGACGCGCGGCCGCGCAATCGAATGCCGCGAGCCGGCGAAAGAGCTGGGCGAAAATCACATAATATTCTTCGCTCTCGGTGTAGTGATGCTCCCCCGGTTTGTCCTCAGGATGGAGGGTCGGCAGCGGGAGGCTAATTTGGTGGATTTCTGTTTCGAGAATGGCGCCGACTTCAAGATTATCACGGATCACTTCGAGCACGGCTGTAAGGTTGGAATCGGGAACGGCCGCAACATCCTCCATGAGTTTCGGATATGTCACCTCGAAATGGGCAATGCGCCGCAGCGCGGGCGGGTCGCCGCCATCGGGCGGCACAGGCGCTGAGGCCCATGGGCGCTTCGCGGCGAGCCGCGGCCGTGTCGCGGCGGCAAATGCCCGTAAAGCGCGGGTCGTCCAACCCTCTTTCTGGATTTGCGATTGTACGCCCCACCAACCATCGCGCAGGTCGTCGGGGACAGAATCCTGTGCTTCGAGAACGAGCCGCCAAGCCTGGTACACAACCGGATCCAAGTTAGCAGCGTTGCGGTCGAGCGCCGATGACAGTTGATCGTGCAAATGTCGGTGCAGCGCGCCGCGACTCGCAGCCCACCAAACGGTTGTTGGCGAGGCCATGACCGATTGAATCCAGTACGCCATTTGAGACAAGCGAGCATTGAGCGGACTCGAAAGCCAACGCCACCCCGTGATCACGCCGGTTTCGCTGGCAACAGGATCGTCCGTCTTCAACGGCCCCAACAGATCAATGCCGGGTGGGCCTTGGTCACGTCCGTGGCCCTGCGGACGTGAGGGATCGTCGTCCAAGCCATATTCGGCAAGCGGGTCAATCTCCGGCGACGGTTTCTCGCCAAGGGTAATTGTGCTCCCCGGTTTCCAGTACCGACAGCGAGCATCAAACGCGCATAGCCAGTCGGCTGGAGGCGGTGGTGTTGCTGAGGCAAAGGCCTTCGCACCTTCACTGGAACTGCAAAGCGCTGCGACCTGTCCGCGCTCGAAGGGTTTAAGTTGCTGCGGTGGTGTAGCCGCAATGGAAACAATCGTGGCGCGCCAAGCCGTGGGATCTCGTGCGCGCTCCGCCCAACCGTGGATGGTTTCCCAAAGATGTCGGTGCTGTTCCGCGGGATCGTAAGCGATCGCGGTTACGGCGCGTTCGCGCCATTCGGCTTCGATCTGCGACGCCTCTCCTGAGGCGAAGGCGTAGAGGCGTGTCTCCCGAATTCGCCCCGAGAGGTTCAAGCCTTCGAGAAGATAACGGACCGGCGGATCGTCGGCACTGTAGCCGAGAAGGACCACGATAAAGCGATCGAGAAGATCACAAATGAAGCGCGTCGCCCAGGCGTCTGCGAGGTAGGCTCGTCCGAAATCACCGCTGCTGAGGACAAGCCCCAGCGGCTCTCCATAACGCCTGGCCGCGGCGGTTGGAATGAGTCCGTGGAGATGGACAACACCATCAAACCCATCACGCCGCGACAGGTCGAGAAAATGCGGCGGAGTGTAGGAATGCAGGCGGCGCTGCGCTTTCTGGAACAGTCGATCGAAATTGGTCGTGATGATGCGCTGTCGACCATCGGGTCCGCGGGCGAGATCGAGGAGCGCGCGATGGTTATCGAGCTTTGGTCGCCGGCTTGCCGTCAAAACCGCGACAACCTCAGCTTCGACTGGCGCGACACCAAATTCGTGTACCAGCTGTGTAAAAATTCGATCGAACGAGACAGAGTCGTGCCTCCGTGTCGCCGCGCTGGCCACGCGACCCTGCCGCTCTGTTTCGATCAACCGGGCCGCTTCGGAGTTGGGTTGTACGCCGAGCCGACCAGCTACCTCGACGGTTAGATTGAAAAAGTCCGGATATCCGGCCGGAATCGAAATTCCGGCACCGCACAGAAAGACGACTTCCCCGGAGTCACGCGCGTCGAGAAGGTGATTGGGAACAGCAGGACCATGTTCGGTAAATCGCATGGGGCGGGACCATCAAGAATACCCGCCTAAATATAGGTCGCCCCGAGCTTGCGACCCAAGATCAGGCGCCAAATGAAGCGACTGTCGTTTCGTCGCTCTGGGTCCCGTCGGCCGGTATCGCTACGTGCACCAAACGGCCCCCTAGCGTGGAACTCGCGCGTTGCTCGCCACTAACGCGAACGGCGGCTATCGGCGCGAAGCGGCCGGGCGCTGGCCTAAACTTGTATCAGCCCGCCGCCATCGGCTTGACTGAACATAACAAGAACTTATATTGACGGCACGATCCGCAGCAACGCGGCACACCCCTTTCAACTAAAGGGAGAATTCCACCTGATCCTGACCTGATACATCAGGTGGAGCGGGATCGGGTGGATAACCTGGGGTTGCTGCGGCCAGGGTGTTTCGACGGGGTGGGGCGCCGATGAAGATCGCCAGCTGGAACGTCAACTCGGTCAAGGTGCGCCTGCCGCATCTGATCGGGTTTCTCGAAAGCGCCCAGCCCGACGTGTTGTGCCTGCAGGAAATCAAATGCCTCGCCGACGATTTCCCGCGGCTCGAAATCGCCGCGCTCGGCTACCGGGTCGAGGCGCTCGGGCAGCGCGCCTATAACGGGGTCGCGCTGATCTCGAAAGAGCCGGCCCGCGACCTCGTCCGCGCCCTGTCCGGCGACGACGCAGACGATCAGGCGCGCTATATCGAGGCCTCGTTTGGCGGCGCCGACGGTGGCGAGGTGCGGATCGCCTCGATCTATCTGCCCAACGGCAACCCGGTCGGTAACGGCCAATTCACCGACAAATTCAACTACAAACTCGCCTGGATGGAGCGGCTGATCGGCCACGCGCAGGACCTCTTGCGCCGCGAGATCCCGTTCGTCCTCGCCGGGGATTACAACATCTGCCCGGCCGACGAGGACGTGTACGATCCGCTCGCCTGGCAGGGTGACGCGCTGTGCCGCATCGAGGCGCGCTCGCGCTTTCGCGCGCTGATGCATCTCGGCCTGACCGATGCCTACCGCGCCTTTCACCGCGAGCCGCACCGCTATACCTTCTGGGATTACCAGGCCGGCCGCTGGAACCGCGACGAGGGGCTGCGGATCGACCATCTGCTGCTGTCGCCGCATGCGGCGGACCGGGTCGTCGCATGCGACATCGACAAGAGCCCGCGCGCCAAGGAGCGGGCCTCCGATCACACCCCGATCTGGTGCGAGCTCGCGGTGTGAGATTGCCGTAGGGTGGGTAAGCAAAGCGTAACCCACCAGAGCGAACGCCGACGGCAAGGCGGATGACGCTGCGCTCATCCGTCCTACGGGAGGTAATCCCGCGCGTCCCCGCCTATTGGAGCGGGGCGGCGCAGGCGTGCTGGTGGAACTCGATCCCCTCGGTGCGGCAATCCTCGAAACAGATTGCCGAGTTGCCGGTATCGAGATCGGCGCGGACCACGGTTGCCGCGAACGGCAGCGCCTCGCTCGATCCGGGGACGCCCATCTCGCCGCGCACCCGCGCGCCGACGACCTCGCAAATGCCATAGAGCAACGCGCCGCGCAACGACCAATTGATCGCGCGAAACCGCTCATCGCCGATGACAACTTCCAGCATCGGCAGGGCATAGCGGCGATCGCGTCGCCGCTCCGTGCCGGCGCTGGTTTTTCGTACTGTATCCATTAGATAATATTCAAAAAACCGCGCGCATATTGCCAGAGAATTGATGCTTAACGCGGTCTCGGTCAGCCGTCATAAACCCGCTCGGCAACCGCGGCGCGGCTCGCCCGGTCCGCGCGGGATGGCGCGAGCGGCACCAGGATCAGCGCGCGGGTGCCGGGCCGCAGCCCGGCGAAATCGTGGATCAAGGTGACGTCGCCGTCGTCGTCGGCCGCGAGCGCGATGGCGCCCGGCGGCAGCTCCCCCTGCTCCGTCAGAACGGTCTCGGCGATGGCGAATTCCCGGCCGTCAAAGGCGATTCGGCCGCGCGCGCCCGGCAGCCGCGACAGCCCGGCGAAAACCGGCCCGGCCAACGCGGCGACCGAGAAGGTCGTCTCGAATTGGAAATGGCGGGCGATCGAAGCCGCCAGGTTCGCCTCGGCAATGCGCAGCACGATCGGCATGCTGGGATTGCGGGCGCGCGCGCCAAGCGCGATTTCGAGGTTCAGGGTATCGACATTGGTCAGCGCAACGAGGCTGTGCGCCGCGCCGAGATTGCACAGATCGAGCGTGTCGTCGCGGCTGGCGTCCCCGGTCAACAGATCGAAACCGCGATCGCGCGCGCGTTCGACCAGGGCGGCATCAGGGTTCTGCTCGACCACGACGAGCGGCTTGTCGAAATCGAGTAAGAGGTCGATGACCCCGGTCCCGATGCTGCCGCAGCCGCAGACGACGATGTGACCGCGCCGCCGGATCGGGCGCAGGCCCTGCATCCGCACCCATTGCGCGCGAGTCAGCCGAGACGCGACAAAGGCGATGAAAATCCCGGTAGAGACGGTGCCCAACAGCATCAGCACCATGGCGATGGCGACGTCCGACGGGTTCTGGTGGTTGGGCGTGATGTCGCCAAACCCGGTCGTCGTCATCGTGGTCAGCACGAAATAGGCGGCGGTCAGCCAATCGCTACCGAAGGAGTCTCGGAAATGCCAGGTGCCGGCGGCGAAGAGGGTGAGCGCGACCGCCGCGAACGGGGCGATATACGGGTCCCTCCGGCGCAGCCGTCGAGGAAAGCGGCGCAGCGCTTCGCGTAGCCGAGCGCGCCATGGCGACCGGCTCTGCGGGGCCGGCTGGCGCGGCGTCGACGCGAGCAGCCGGTCGACCGCGGCGTAGACGATCAGCCGCGCGCCCGGCGCGATCGGGTCATCGCGGCCGATATTCGTCTCGCCGTCGATCGCGACAATCCGCACGCCGAGCGCTGCTTCAACTTCGCCGACGGTGTGCCCGGCAATCTCCTCGCGATCGGCGATCCGGGCGGCAAACCCGGTCAGCGGGCCGTCACGTTCGGGAAACTGCAGCCCGCGGAAGCAGGACGGGTCGAGCGCGACGGCGGCATAGGTCGCGGCCGAATGCCACGCCAGCGACAGGACCGAGCAGTCGGGCAGGTTCTGCTCGATCTTGGCGGCGAGCGTGCGGTTGAACTGACGCAGGACGATGCGGATGCGCGGATTGGCGTCGCGTGCGCGCAGCGCCGCCCGCAGGTTGAGCTGGTCGTCGCCCGACAGCGCCAGGATCGAGACCGCGCGCTCGACCCCCGCCGCCGCAAGGCCGTCGCTGCTGTCGGGTCGGCCGACGACGAACACCGCGCCGACCGCCTCGACCGCGCCGGCGAATTCGGGCTCGGTGGGCCACAGCACAATCACCCGATAGCCTTGCAACCGGCTGATCTCGCGCGCGGTGCCGAGCGCCAGCGCGTCGCCGCCGACAATAATCATCGTAGGGATCATCGTGCGCTCGCTCGCCGCCGCCATCGAGTTTGCTCTCAGCCTTCGGCGTTTTGGCCGGCCGGCGGGGGATAGCGGTGTTTGCGGCCGGCGGGATCCTCGATCACCCAGGACCCCGGCCGCTCCCCCGGCCCGGCCGCGCTCGCCGCGATCGGGACCTTGCCGTAGCCGCCGGGGATGTCGAGCACATAGCTCGGCTGGCACAACCCCGACACAAGGCCGCGCAGCGCGCCCACGAGACGCTGCCCCTCGTCGATGCCGAGCCGGAAATGCCCGGTGCCGCGGGCCAAATCGGGATGATGCAGGTAATAGGGCTTGACCCGCATCGCGACGAGCCCGCGCAACAACGCTTCGAGCAGCGCCGAATCGTCGTTGACGCCGCGCAACAGCACGCTCTGCGACAAGACCGGGATCCCGGCGCGGACGAAGCGCCCGACCGCCTCGCGCATCGCCGGGGTCAGCTCGCGCGGGTGATTGGCGTGAACCACGACGTAAAGCGCCTTGTCCGCCGCCAGCGCGGCGATCAGCGAGGCGCCGACCCGCCGCGGCTCGGCGACCGGCACGCGGGTATGAAAGCGAATGACGGCCACGTGCGGAATCATTTCGAGCCGGCGGACGATGGCGGCGATCCGGCGCGGCGACAAGAGGAACGGGTCGCCGCCGGTGATGATGACCTCCCAGATCTCGGGATGCTCGCCGATGTAGCCGAACGCGCGGTCGAGCGCCGCCGGGGCGAGCACCCCGTTACCCTTGCCGATCTGTTCGCGCCGAAAGCAAAAGCGGCAATAGACCGGGCAGGTGAGGATCGGCTTTAACAGCACGCGGTCGGGATAGCGATGGACGAGGCCGGGCAGCGGCGACCAGCGCTGGTCGCCGATCGGGTCAGGCTGGTCATCGGCCGCGCGATCGAGCTCGGCGGCGCGCGGCACGAATTGCGCCGCGATCGGATCGGTCGGGTCGGAGGGATCGATCAGCGCCGCCATCTCCTCGGTCAGCGCAACGGCGAAAGTCGCGGCAACCCGGCGCAATTCGCCGAGCCGCTCCGGCGCGACGAGGCCACGATCAACGAGATCTTCGGTGCGCAGGATCACCTGTTACTCTCCTCAGCCGCGACGAAAATAGCGACAGGCAGCGCAGACGGCCAGTTGCTTGGGCGAACGGCGCCGTGTCCCCGAACTGGTCCCTGACCCTATCCGCGAGTTGTCGACCTGATAGATCCACCGCCCGTTCACGCCGTCGCGGATGCCGGTTCGAGGGCGCCTGGGTCGTGCGCGTAGAGCCAGCGGAGCGCATCGGGCGAGCGGTCGCCGGCCCCGTTGTTCATCCTGGCCCATTCGGCGTCGCGCGCCTGCTGCGCCGAGCCGTCCGGCATGTGAAAGCGGGTCTTGTTGGCGCGCGACATCTCCTGCAACCGGGTGACGCGCGGCAGACGCAGCTGCTCGTAGCGCCTGAGCGCCCCAGACGGATCACCGCCCGGATCGCCATCCCCGGTGGGGCTGACGCAGGCACGCAGGCAGGCGGCGAGGGTGGCGCCGTCCTCGATCGCCTGCGCCGCGCCCTGGCCCATGAACGGGTACATCGGGTGACACGCATCGCCGAGCAATGTCGTGCGCCCGACCGACCAGCGCGCCAGCGGGTCGCGGTCGAACAAGGCCCAGATGAAGCAGGTGTCGGCCGCCGCGATGATCTGGCGGATTTGCGGATGCCAGCCCTCGAACGCGGCGAGCGCCCGGGCAATCGTGGCGCGATCGGTCCAGTCCTCGCGGTTCCAGGTATCGTGCTCGGTCCAGCCGACGAAATTCAGGAGGCGCCCGCGCGAGACGAAGTAGTGCACGAAATGGCCGCCCGGGCCGACCCACGACTGGCTGCCGAGTTCGAGCCCGAGGTCGGCGATCCGCTCGGCCGGCACCAGCCCACGATAGGCGACGCAGCCGGCAAAGCGCGGCGCCTCCTCGCCGAAGAGGGCGGCGCGCATCGACGAGTGGATGCCGTCGGCGCCGACCAGCACATCACAGGAGATCCGCGCGCCGTTGTCGAACCACGCCTCGACCGCGTCGCCCTTGTCGGCGAGACCGACAAGCCGGTGGCCGAGATGAACACGCTCGGCTGGGAGCCCCGCGGCAATCACCGCCAGCAGATCGGCGCGGTGAATGGTGACGTGCGGCGCGCCATAGAGCGCTTCGCATTGCGGGTTGAGCAGCGCCTTCTGCAGCGTGCGCCCGTCCTGCCAGCGGCGCTGGTGGGTGCCGAGCGGGCGCACGCCCTCGCGGTCGAGCCCCGGGCCAAGGCCGAGCCGGCGCAGCACACGGGCCGCATTCGGGCCCATGTTGATGCCGCCGCCGATCTGGGTCAGCTCGGGCGCCTGTTCGTAGATTTCGACGTCAAACCCGGCCTGGCGCAGCGACAGAGCGGCGGTGAGGCCGCCGATGCCGCCACCGACAACCCCGATGCGGAGCACAGCGCCGGCCATCCGGGCCGCTCAGGCGGTCCAGGAGAACGGCGCGAAATGCCCGTTATTGCCCCGGCCCGCCAGATCCATGTCGAGGCCGAAGACATGCACATGGGTCTCCTTCGACCGCGCCAGGGCGAGGCGGCGGCTGGCCGGATGCCCGGTATTGTCGAGATAGAATGGGTCGCCGCTGCGGTTGCGCGAGGCCACCCCTTCGATCTCGAACGACAGCACCTGCGCGACCGCGACGCGGCGGGTCAGCCCGGCAATCGTGAATTCGATCGGCTTGAACTCGACGCCGCGGAAATCGCCGACCAGGTTTTGCCGGATGACTGCGGGCGTGCCGCCGGCCTCGCCGCCGGCGATGGCGGAGAGCGCCTGGCGCTGCGCCGGATCGGCCGCCTCGTCGACGACGGCACCGAAGATCCAGTTGCCGTCGGACATTACCTTGCCGGAACGGATCACCAGCGCGAATTTCAGGCCGTCGAGCCGAACCGTGCCCGAGCGGCCCTCGTCGATCCGGAACACCATCAAGGCCGTGCAGTGGTCGTAGGTCACCGGCGCTTGCGGATTGGTGTAGATGCAGGGGCAGAGATAGTCGCAGTTGCAGCTTTCCATATATTCGCCGCGCAACGACCAATTGTGTTCGGGCATGACGAACTCCTCGGCGCAGGCGCCCGGCATCGCCAGCCAAGGCGTTCACGCAACGCTGCGTTTCCCCAAGGCTAGTGAGGATCGCGCGCCGGAGCAATCACGCGCGCGCCAGCGCCGTCACGATCTGCGCCGCGGCGATGGCGATGCGGGTGATCGCCGGGACATCGACCGCCTCGGGCCAGCGGTCCTGCGGCAGGTGAAACAGCTTGTTGGTGCCGTTGACGGCGAGACAATGCCCGCCGGCGCGGTGGATGTCGCGGGTTTCGCCCCCCGGCACCAGGTCCTTCGGCGCCATTGCATGAGATTGACCGGCCTGAGCCAGTTCCGCATCGGCGAGGGCGCGCAGATCGTCGGCCGCCGAAACGATCGACAGAATGCCGCCGGCCGCGCCGATATTGGCGCCGTACAGCACCCAGGTGGCGCCGCCGTCGCGCCGCGGCCGGTCCCAGCCGGTGCGGCGGGCGAGAAAATCGTCGAGCCCCAGATGGCCGAGCTCGTGCCCGCTGTTCGCCGTGAAGATGACCGGTCGCGCCGGCGGCGTCGCGAGCAGCGCACGCAAGCTTTCGAGCCAGCAGACGATGCCGCCGCCGCGTTCCGCGGTCGATTGCCACCACGAGCTGCGCGGCGTCATCACGACCAGCGGCGGGCGGCTTCTATCGGTACCGGCGAGCGCAATGACCACGTTGCGGCCAAGGGAAGGGAATCAGCGGCTCTCGCTGACCAGCCGGGCCGGGGCGCGTTGCGCCACCGCGGCGCGCACCGCTTCGCGCGCCTCGCTTGCGACATGGATCGCCGGGGCGCCATAGGGTTGCCGGAAGCTCTCGGCGTTGAGCGGCCCCATACCGGGGTTCTCGCCGGCGCACAGCACCACAAAGCCGCGATGCCCGGCGGTGCGGCGCAGCCGCTCGCATTCGCCACTGCCGAAGCGGACGCGCCGAGCGACAGCTCGGCGACCACGATCTCGGCATCGCCGCCGGCCGGCCCGAGCCTGCCGGCAATGCCCGCCGCATCGGTCGCCGGCGCGTCGAAAACCGGGGCCCCGTCGATCCGCTCGCCGCCGATTTCGAGAAAGGCCGTGACCGGGTCGAGCCGGTCGAGCGCGAATTCCTCGATCGTTACCGCCGCGCCAAGTGCTGCCGCCTCCCGCGCCAGCCAGTCGGCGCCGGCGTTGTCGCCCGTGGTGGCGGTGCGGTGGATCCCCTGTCCGTCCCACGCGGCAAGCCAGCCTGCGGCTCGCTGTCGTGCGTCGTCAAAGAAGGGGGTTGCGTCGCCGGCCATCGCGCGCAGCATAGCACCGCTGGCGAGCCGAATGGAGGAAGAGATGGCAGAAGCCTTGAAGCGTAACTACGTCAAACGCGAGACGGCGCAGGCCCGCGCCTATTCGCAGGCGGTGATCACCGAAGGCGGCCGCACGATCTGGCTCGCCGGGCAGGTGGCGATCGAAGATTCATCGGGCCGCTCGCTCGCCGCCGATTTCGACGGCCAGGTCCGCGAGGTCTTCGCCCGGCTCGGCCGGACCCTCGAAGAAGCCGGCGCGAGCCTTGCCGATTTGGTGACGATGACCGTGTTCATCACCGATGCGCGGCTCGGCGACCGCTTCACCGCTTTGCGCAAGGAGATCTTCAGCGACAATTTCCCGGCGAGCGCCTTGATCACCGTCGCCGGCCTGGCGCGGCCGGAAATGCTGGTCGAGGTGCAGGGGGTCGCGGTTGCCCGCTGAGCCGGCGCGATAAGTCGCCGCGGGCGCCCGCTTCCGACCCGAAAGAGACCCTCATCGATCTACGCGGCGGCCGGCGGAAATGACCGAAAGTGGACGGATCAGGTCCCGTCTCGACCGGGGACTGACGATCTTCGCTTGAAAGGTCGCGCCGCGGTCGCGCGGCTCGCTATAGTGAGATGGGGAGGAGCCAAGTGTGCCCGGTAGGCCTGTCGAACGAAAGCTCGCAGCGATATTCGCCGCCGACATTGCCGGCTACAGCCGGTTGATGGCGGACGACGAGGTGGGCACGCTCGCCCGGCTGAAGGAGTGCCGCGCCATCGTCGACGGGCTGATCGCTGCGCACCGCGGCCGGATCTTCAATACGGCCGGCGACAGCGTCGTCGCCGACTTCGCCAGCGCGGTCGATGCCGTCCAATGCGCAGTTGCGGTACAGGCGGCAATCGCCACAGAGAATGCAGGCGGCACCGGAGACGAACCGATGCAGTTCCGCATCGGGGTCCATGTGGGCGATGTCATAGTCGACGGCGAGAACCTGCTCGGCGATGGGGTCAACATAGCCGCGCGGTTGGAAAGCCTTGCCGAGCCCGGCGCGATCTGCGTTTCGGCCGCAGCGCACGGCCAGATCGGCAATAAGCTACCGTTAACCTTCGACGATCTGGGGGAACAGCAGGTCAAGAACATTGCGCAGGCGATCCGGGTGTACCGGGTGCAAGCCGAGAGATCGGTGGCTCGTCCCGCCGTCGCGCTACCGCTGCCCGACAAGCCGTCGATCGCGGTGTTGCCGTTCCAGAACATCAGCGGCGACCCGGAGCAGGAATATTTCGCCGACGGCATGGTCGAGGAGATCATCACCGCGCTGTCGCGGATACGCTGGCTGTTCGTCATCGCCCGCAATTCGAGCTTTACCTACAAAGGGCAGAGCGTCGATGTGAAGCGGGTCGGGCGCGAGCTGGGGGTCCGCTACGTTCTGGAAGGCTCAGTGCGCAAGGGCGGCGGCCGGGTGCGCATCACCGCGCAGCTGATCGACGCGCTCACCGGCGCGCATCTGTGGGCCGACCGCTTCGATGGCTCATTGGAAGACGTGTTCGAACTGCAGGACAAGATCGCGCTGAGCGTCGCCGGGGTCATCGAGCCGGCGTTGCAGGCGGCGGAAATGCGCCGCTCCGCGGCGCGGCCGGCGCCCGACCTCACCGCCTACGACCTCTACCTGCGCGCGCTTGCGGTCTTCTATCCAATAACGAAAGAGCGGATTTTCGAGGCTCTGGGCTTGCTCGAACAGGCGATCGCGATCGACCCCCGTTACGGGCCGGCGCTCTCCTGGGCGGCGCTCTGCCACCTGAGGTTCGTCATTGACGGCTGGGCCGAAGCACCGGAGACAACCCGCCGCAAGGCCATCAATCTTGCCCGGCAGGCGCTCCAGGCGGGTGAGAACGATCCGCGCATCCTCGTCAACGCCGCCATGGTACTGGCCTTTTTCGGCGAGGACATCGGCGCGATGATCGGGCTGGTCGACCGGGCGCTCGCACTCAACCCGAGCTTTGCCCAAGGTTGGTTTAGGAGCGGCGTTCTCAGGAACTACGCCGGTCACTCCGATCTCGCGATCGAGCATGTCGAGACGGCGCTGCGGCTAAGCCCGCGCGAACGTATTGGGTCGCCTCTGCACGTAATGGGCCTAGCCTATTTCTTTAAGCGTCAGTTTGACGAAGCGGCGTCGAAGCTGCTCCTGGCCATTCAGGACAATCCAGGCTATCCCCACTCATACCGGGTTCTCGCCGCGTGCTATGCCCATATGGGGCATCTCGACGAAGCGCGCGCAATCCTCACCCGGCTGCGCGCCATTACCTCACTGGTCGTGCCGAGCGTTCTGCCTTGGCGCAACCCCGAGCACCGCGAGTTGTTCCTGTCGGGCCTGCGCCTCGCGATGGGTGAGACCGAGTGATCGCGACCCGCCGCCTCGCCGCCGATGTGTGAAGGTCGGCTTTTACAGCGTCGGCATCACAGGCCGGGCAAATCGGGAATGCCGCCTTTCCACCGAGGCCGTGGGAAAACGCGTCAGAGGTTTCGGTCGACGCGCTGTGTTTTTCC
>CAYMRQ010000073.1:0-11488 GCA_964392845.1 uncultured Rhizobium sp.
CGGACGACGTGCCGGGGCACCCGTACGCCGTCGCGATGGAGACCGTGCATCTCGCTCCAAACGCGCAAGTGAGCCTCTACCCGTGGAAGGACACCCCGGACAAGATTCCGCTGGCGGTGCGCCACATCCGCACCTTCCTGCGGGCGAACCGGCCTGCGGCGGCAGCGCGACCCATGGCGGCCGCCGCCCAATAGCGCCGGCTCCGATCAAATTGATCCAATACCGCTCTGGGCGAGGAGAAACCCCATGCCGTTCTATGAAAAAGGCGACGTTCGCATCCATTACGAAGAGGCCGGCTCCGGCTTTCCGCTGCTGGTCATCCCCGGCGGCGGGCTGAACTCCACGGTCGTGGGCCTCGCGACCCATCCGTTCAACCCGCTGGAGGAGTTCAAGGGCGAATATCGCGTTATCGCGGCGGATTTACGCAACGCCAATGGCGGCCAGTCCTCCGGCCCGCTCGCGATCGACCGGCCGTGGGACGCCTACGCCGACGACCATCTCGGCCTGATGGACCACCTCGGCATCAGCGAGTTCCTGGTGATGGGCTTCTGCATCGGCGGCCCGTTCATTTGGAACCTGCTGAAGCGGGCGCCCGGGCGCGTCGTCGCCGCCGTGCTGGCGCAGCCGAGCGGGTTCCGTCCGGCGATGCCGGACCTGTTCCATCAGAACAACATCAAGGGCTGGGCGCCGGCATTGTGCGAGCGCCGTCCCGACATCACGATGGCGATGGCCGACGCCTTCCTCAACAAGATGTACCGCTCACCCGCGGACTTCGTGTTCACCGTGACGCGCGATTTCGTGCGCGCCTGCCAGACGCCGATCCTAGTCCTGCCGGACGACGTCCCGGCGCACCCGTACGCCGTCGCCATGGAGACAGTGCATCTCGCGCCGAACGCGCAGGTGAGCCTCTATCCCTGGAAGGACACCCCGGACAAGATCCCGCTGGCGGTGCGCCACATCCGCACCTTCCTGCGGGCGAACCGGCCGGCGGCAGCAGCGCGACCCATGGCTGCCGCCGCCCAATAAGCCCGGGTTTTCATGGCGGAGCGGCAGGGACCAGCCCTGCCGCTCCGCGTCACATTTCCGGACAAATTTAACAGACTGCGGCCACATCAGGGAGGCGCACTCATGGACCGCAAGCCACCGATCGAACGCAAGAAGGCATCGGATTTCCCGCAGGAGCTGCTGAACCTCTTCGACGGCTACGTGCATGGCGCGATCGGCCGCCGCGCATTCCTGCGTCGTGCCCAGAAATTCGCCGTGGGCGGGGTGACCGCGGCGGCGCTCTTTCAGATGTTGAAGCCGAACTATGCCTGGGCCGTACAGGTTCCAGCGGACGATAAGCGGATCAAGGCGGAGTCCGCCACCGTGCCGTCGCCGCAGGGCAATGGCAGCATCAAGGGCTACCTCGTGCGGCCGGCGAGTGCGGCCAAGCTGCCCGTGGTCCTGGTGATTCACGAAAATCGCGGGCTCAACCCGTACATCGAGGATGTCGCGCGCCGATTTGCGATCCTCAACTTCATCGCGTACGCTCCGGACGGCCTCACGTCGGTCGGCGGCTACCCGGGCGACGATGAGAAGGCCGCGGTGGCGTTCAGGACCGTGAACGGTCCGAAGATGACCGAAGACTTCGTGGCCTCGGCCAAGTGGCTGAAGGCGCGCCCGGAGTCGAGCGGCAAGCTCGGCGCCGTCGGCTTCTGCTTCGGCGGCGGCATTGTCAATCAGCTGGCGGTGCGGCTGGGGTCGGATCTTGCCGCCGGGGTTCCGTTCTATGGATCTCAACCGAGCGCGGCCGACACGGCCAAGATCAAGACGCCGATAAACGCGCAATACGGCGAACTCGACAAGCGCATAACCGACGGGTGGCCGGCCTTCGATGCCGCGCTCACCGAGGCGAAGGTGCCGCACGAGGGTCATATCTACAAAGCCGCCAATCACGGCTTCCACAACGACACGACCCCGCGTTACGACGAAGCCGCCGCCAAGAAAGCCTGGCAGCGCACGCTGGACTGGTTCAACAAGTACCTGAAGGCCTGAACCGGAGAAGTCGGCCGAGCCTATCCCCACCCTGCCGCCGCCGGCGACGCCAGACCATCGGGCGGCCACACCGCCACCCCGTCGGCCAGCGGAATGCGCAGGTTGCGAAACAGCAGCGAAAACATCATCCAGTTGCCCATGGCGATGATGAATTCGACCTGCTGTCCCGGGTCGGTGACATGCTTCGCCACCTCGGCCCAGGCGGCATTGGAAATCGATTTGCCTTCGAGACACTCGTCGGTGGCGGCCAGGATCGCCTTGTCCGCCGGGGTCAACCGCCCGGAGTTGCGCCAGTCGCGCACCGCCAGAATATCCTCGGGCGGGATCCCGGCCGTGGTCGCCACCCGCCAATGGTTTGTCCACTCGTAAGCCGAGCCGGTGACCCAGCCGATCCGCATGATCATCAGCTCGCGCAGCCGTGTGTCGAACCGGTTGTTCTCCAGCAGCTGGATCAATTGGCCGTACGCCACCCTGGCAACGCCGGGATTATTGGCGAGCACGCGAAACGCCTCGCTTTGGGTGCGCCGGGCCGGCATCCCCATCGCCTCGCCCAGTTCGCGGGCGCGCTCCAGCGACACCATTGGCACGCGTGAGGTCATCGTCGCTCTCCCTGCGTCAGCGGCGCGGTCAGCCGCGCATCGAAATTGTGAGACCAGCCTTATGCCGGGCGTAACCGCGCGCTTTCCTCGATCTCGGCCGCGGCGATCGCCCGGGCAAGCGCGCCGCTCAGCTCCTTGGCCGACTCCAGCGTGAGTTCGACGGCGACCCGCGTGCCCGGTCCGAGCGCCGAGTTCACGAAATCGATGGTGATGGCCTCTTCCAGCACAGCGTGGTGTGGGTGGTCGTAGGAGACCACCGAGTGGGTGAGGTTGAACCACCCATCACCACCCTTGCCGGCGCCGGCTGCGCTGACGATCTCAACGATCGAGGTACACATGGCCGTTTTTCAGAAGTGTTGTGGGGATTATTTGGCCAGGTGCTTGTGCAGGAACGCCCATACCTTCTGCCAGCCGTCCAGCGCCTGCTCGACGCGGTAAGCCGGACGGTCATAGTAGAAGAAGCCGTGCCCGGCGCCGTCGTAGCGGTGAAACTCGTACTGTTTGCCGCACTTCTTGAGCTCGGCCTCGTGCTGGTTGACCTGCTCCGGCGTCGGCGACCGGTCCTCATTGCCGAACAGACCGAGCAGCGGACAGGACAGGCCTTTGGTGAACTCGATCGGCGAGGTCGGCTGCTTCGGATTCAGCTCCTCCTTGCTCATCACCACCCGGCCGCCCCACAGCTCGACCGCGGCGTCGATGCTCTTGGTGTGACAGGCAAACAGGAAGGTTTGCCGGCCGCCCGAGCAGGTGCCCCAGACGGCGACCTTGCCATTGAGCCAGGGCTGAGCGCGCAGCCATTGCACCGCGCCTTCGGTGTCGCCGATGACCTGCGCGTCGGGGACGCCGCCCTCGGCGCGCACCTTGGCGGCGACATCGTCGGCTTTGCCTTCGCCGGCGCGGTGATAGAGGTTATGGCTGATCGCCGCATAGCCGTGATGCGCGAACCTTCGGGTGGTCTCGCGATAGAACTCGTCCCAGCCCGGCGCATGGTGGATCAGGACAACGCCGGGGTATGGGCCGCCGCCCAGCGGCCGCGCGACATAGGCTGAGATCGGCTCATTCTTGTTGCCGCTGATTGTGATCGTCTCCGCAATCATGCCTTCGTAGGCCATCGTCGCTCCCCCTTCGTTGATGCAAAAATGATAGCGGCTGCTGCTCGAGAATCAAGCGATCCGCCACATTACCACATTGCCGGCCAAACCCCACAGTCCACTCGTTTCCTCGCTCCGATGATTTACTGAATCTGGAGGCTTCTGTGCGGTCGCGCGGCACAGGCGTGGGGCGGGGGCATGATCGCGACCTCATTGAAGCCGGATTGAGCGAACCCGCGGGATGGCGGGCTGGGCTATGGGGATTGTGTCGGTGGCGACGGATCGGCGTGCCGCCATCGGCGGAGGCGGGTGATGATCTCGGCCGCCTGATTGCGAGCGGCGGGGGCGATTGCAGGCGGCAGAGCCGCGCTGGCGAGGTGGTGGTGCCGGTGATTGCGGCCGATCCGGCGACCTGCCGGCGGGCAACTGATCGCGAAGTCCATATCCATCAAGGGCGCGACGGGTAGATCCGGCGGGTGTGCACCGAAGGCGATTGAGCTTACCCCGGGACATCTGCTCGGTGTCGTCCCAAAGGCGACTGAGGGGGTCGAGCGGCCGCCTGACCGCGGGGCAGAAGTCAGCAGAGTGCGTAATAGGTCAAGTCGTCGGCAAGGCTAATGAGGCACTCCAGGGCCGCAAGGCGGAGCAACAGATAGGCCGAGACGAAACGAAGACCGAAGGCCCGAACGATTGAGAGTGGCAAGTAGGACTGGCAACGCATGCGTGGAAAGCGGCAGAATCTCCAGTACTCGCTGGCCTTGGTATCGAAAGGTCGGGGTGAAGCCTCGGTTCGAGGTCACCAAGGGGCCAAAACACCCATGGCGAAGCCAGCACCCGAAAGTCCGGCTTGCGCAGTGCCATTGATGGAGGCGGTGTGCGACCAAGGAAATCTCGAAAGAGCGTGGAAACGTGTTCGCAGCAACAAGGGTGGTCCTGGCTGGGAGGGGATGACCATCGACGACGCCAAGGGTTACCTGCGTCAGCGCGGGCCAAGCATTCGATCGCAACTGCTCGAAGGACTACCAGCCGCAGCCGGTCCAGCGGGTCGAAATCCCCAAGCGGGACGGCGGGGTCAGAAAGCTCGGCGTGCCTTGCGTCGTCGACCGGCTGATCCAGCAAGCCTGGCTGCAGGTTCTCCAGGAGCGGTGGGACCCGAATTTCTCCCGCACAGTTACGGCTTTCGACCGGGGCGATCCGCCCACCAGGCGGTGGCCCAGGCGCAACAATACGGCTTACCGGTCCTTTGACTCAGCTCGGCCGCCTCGGCGAGTTCCGCCTCGATCTGCCCGACGAGCCGGCGGTTCTTGGCCAGGCCGAACAGAAAATCCACGCCGTGGCTTTCGCACCACGCCATCAGATCATCGTGGGCAAAGCCCGCATCGCCGCGCAGCAGGATGCGCACCGCCGGGAAGCCGGCGACGCGAGCGAACCTATCGCGGGCGCGCGCCCGGCGCGCATCACGCTCGGCTCGCAAGCTCTCTTCCAGGACGTCGGCGACGGAAGACCCTGTCGCCGCCGCGCTCTGCGCGATGCCGGAATACAGGTTGGGAACCGCGCTCGGCCCAATTCCTCACACAATTCGGCGATCCGCTGATGCTGCAAGTCGCTGATCAGGCACCACCGGCAAACGCGTCGTACAGCGAGAGCTTGTGTTGCAGGCTCGCCATCGAGCAGGTTGCGCAAAATCGCGTGCGCGAGATGGTCGATGAACAGCGGCGGGAGATCCATCCCGCCGTGGCGAAGCAGGTCGAGACAGGCGGCCTCGAGCGTTTCGCCGGCGAGGAGCCGGTCGCGAAAGCGCAGCACCACGCGATAATTGTCGCGCAAACCCGCATCGGCGAGCGCCATCAGCCGCGCCTCGCCGACGCTTTGGCGCGGGTCGGCGAGGAGCGCGTCGTGCAGCGCCACCTCGGCCCGGCAGGATTGCGCGCCCGGCAACATTTCCGGGCGAAAGAGATAGGCCCGCAGGAAATCGTCGGTCACGGCGAGACGCCTCTGCCGTCGCGGGCCAGCAGATGAAAGCCGGGACAGCCAGAAATCGCACTCCTTTGTTCCGCGATCGCTCATATTCCGCCGTATCGCCTGGTTATTGTCACCCCCTGCAAAAGCAAGGGTCGAGGAGCGATTGCTCAAATCTAGCGGATCACGCCCGACAGAAGCCACTGGCCCAAATCTACCCGGCAACTGTCGCATTGCGGGGCGGCCCACGGAGACGAACCCAGAACTTACGCACACTTGACGTTTCACGCGGTGAACGCAGTATGCCTCGTACGGGACATGAGGGCATCCATAGCGCGAGATCCATCAGGATCGGTGGGAAACCACATGTTGATCGGCATGATACCGAGACGGTGACTTTGGCTGGGAATGATGGACAGGCGTGAGCGAATAACGCGGTTTATTACGCCGCAGCAGAAGGGGATCGAGATCGGTCCTTATTTTACCCCGCTCGCGCCGAAGCGCGCAGGCTACAACTGCCTGGCAGTCGATGTGTTCGATGCGGCCACGCTGCGCCGTCGCGCCGCCGAGGATCCTGAGATCCCCGACGAGATGGTCCCGAATATCGAGGAAGTTGATCTGCTCGGATCATCGAGTGCCATTGCCGAGTTGCTTGCCGAAAAGTACCAGCTTGGCACCTTCGATTACATCATTTCGTCGCACAATTTCGAGCACCTGCCCGACCCCGTGCGCTTTCTGCAAGGATGCAACAAGGTGCTGCGCACGGGCGGCATCCTGTCCATGGCGGTCCCGGACCGTCGCACTTGCTTCGACTATTTCCGCCCGCACAGCACGCTAGCCGAAATGCTCGATGCGTACTTCGCCAGGCGTGAGTGCCCGACCCTGGCGCAATGGTTCGAGCAGAAATCGCTGCAGTGCCGTTACGGCGCCCAGGGCATTACCAGCTTCCCTCTTGACGCCGATCCATCAGAGATCGTTGGCTACGAATCGTTGGTCGATGCGCTCTCGGAATGGCAAGAACTTGTTAGCCGGCCAAGCAGCGAATATCGCGACGCTCATTGCTGGACTTTCACCCCGGCATCGTTTGAATTGATTCTGCGTGACCTTGATTTTTTGAACCTTATAGCGTGGGAGGTAATTGACGTATCGGAGACTTCGGGAAATGAATTTTATGTGAACTTGTGGAACCGGGGCGAAGTCGCGCGAGAGGTTACCTCCGGCGAGTTTTATCGGCAGCGCCGCGAGCTCCTGCATCGCATGATCGATGAGATGGGTGAAAATTCGGTGCGCTCCTACCAGCTGAGGCAGCTTCTCGAGCGCGTCGCAGGCCAAAGGGAAATTGCCGACGAGCTGCGTATAAGACTGCGCGCCATGGAGGAATCCACCAGCTGGCGGATGACAGCCCCTCTGCGCACGCTCTCCACGGCCTTGCGCCGCTTTGCCCGGCGGGCTTTATGACGGTTGCCGGGCGGATTGCCCGCCGGGGGGATTGCGCCACACGATAGGAACGAGTGCCTGACACTACGGTCCTTTCGCATCCGCCGCCTCAGTCGACGGCGGTCGCAAGCCCAGGGCCGCAACTGCCTGCGGCCCAATCGCCGAAAGACCGTAGCGCGCGAGCGCCTGCTCTCTCGCCGCCTCGCCGATAGCGCGACGGCGGGCGGCATCGGTTATCAACAGGTCGAGCGCGCGTTCCCATTCGTTGTTGCTACTCACGACGAACCCGGTGACCCCGTCCTCAATGGCCGCTGCGAAGGTTTCCGTGGCAGAGGCCACCGTCGGCACGCCGACCAGCGCGGCTTCGAAGAATTTCAGCTCGCTCTTGCCTTCGCAAAACGGATTGCCGAGCTCCAGCGGCGCCAGGTTGATGTCGACCTCGCCAAGGCAGCGCAGCAAATCGGCCGCATTCAGAAAACCGATCCGCTCGACCCGGTCGTCGTAGCGCTCCCAATGCGGCCCGAGGTCGAGATACCCGACCAGCCGAAAACGTACCTGCGGGTGTTGCGCCAGCACCGCGAGAAGCGCGGCCTCGCATACGGCGAAATCCTTCTGGTGCGTCGGCGACCCGCTGAGATAGGCAATGCGCACCCCGTCGTGCCGCCGCCGGCCGGCTGCCGCGATCTGCACCGCAACGCGCTGCTGTTCGCCATTGATTGAATTGGGGATCACCACGCTCGGCCGCCCCAACCCTTCAACCGTTCTGGCGAGATACGCCGTGCTGACCGTGACCAGATCGGCGGCAAGCATCAGCATACGCCGCCGTACCATCGCTTCGACGAAGGAGCGCCGGTCGTCTCGGTTCATTCGCCGCACCGCATCGATCTTATTGGCGAGACCCACGTCGAATACGAGATCGTCGATATCATAGACGACACGCATGCCGGTGGTGCGGGCGTAGGCGAGAACGCCCTCGATGCCGGCCAGGCGATCGTATTCGGCGCGAAACAGCACCAGCGCACTCGCCTTCCACCGATGGCGGCGGATGTCGTCGAGCCGATCGAACGGCATGACATGGACCGCGTACCCGGCGGCGCGCAGCGCCTCGGCCATATTGAAAACCCGGTAGCGCTTCGGCGTGCCAGGCCAGAACCCGATGGCATAGATCGCGTCGAGCACCGCCCCGGGCGCGGGTGCCGTCTCGCCGGGAAGCGGCTCGGCCAACGCCGGTGCCGGCAAGGCTCGCCTGACGGCCAGTCGCCGCACGGCACGGATCGCAGACTCGCGCCAGCCGAGCTCGCGACGCCGATCGAGAACGCGGCGGAGGAGCCGTAAGCTGGCCCGCGAGCGGCGCAGCAGCGCGCGTCCCAGGCGCTTTGCGGCGATCATCGCAGCCGGCGCAGCAATTCGGCGAGGCGCGGAGCTAGCGCCGCGACGCTGTAGCGTGCCACGGCAACGGTTCGCCCGGCCGCACCCATTCGCGCGGCCGCATCGCGGTCGGCGAGCAGGCTCGACAGCGCCTCGGTCCATTGATCGATGGTCGTCGCCGATCGGCCGAGCTCGGCTTCGCGCAGCAACTCGCTGTTCATGCCGACCGGCGAGACGACGCAGGGCCGTCCTGCCGCCATGTATTGCAGCATCTTGAAGCTGCACTTGCCGCGTTCCCACGGGCCATCCTCGAGCGGCATGATTCCGATCGTGATCGCGGCAAGAAAATCCGCTTCGGCGTCCTCCGACCACGGCACATAGCGCACCGGCAGCCCCGGCAATGCCGGCGGCCGGTCGCAGCAGACCGCGATCACCGTGTCCGGAAACCGGTCCACCACCCGGCTCAGGGCCGGCGCGATCCCGGCGAGATAGCGCAGATTGCCGGCGCTGCCGATCCAGCCGATCGTGGGTTGTTCCGGTGAGGGCCGGACGGCGTAGCGGTCGGTATCCACCGGCGTTGGCAGGATTTCGATAGAAGGGTTCCATTGGCCCCAGATCTCGGCGAGCCAGCTGTTGCCGACCACGACGAGATCCGCCAAGGCGGCGAGCCGTCGCGCCGCCAGCCCGCCGCGATGGAGGTGCACCGCATCGTCGATATCGACGAGCCGGGGACGCCGCGTCCACCCCTCGAGGGTCGGCAGGGTCGATACCATCTCGCGCTGCAACAAGGTGATATCGGCGCGCCACCCGGCGGCGATCCGCGGCAGCCGTTGCGCCACCGTGCCGACCAGCCAGGCCGGCCGCAAAATCCGCTGGCGCGGCGGAAAGGCGCCGAGGCCCGGCCAGCTTTCATGGACGGCGATCCCAAGACCCGCGAGCGGCGCAATGTATTGCCGGACGCGCAACCGCGCCGGTGGCACCGCCGCGCCGCCGGTAAACGCGGCCACAAGCAGCGGATTGCCGGCGATCATCGGATCCATTTGCACGCCCGCGTCTTTCAGGCGCTGGCGCTCTCGTAGACCGCCAGCACCTCCGCGACGCCGCCCGCAGCGACGATCCGGCCCTGATCGAGCAGGATCGCCCGATTGCACCATTCCTTGACCAGCGACATCGAGTGCGAGGCGAGTACGAGGATGCTTGTGCTAGACAGAAAATCCTCCATGCGTTGCCGCGCCTTGTTGAGAAACGCGGCATCTCCGGCCGCCAGCCACTCGTCCATCACCAGGATTTCCGGTCGCAGCGAGGTCGCGACCGCAAAACACAGCCGCACCATCATGCCCGAGGAGTAGGTGCGCACCGGCATGTCGATGAAGGAGCCGAGTTCGGTGAATTCGGCGATCTCATCGACCTGGGCCCGCATGTCGCGCGGATGCACATCCATGTACATGCCGCGGATGATGATGTTTTCGCGTCCGGTCGCGTCGGGATTGAGGCCGACCGAGGCGGTGAGCAGAGCGGATACGCGGCCGCTCGCGTGCATCCGCCCGTGCGTCGGTGCATAGATGCCGGCGAGCACCTTGAGCAGGGTGCTCTTGCCGGCGCCGTTGGCGCCAATGATCGCGAGGCGGTCGCCGTGCTCGATGTCGAGAGTGATGCCGCTCAACGCGACGACGGTGACGCGGTCGCGGGCGTCCCGGGCAAGATTTCCCTGCGTGGTCGAATTGAACAGCAGTTTTTTGAGGGAACGGCTGCCGCCCGAATAGATCGGAAATTCGACCGAGACGTCGCGCAGGCAAAGCGAGGCCATCATCGCTCAGATCCAATAGGCGATCCGTGTGCGAAACCGGGCGAATACGGCGAAGGTCACGCCGCAGCCGAGGACCGTCATGATCAAGAGGGCCATCCACGAGTTGTCGGCCGTTGCCACCCCAAGCAGCGGCGCCCGCACGACGTCGATCGCGGCAAACAGCGGATTGAACGTTGCGATCGCCTGCCAGTCGCCGAGCAACTCGACAGGCCAGATGATCGGCGTCACGAAGAACAGGACCTGCAAAAAACTGGCGACGATCGGCGGCACGTCGCGGAAGCGGGCGCTGATCAACCCTAAGAGGATGCTGATCCAGAAGCCGTTGATCGCGAGCAGCAGGAACCCCGGTATGATTTCCAGAATGTGCCAATCTATGGGGATCGCGAAGATGACAAGCCCGATCGGCACGATGACCAGATTGTGCGCGAGCACGATGAAGTTGCGGCAGACATTGCGGTAGGCATGGATCGAGAACGGGATCGGCACCTGCTGGATGACGCTCTGCTCGCGCAAAAAGGTCTCGCATCCTTCGGTAATAGTGCTGGAAAAATTCTGCCAGACGATCAGTCCGAGGCACAAATAGGGCAGGTAAGTGGCGATATCGACGTGAAACAGACGCCCATAGATCGCGCCCATCGCAACGACCATCACCAGGGTGCTGATGGTCAGCCAGAACGGCCCAAGCATCGAGCCGCGATAGCGCAGCTTGATGTCCTGCAGCGCCAGCGCGCCCCACAACCAGCTCCTGCCGAAACCGTCGGCGAGATCGCGCCAGGCAAGCGCGGTTCGGCTGGGCGGGGTCGGCCATTCCTCCGCCCTGTCGTTCTCATCCTCGCCAATCGCAACAGACACCATTGCAGCCGGCCGCATCAATTGTTGATCCGCGCCCGTCGCCGGCCGCTCAGCGCCGTTCAGTTCACCGGGCGGCGGGGGATCGCCACCGCTACCACCACTTGTGTTTACCTGCTACCGAACTCTCAACATTCCGGCAGGAGCTGCGGTATAGCATCGGCGCTCGCGCGCTGTCCAGTTGCCCCGCCCGCGCCGGCCGCCTGTGGCGAAGCCGGACCGTCCCGCGCCACGGGGATCTGACAACAGCGCATTCGCGGTCGGTGGTTCATGGTTACCATCCTGCACTTGATAACCGGGCTCGAAACCGGCGGCGCCGAGCGGATGCTCGTCAACCTCGC
>CAYMRQ010000073.1:11498-19872 GCA_964392845.1 uncultured Rhizobium sp.
CCCGGACCGATCGGACCCGATTTCTCTCGGTGGTCGCCGGAACAACAAAAAAGGGCACGATGGGTTCTCTCATTGAAGGCGCCGGCGTGACGCTGCGCACCCTCCGGATGCGTCGCGGGCTGCCCGACCCCCGCGGTATCTCGCGGCTCGCCCGGATCTTGCGCGAGTTTCGCCCGGCGGTGCTGCAGACCTGGCTCTATCATGCCGACCTGCTCGGCCTGATCATGCTGCGGCTCGGACAGGTTCCCCATCTGGTGTGGGGCCTGCAATCCTCGGCATCGACCGAGACCGCTGTGGTGCGGCGGATCCTCGCGTGGTCCTCGGCCAGCCCCGATGCCGTCGTTACGGTGGCGCGGGCCGGGCAACGCTTTCACGAAAGCATCGGCTATCATCCACGCCGGTGGGCGTACATCCCCAACGCGTTTGATACCGTAGCGCTGCGCCCCGACCCCGCAGCACGGCGGCGCGGCCGCGCCGAGCTCGGCATCGCCGAAGACGCCGTCGCGATCCTGTTGCCGGCGCGGTATCATCAGATGAAGGATCACGCAAATTTTCTGGCGGCCGCGGCGCAATTGGCGCCGGCCCATCCCGAGGCCCGGTTCGTTTTGGCTGGAGCCGGAACCGAGCCGGACCATTGGCCGCTCGCCGCCGCGATTGCCGCGCATGGCCTGACCGGACGGGTGTTGTCGCTCGGCGACCGCTCTGACCTGGAAAGGCTTTACCCCGCCTTCGATATCGTGACGTTGTCATCGGCCTTCGGCGAAGCCTTGCCGATGGTGCTCGGCGAGGCGATGGCGTGCGGCGTCCCCTGCGTTGCGACCGATATCGGGGATTCGGCGCTCGTTATCGGCGATGCCGGGATCATCGTGCCGCCGCGCCATCCGCAGGCGCTCGCTGCCGGGTGGCAGCGAATGATCGCCCTCGGTCACGAGGGCCGGCGCGCGCTCGGCATCAGGGCGCGGGCGCAGATCGTCGAGAATTACGATCTCGAGCGGATCGTGCCGCGTTTCGAGGCGCTCTATAGCGAAATCGCCGACGCGAGCCCGGCCTCCCGAACACCGGAGAGGTGATTGAAAATGACGCTCGGCGGCCCAATCGGGCGCAATTTGCTCTACAGTGGCGGCAAACCAGCCGAAAGGAACGCGCGATGCTGACGATCGAACCAACCGGCGCGGTGCTTGGCGCGACGGCGAGCGGTATAGATCTGGCGCAGCCGCTCGGCGAGCGCGAATTCGGGCAGATCCTCATCGCGCTCGGCCGGTACGGCGTGCTGCGCTTTCCCGGCCAGCATCTCGATTTGGCCGCGCTGAAGCGGTTTTCCGAGCGGTTCGGCGAGATCCAGGGCAGCCCGGTCCGCGACCCGGACCAGGCCCGCGAATACCCGGAGATCGACATCCTGTCGAACCTCAAGGTCGAGGGTCGCTACATCGGCAGCCCCGATGCCGGCCAGGATTGGCACACCGACATGACCTACCGCGAGGTGCCCGGCTTCGTGAACGTGCTCTATGGCATCCGCATCCCACAGCGCGACGGCAAACCGCTCGGCGGCACCGAATTTTCCAACATGCACGCCGCCTACGACGGCCTGCCGGAGGAGTTGAAGACGCGGCTCGCGGGCATGACCGCGACCCACAACATCGAAAAATTCTGGGAGCACATGCGCCGCGACCGGGGAAGCCAGCGCCCGCCGATGACCGACGAGCAGCGCCGCCGCCGGCCGCCGGTCGTCCACCCGGTGTTCCTGACGCATCCGATCACCGGGCGGAAGGTGCTGTATTGCAACCCCGGCTTCACGGTGCGCATCAATGAATTGCCCGAGCGCGACAGCGACGCGATGCTCGACCATCTGTTCGCGCACCAGCTGCAGATGAAGTACCGCTACACCAATCAATGGAGCGAGAACGACCTCTTGATCTGGGACCATCTCGGCACGCTGCACCGCGCCATCGCCGATTACGGCCCCGACGAGATCCGCCTGATCCGGCGCTGTCAGGTGATGGCGACCCGGGTGTTCGACCCCGAATTCCTGCGCCCGGCACGCAAACTTGCCGCGGCCGGGATGGCTTAGAACGGAAAGGTGATCGGGTTGATCCGCCGGTGCCGGCCCCTCACCCCAACCCTCTCCCCGCGGCCGCGGGGAGAGGGAGGGACCCGCGCCGAAGGCGTGGGAGGGTGAGGGGCAGGCACGGCGTATGCCGAGGTGACCGAAAAATGCTCTGGAGCGACACATGAAATTCGGCGTCTTCATCAGCGCGCAGCAGCCGCGCTCCGACGATCCGGTGCGGCGGTTTCGCGAGGCGGTCGAGCAGGCGCGGCTAGCGCGCGAGGCCGGCTTCGATGCTCTCGCGGCCGGGCATCATTACCTGTCGCCGCCCTACCAGTCGCTGCAGAGCCTGCCGTTGCTGGCGCGCCTCGCCGGCGAGGCGCCGGGGATGGAGCTGTGCCTGTCGGTGCTGCTGCTGGCGCTGCTCAACCCGGTGCAGACCGCCGAGGAGGTCGCCAGCCTCGACATCATGTCCGAGGGCCGCGTCGTGTTTGGCGTCGGCATCGGCTACCGCGATGTCGAATACGAGGCGTTCGGCGTGACCGCGCGCGACCGGGTGCCCCGCATGCTGGAAGCGCTCCAACTGATCAAGCGTCTGTGGACCGAGGAGGCGGTGAATTTCGAGGGCCGGTTCTTCCGCGTCCACGACGCCACCTGCACGATCCGCCCGGTGCAGCAGCCTTATCCGCCGATCTGGATCGCCGCCAATGCGGACCGGGCCGTCCTGCGCACCGCGCGGCTTGGGCTTCCGTGGTTCGTCAACCCGCATGCCGCGCTGCCGACGATCGAGCGGCAGTGGGAGCGCTACAAGCAGGCGCTTGCCGAGGCGAACCGGCCGATGCCGAGCGCCCGGCCGATCGCGCTCGAACTGCATGTCGCGCCGACCCATGAGGAGGCGGTCGAAACCGCGCGCCCGTTCCTCGCTGGCAAATACAACGCCTATGCCGAATGGGGCCAAGACAAGGTATTGCCGGGCGAGGAAAGCTTCCGGGTCGCCTTCGATGCGCTGGCCCGCGACCGCTTCATCCTCGGCACCCCCGACGAGGTCATCGAGCAGATCGAGGAGCGGGTTCGCCGCCTCGACTCCAACTACCTGATCTTCCGGATGGGCTGGCCAGGCATGGAGTCGCCCAAGATCCTGCGGGTCATCGAGATGATGGGAACGCGCGTCCTGCCGCATTTCCACGCCAAATACGGCCGCGGCTGATAACGCGGCAGCCGAGCCGCCGGTGATGGAAGCCGCGAGCCGCGACGCAGCGTTTGACGCAGCCGGACCCTCCGGTCAGCCGCCGAGCCCGGCGCGGCGTTCCCTCAGTCTGCTCAGCATCAGCGCGCGACAATGGCTGATCCTGTTGACCGTGACGCTCTCGACGCTCTTGTTCGGCATGACGATCACCCTCGCCAATGTCGTGCTGCCGCAGATCAGGGGCGCTTTTTCGGCCACCCAGGACGAGATCTCCTGGGTCATCACGCTGAACCTGGTGGCGACCGCCGTGGCCACGCCGATGACCGGCTGGCTGGCGAGCCGGCTCGGCTGGCGCAATGTGATGTTTTTCAGCGTGCTCGGGTTCACCGTCTCTTCGTTCCTGTGCGGGATCGCCGACAGCCTCGGTTCGCTGGTGCTCTATCGCGTTGGCCAGGGGATGTTCGGCGCGACGATCATGCCGATGGGCCAGGGGATCGTGCTCGCCACCTTCCCGCGCCAGCTGCACGCCGCGGTCATGGTGATCTGGGGCGCCGGCAGCGTGATTGGGCCGGTGTTCGGCCCGATCATCGGCAGCATGATGGCCGAAGCCTACAACTGGCGCGCCGCGTTCTTCATGATCGTGCCGCCTGGCCTCGTCGCGATGATTTGCATCTGGTTCGCGCTGTCGGAATACAAGACGCGCAGCCGAATCCAATTCGATTGGACCGGCTTCATCGCGCTGTCGGTGGCGATCACCGGTCTTCAGCTGATGCTCGACCGCGGCCAGCGCCTCGACTGGTTCGAATCGCCCGAGATCTGCCTCGAAGCGGGGGTGGCGGCGATCGCCTTGTGGGTCTTCGTCGCGCACAGCCTGACCGCGTCCCACCCCTTCCTCGACCCCAAACTGCTGCTCGACCGCAACTTCGCGATCGGCCTCGTCATCGCGTTCTTCATGGGGATGCTGAGCTTTACGACCCTCGTTCTGTTCCCGGGCCTCTTGCACGATTTGCGCGGCTATCCCGACAGCACGATCGGCATGCTTTTGGCGGCGCGCGGCACCGGGAACTGGATGGCGTTTCTGATCGTCGTGCCGTTCTCGAAACGCTATCCGCGGCTTGCGGTGGCCACCGGGCTGACGGCGCAGGCCATTGCCGCCTGGGAGATGGCGCAGCTCGACATCAATCTCGGCAGCGTCGACGTGTTCTGGACCAACGCCCTGCAAGGCTTCGGCTTCGGGCTCACCTACACGCCGATGACCGTCTTGGCCTTCGCCACCCTGCCCGCCCACCAGGTAACCGAGGGCTCCGGGGTATTTACGCTGGTGCGCAATTTCGGGTCGAGCCTTTATATCTCCGTAACCGTAGTGCTGCTGGTGCGGTCGACCGCGACAAACTATGCCCGCATGACCGAGTTGATCACCCCCTACAACAAGGCGCTGGTTTTCCCCGGGATGCCGGCCGCCTGGAATATCGATAACACGAGCGGCCTCTTGCGGCTTGCCGGCGAGATCCAGCGCCAGGCGGCGATGATCGGCTACATCAACGCCTTTTATCTGCTGGCGTTTACTGCTGTGGCTGCGATCCCGCTGGTATGGCTGATGCGCGCCGGACCGCGCATCCGGTAGGCTGGCGAATCGCCGTCGTAATTGAGACCTCTCTGAATGGGAGCCTTGCGAATGGATCCGCTGAACCCTGCCGTTCTTCCGCCCGGCATACGCTCCCGCTTCGTGGCCGAGGTCAATGGCCTCAGGGTGCATGTGCTGGAGGCCGGCTTCGAGGCTGTCGGCCGGCCGCTCGTCTTGCTGCTGCACGGCTTTCCTGAGCTCGCCTATTCGTGGCGCAAGGTGATGCTGCCGCTTGCCGAGGCGGGGTTCCATGTTGCCGCGCCCGACCAGCGGGGATATGGCCGCACCACCGGGTGGGACGCCGATTACGACGGAGACCTCGGCCATTTTCGCCTGCTCAACGCGGTCAGGGATGCGCTGGGGCTGGTCGCGGCATTGGGCTACCGCTCGGTCGCGGCGGTGGTGGGGCACGATTTCGGCGCCTCGGTTGCGGCGTGGTGCGCCGTGGTGCGACCCGATGTGTTCCGCTCGGCAGCGCTGATGAGCGCGCCGTTTGCCGGGCCGCCCGAATTGCCCTTTGATACCGACAAGAACCCGCTGCCACCGGCGACCGGCCCCAGCATCCACGAGGCGCTGGCAGCGTTGGCGCGGCCGCGCAAGCATTACCAATGGTACTATTCGACGCGCCCCGCCAATGCCGAGATGTGGCATTGCCCGCAGGGCGTTCATGCCTTCCTGCGCGCTTATTTCCACCACAAGAGCGCGGATTGGCAGCAAAATCGGCCTTTCCCGCTCAAATCGTGGAGCGCGGGGGAGTTGGCCCGGATGCCGACCTACTACATCATGGATCTGGACCGGGACATGGCGGCAACCGTGGCCGAGGAAATGCCCTCAGCCTCCGAGATCGCCGCCTGCCGCTGGCTGCCCGACAGCGAACTTGCCGTCTACAGCGCCGAATATGAGCGCAATGGGTTCCAGGGCGGCCTCAATTGGTATCGCGCGCGGACCACGGGCCGGTACGATGCCGAACTGCAGCTGTTTTCCGGTCGAACCATCGATGTGCCGTCGCTTTTCATCTCCGGAAAGAGCGACTGGGGGGTCTACCAGAGGCCCGGCAGTTTCGAACGGATGCAGGCAACCGTGTGCACGCGAATGCAGGGCTGCCACCTGATCGACGGCGCCGGCCATTGGGCGCAGCAGGAACAGCCCGAGGCGGTTAGTGGGTTGCTGATCGACTTCCTGCAGCAACCGCGCCGTTAAGATCGCTCGTCAGACGGCGAGTTCGAGGCCATCATAAGCTGAGATCACCTCTACCTTGTGGCCGTTGCGGTTGATTTCCTCGTAGCGGATCGTCTCGCCGAGCACCTGCTCGATCCTGGCGTCATCACACGCGGGCTCGTGGTGAAACAGCACAAGCCGGCGGACCCGCGCCAATTGCGCCAGTTCGACGCCGATAATGTTGCTGGAGTGTCCCCAATCCTCCTTTATCGTGACCACGTCCGCGAGCGAGTACATCGCGTCGAAGATCAAGAGATCGGCGTTCCGGAAGAATTCGACGAAGGGGTAGGAGGCGTCCAATATCGGGGCTTTGTGCTCGCAGTCCGTCGAGTAGACGATCGACTTGCCGCCGCGCGAAAAGCGGTAGCCATAGGAATCGCCGCCGTGAAACTGCTTGAGGGCGGTTACCGAAAACCCGGCGACCTGGTATTCGACGCCGGGCTCCAGTTCGACAAACTCGATCGTCGCACGGAGAAACTCGAACGGTACGGGAAAATAGGGTACCGATTGCTGGCCCAGCAGCGCCTCGCGCAAATTCTCGTGGCAGCCGTGGATGCGGATCCGGTTGCCCGGGATGTAAGCCGGCGCGAAGAACGGAAACCCCTCGATGTGGTCCCAGTGCACATGCGAGAGAAACACATTGAAGCAATGCGGCCGGCTGGGGCCCGGCTGGGCGAGAACGTGATTGCCGAACTCGCGCAGCCCGGTGCCCAGATCGCACAAGAGGTACTCGTCCCCGCCGGTGCCGATCTCGATGCAGCTGGTGTTGCCGCCAAAGGTGCCCCTGACCGAGAACGGTAGCTCGCGGTCGATAAAGCTGTCGATCGCCTCGGCGGTGGTCAGGCTGCGGCCGCGGGCGGCGAGCAGCGCGTCGCGGATTTTCGCCCGCACCGCGCTGTGCCCCAGCGGCGCCGACACCGAGCCGCGGGTGCCCCAGAACCGCACCGGGATGAGCTTACCAAGGCGCGACTCGCCGATCTCCACGGTCTTTCTCTCCGCGGCCCGTTCTACCGGAGTATGTTCAACCGACCCGGTCTGCGCAAGCGGGCGCAATCAGGCTCGCCGGCGGCTATAAGATGCCCCACCGCCACGCCCTCTGGGGGGGTCGCGCTGGCGGTGGGGCATCGGAGGTTCGAGAGGCCGTGAGAAGGAATTCGCCTGAAATCCATCCCCTCGCCGGGGCGATCGGCGCGGAGATCTCGGGCGTCGATCTGGCGGGCGAGGTGGACGACGACACGATCGCCGCGATCCGGCGCGCCTGGCTCGACCACCTCGTCATCTTCTTCCGCGGCCAGAGCCTGCCGCCCGCCCGGTTCCTCGCCTTCGCCCGGCGCTTCGGCAAGCCGATCGAGTACCCCTTCGTCAAGGGGATCGACGGGTTTCCTGAGATTACCCCGGTCGTCAAGCTGGCGCATGAGCGGGTCAATTTCGGCGGGCTCTGGCACACCGACACGGCCTATCTCGAAATCCCGCCGATGGGCACGATGCTGATCGCGCGCGAGGTGCCGCCCTATGGCGGCGACACGCTGTTCGCCAACATGTATCTCGCCTACGAGGCCTTGTCTGCGGGCATGCGGCGACTGCTCGACGGCCTCGTCGCGGTCAATTCCTCGGCCAAGGCCGACGTTTCCAAAACGCGCGAGGACCGCATGCGCGACGGTGCCCGCAGCGATGCCCGCGCCGAATATGCCGCGGAGCATCCGGTCGTGCGCACCCATCCGGAGACCGGCAGGAAGGCGCTCTATGTCAATGGCGGTCACACCGTGCGCTTCCGGGACATGACCGAGGCGGAAAGCGCACCGCTGCTGCGCTTTCTGTTCGCCCATCAGATCCGCCCCGAATTCACCTGCCGCTTTCGCTGGGAGGTTGGCTCGCTCGCGTTCTGGGACAATCGCTGCGCCCAGCACAACCCGATCAACGACTATCACGGCTTTCGCCGGGCCATGCACCGGGTGACCCTGGCCGGCGACCGCCCACGCTGAGGCTGAAGATAAGATGAAGCACGGCGAGAGGGTCATCCCCCGTCATCGCGATCGCCCCCAGCCCAAAGGTCGCGTGCGCGGCGAGGCTCGATCGGGCAAGAAGACACCGGAAGGAAAGAGCCTTAAGGCTTTGCTGGCTGCCGCGCCGCTCGAATCCATTAATCTCGATCGCAGCGCCGATCCTGGCAGGGAAGTCGTGCTGTGAAGGATGTCGTAAAGTGTTAGGAGTGCAAGCTCGGAATGCGTTCGAAGTCTGCTATGGGTGCAGGCTGTGTGAAAAGAGCGCGAGATTGAGGTCGTGGTGGATTCCGTCCTAGGCG
>CAYMRQ010000074.1:0-1563 GCA_964392845.1 uncultured Rhizobium sp.
TCCTGAGGAGGCGCGAAGCGCCGTCTCGAAGGACGCGGGATCGTGGTGCAGCCCGTCTCCTGTCATCATGGCGCGATAGATTAACAAGTTCGAAGGCCGGGACCCACTCGCCGGCCGCTCGTGCGGCAGAAACGTGGATACCGGCTTTCGCCGGTATGACATAGAGGAATTGGTCGCCGTGCGGAGACCTACGCATTGTAGTCGAGGCCGAGCGCGGCGTAGCGCTCGGGATCCTCGATCCAATTCTCGCGCACCTTGACGAACAGGAACAGGTGGACAGGGCGCCCCAGCATGCCTGCGAGCTCGGCGCGGGCGCGCGAGCCGATCGCCTTGATCCGCGCACCCTTGTCGCCGAGCACGATCGCCTTCTGCCCCGCCCGGCGGACATAGATCACCTGGTCGATGCGCACGCTGCCGTCGGCGCGCTCCTGCCACGCCTCGGTCTCGACGGCCGCCGAATACGGCAGCTCGTCATGCAGTTGCAGGAACACCTGCTCGCGCGTGACCTCGGCGGCAAGCCAGCGCTCGGGCGCGTCCGAAAGCTGGTCCTCCGGAAACAGCCAGGGCCCGGGCGGCATCGCGGACGCGAGATGCTGCTTCAAATCCTCGACCCCGTCCCCCGTCAAACCCGAAATCATGAAGACCCGCTCGAAACAGCCGGCGCGAAACAGCGTGTCGGCAACTCCGAGCAGGCTGTCGCGGCGGACCAGGTCGACCTTGTTGAGCGCGAGGATCGCGCGGCGCCGGCTTGCCGCGAGGCGGTCGATGATCCGCCGCGTATCGGGATCGGCGGGGCGCGCGGCGTCGACCAGCAGCACGGTCTCGTCGGCGTCGGCCGAGCCGGCCCAGGCGGCCGCGACCATCGCGCGGTCAAGCCGGCGGCGCGGCTCGAAAATGCCCGGCGTGTCGACCAGGATGAGCTGCGCCTCTCCAACGATGGCGATGCCGAGGAGGCGCGTGCGGGTGGTCTGCACCTTGGGGGTGACGATCGCCAGCTTGCGGCCGACAAGCTGGTTGAGCAGCGTCGATTTTCCGGCATTGGGCGCGCCGATCAGTGCGACATAGCCGCAACGGGTCAGCGCAGCAGCCGGTTCGCCCCTCTCCCGCACCGCGGGAGAGGGTGCCCCCGGGCGAAGCCCGGGGGCGGGTGAGGGCCATTGCGTCGAGTCGGCGGTCAGACCCTCACCCACCGCTCGCGTACGCGAGCGGTCCCCCCTCTCCCGCAATGCGGGAGAGGGTTTATTGGTGCGAGGCTTTGTCTTTGACATTGCGGTCAACCGCCCGATGCCGTGGTGCCGCCGAGCCGATCGAGCAGCGCCGCTGCCGCGGCGGTTTCGGCGGCGCGTTTCGAGGACGCCGTAGCGCTCGCCTCGTCGAAACCGGCAACCCGCACGGAAACGGTGAACTGCGGCGCATGATCCGGGCCGCTCGTCGCGATCAGCTGATAGGCGGGCAGCTTCAGTCCGCGCGCCTGCGCCCACTCCTGCAGCTCGGTTTTCGCGTCGCTCGGCGGCGCCGCCATCTCGGCGATCAGCGGTTCCCAGAACCGCTCGATGAAGGCGA
>CAYMRQ010000074.1:1573-19808 GCA_964392845.1 uncultured Rhizobium sp.
CATCGAGGTAGATCGCCGCGATCACCGCCTCCAAGACATCGGCGAGGATTCCCGGGTTGCGCGCGGCGCCGGCGGCCGCCTCGGCCGGCGACAGGCGCAGATGGCGATCGAGGCCGATCGCGGCGGCGACCCGCGCCAGCGCGTCGCGCCGCACCAGATGGGTGAGCCGTCGCGTGAGTGCCCCCTCCTGCTCATCTTCGAAGCCTCGCCACAACAGATCGGCGATGACCAGGCCAAGCACCCGGTCGCCGAGGAATTCGAGTCGTTCATAGCCGCCCCGAGGAACTCCCCGGGAAACTCCATTGGGCGCCGCCCGCCGCGGGCTGCGCCGTGCCGGCCGGCGCGGCGCCGGCAGCGCGCTTGGATGGGTCAGCGCCTCGGCCAGGAGTTGGGGCCGGGCGAAGGCATGACCGATCAGCTGGGCCGGATTTTCGTCCGTTTGGCCCAGCACGTTCTGCACAGCCCCGCTCAATGGATTGCCTTCAGGATTCGATCGAACCGCGTGGCCGCCCCATCCGTAGAGTAGAAGATGAACGCCGCACGCCCGACCAGGTTCTCGGCCGGGATATAGCCGACCGCCGACAGCACGCGGCTATCCTGCGAATTATCGCGATTGTCGCCCATCGCGAAATAGTGGCTGGGAGGCACGTCGTAAACCGGCGTGTTGTTGAGCGGCCCATTGTTGCCGACCTTGATGATCGGATGGTCGAGCGCCGGTACGCCGGGCTCGCGCGGTAGTGATTCGATGTATTTGTGGAGCACAATCGTCGTGCCGCCCTCCTGGTATACGTAATCATCGGCCGGCCGGCGCGGCACCAGCTGGTCGTTGATATAGAGATTGCCGTGGCGCATCTGGATGCGGTCGCCCGGCAGCCCGACGATGCGCTTGATGTAGTCAATCGACGGGTCGGTCGGCAGTTTGAACACCGCGACATCGCCCCGCTCAGGCGGCTGCGAGAAAATCCGGCCGGACATCAGTGGCAGACCGAACGGCAGCGAATAGCGGCTATAGCCGTATGAAAATTTTGAGACAAACAGGTAATCGCCAACCAGCAGCGTCGGAATCATCGCTCCCGACAGGATGTTGAACGGCTCATACGCGACGGTACGCACCACTAACGCCAGAATAACCAACGGAACGTATAACAGAATCAGGAGAGCGTAGAGCCAGCCATGCTGGTAGCGTCCAATATTTACCGTGCCAATCCGCCGAGCTCGACGAAAGGCGGCGACTGCCGTCCCGATCCGAAGGGCTATAAGGGATATCTCGATCAGCGTTACGAATAGAGATGCCTCTGCGGCCAGCCACCGCATAACGGCGGCGGCCAATCCGAGGCCGACGAAAACAACAAAAAGCCACCACCCCGGCCGGTAGTCCCCGTTATAAAGCTGGCCGACGCCGGGAGCCAGCAGTGACAAAAGCGCAGCAAGCCAGGGCCGGCGTCGCGCGGGCGGTCGAGCTATTTGGCGGGTTTGACCGTCCCCTTCAATGCCCAACTAGCCCACCCCGTGGAACAGCCGGAGGTAGCGGATCGCAAACGGCCATTTCCAGATTTCCCACCAGCGCGCCTCGCACCGCTCCGCCGTGCATTTGGCCGAGAAGAACAGGAATTGCGCCTTGCCAACCAGGTTGTCGGCCGGGATGTAGCCGACCGCCGAGAGCACGCGGCTGTCCTGGGAGTTGTCGCGATTGTCGCCCATCGCGAAATAGTGGCCGGGCGGCACCTCGTAGACCGGCGTGTTGTCGAGCGGCCCATTGTTGCTGACCTTGATGACCGGATGGTCGAGCGCCGGTTCGCCGGGCTCGCGCGGCAACGATTCGATGTATTGGCGGAGCACGACCGCCGTGCCGCCATCCTGGTAGACGTAATCATCGATCGGCCGGCGCGGCACCAGCTGGCTGTTGATATAGAGCTCACCGTGGCGCACCTGGATGCGGTCGCCGGGCAGGCCAACGATCCGCTTGATATAATCGGTCGACGGGTCGGTCGGCAGCTTGAACACCGCGACATCGCCGCGTTCGGGCAGCTGCGAGAACGGCAGGGAAATCCGTCCGGAAAACAGCGGCAGGCCGAACGGCAGCGAATACCGGCTGTAGCCGTACGAGAATTTCGACACGAACAGGTAATCGCCGATCAGCAAAGTCGGCACCATCGACCCCGACGGTATGTTGAACGGCTCATACGCGACGGTGCGGACGACGAGCGCAATCAGCACCGCGTAAACAACGGTTTTGACGGTTTCAAGAATGCCGCCCGCCGCTTTTTTTTTGGAAATCACGTTATGGCTTGAGTTGGATTTCATGACCCAATCGGCGCGTTAGAGGCGCGCGATCAGGCCAACCGCGGCTCGCCAAGTCAAGCTGCTCGCGCGGAATGTTACTCGCCCTGCGCTACGGCTGCGGGCCAGGCGGTGATGATCACCACCGCCTGGGCGAGCGGCGGCTCGTCGGTCAGGCTGACATCGAGGCGCGCCTGCATCCCCGCCGGGGTGATCGCCTCGAGCCGAGCCAGGGCGCCGCCGGTGAGCCGCATGCCGGGCTGACCCGAGGGCTGGTTGACGACACCGAGGTCGCGCCAGAAAACCCCGTTGCGAAAGCCGGTGCCGAGCGCCTTGGCCGTGGCTTCCTTGGCGGCGAAGCGGCGGGCATAGCTCGCCCCGCGGGTGATGCCGCGGCGATCACAGCGACGCCGCTCGTTCTGGGTGAAGATGCGGTCGAGAAAGCGGTCGCCGAAACGCTCGATCGCCCGCTCGATCCGGCGGATGTCGATCAGATCGCTGCCGACGCCCAGTATCACCTAGGCTCGGCCAACGTTATCCCCTTGCCCGGGCTTGTCCCGGGCATCCACGTCTTCCTGTAACGCAATCTCGTAGCAGAGAGAGACGTGGGTGGCCGGGACAAGCCCGGCCACGGGGGATTTGATCAAAAGGGGTTGTTGACTTGGCCGCATCGCTTTGGCGCTAGCCGCGCGCGCGCTCGACCGAGTTGATGACCGGCGTGGCGCGCAGGGCCGCGATGATCATCGACAGATGCTTCACGTCGGCCACCTGGATATCCACCATGATCTCGAAGAAATCGATCGAGCGGTTGGTGATCTTGAGGTTGCTGATGTTGCCGCCTTCTTTGCCGATCGTGGTGGTCAGGCTGCCGAGATTGCCGGGCTCGTTGGCGATCGTGACATTGATCCGGCCGGTATGGGCGGCGTCGGCCTCCTCGCTGCTCCAGGCGACGTCGAGCCAGCGTTCCGGCTCGGCGGCGAAGCTTTCGAGCGTATCGCAATCGATAGTGTGGACCGTCACCCCCTTGCCGGTGGTGACGATGCCGACAATGCGGTCGCCGGGCAGTGCGTGGCAGCAGCCGGCGAAATGCAGGGCCATCCCGGGAATGAGGCCGCGGATCGGCACCGCAATCTCGTTCGGGCGCCCCTTCTTGCGGGCGCGCGCGAGCGGGATCACCTTGCTGCGGGAATCGGGCGGCTGCGGGAAGGCGGCGTTGACCACTTCGCGGCCGGTGGCGAGCCCTTCGCCGACGGCGACATACAGATCCTCGACCGTGGCGCAATTGAACCGGCCCAGCACCGCTTCGAGCGGCCGCTCGGAAAATGCCTGGCTCTGCTGGCGAAACGCCTTCTGGACGATGGCGCGGCCGAGATCGAGATATTGGGCGCGCTGCTGGGTGCGGATGAAGCGCCGGATGCGGGCGCGCGCCTTGCCGGTGACGACAAAGCGCTCCCAGGTCGGCGACGGGGTCTGCGCCTTCGAGGTGACGATCTCGACCTGGTCGCCATTCGCCAGTTCGGTGCGCAACGGCAACAGCCGGCCGTTGATCTTGGCGCCGACGCAGGTATCGCCGATCTGCGAATGGACCGCATAGGCGAAATCGACCGGGGTGGCGCCGCGCGGCAGGGCAATCAGATCGCCTTTCGGGGTGAAGGCGAAGACCTGGTCCTGGAACATCTCGAGCTTGGTGTGCTCGAGGAATTCCTCGGGGTTCGAGGCATGCTCGAGAATTTCCAGCAATTCGCGCAGCCAGCGGTATTGCCGCCCGTCGACCCGGCCCGCCTGCTGCCGGTAGATCCAGTGCGCGGCGACGCCGAGCTCGGCCACCTCGTGCATGTCGCGGGTGCGGATCTGCACCTCGATGCGCTGCCGCTCCGGCCCGATCACACCGGTATGGACCGAGCGGTAATTGTTCGGCTTCGGCGTCGAGATGTAGTCCTTGAAGCGGCCGGGGACGACGTGATAGGCGGAATGGATGATTCCCAGCGCGTGATAGCACTCGCCGACCCCGTCGACGAGCACCCGGAAGGCCATCACGTCGGCGAGCTGCTCGAACGAAACGTTCTTGCGCTGCATCTTGCGCCAGATCGAATAGGGCGATTTTTCGCGGCCGGAGATGTTGGCCGCCAGACCGTCTTCTTTCAACGTCTGGCTCAGCTCGGCGACGATCCGCGAGACGATGTCGCCGCCCTTCTCGCGCAGGAACCCGAGGCGCGCGTTGATGCTCGCCCGCGCATCCGGATGAAGCTCGGCAAAGGCGAGATCCTCGAGCTGGTCCTTCATCCGGTGCATGCCGATGCGCTCGGCGAGCGGGACATAGATGTCCATCGTCTCGCGCGCGATGCGCCGCCGCTTCTCCTCGTCCTTGATGAACCGCAGCGTCTGCATGTTGTGCAGGCGATCGGCGAGCTTGACCAGGAGGACGCGAATGTCCTCGGACATCGCGAGCACCAGCTTGCGGAAGTTTTCCGCCTGCTGGGTCTGGTCCGACTGCAGCTCGATCCGCGACAATTTGGTGACGCCGTCGACGAGGCGGCCGATATCCGGCCCGAACAGCTTTTCGATGTCGTCGAGCGTCGCGACGGTGTCCTCGACCGTGTCGTGCAACAGCCCGGTGATGATCGAGGCAGTGTCGAGCTTCATCTGGGCGAGGAGCCCGGCGACCTCGATCGGGTGCGAGAAATACGGGTCGCCCGAGGCGCGCAGCTGCGCGCCATGCGCCTTCATCGAATAGACATAGGCACGGTTGAGCGCAGCTTCGTCGGCTTTCGGGTCGTAGGATTTGACCAGCTCGACGAGCTCGAATTGCCGCATCATCGCGCGGCTGCCTCTGTGCGATTGCCCCGGCGATGCGCCGAGTTGTTTCCCGGGCGAGTCACCGGATCCACGAGCCTAGCGCGGTTGGGTTGCCATGGCCGAGGCGCTGCGCTCTGCGCCCCGGGCCGGGCCGCGCCGCATCAGGGCTCTTCCTCGCCGATGTCGCCCTCGGCGGCTGGCGCCTCGTCCGTCTCGGCCTCGATTTCGTCCTCATCCTCGATGGCGAGCAAATCTTCCTCGAGCTCGTCATCGAGCGCTTCCTCGTCGATCTCGTCCTCGCCGATCACCGAGCCGGTCGGATCGGCGACACCGAACAGCGTCTGCTCGAGGTCCGGGGTCTCCTCGGGTTCGTCGATCTCGATATGTTTCTGCATGCCGCGCACGAGCGATTCCTTGAGATGAGCGAGCTGGATCGTCTCGTCGGCGATCTCGCGCAGGGCGATGACCGGGTTCTTGTCGTCGTCGCGATCGAGGGTCAACGGCGCCCCCGAGGTGACCTCGCGCGCCCGCTGCGCGGCGAGCAGAACCAGCTCGAACCGGTTCGGCACCTTCAGCACACAATCTTCGACGGTAACGCGCGCCATCCTGGGATCCTTCACCCGCTTGCGGAAGATCATGAATATATGGGTCGCCGCCCGGTGCAGCAACAGCAACGCCGCCGCAACGCCGGCGATTCCGGTGCGCCGCCGCACCGATTGGGCGCGGGCACGCGGCTGCGCCTTGACCCTCCTCGTACCGCACGCCTATATCACGCCTGCCACAAGGACTTCCAATATTGGCCGGATGGCAGAGTGGCTATGCAACGGACTGCAAATCCGTGTACAGCGGTTCGATTCCGCTTCCGGCCTCCATGTGACTTGGTCCCGCCCCGTTTTGCTTTCGTCCGGGCGGGCTCTGATCCCCGGTAGCTCAGTGGTAGAGCAAGCGGCTGTTAACCGCTGGGTCGATGGTTCGAATCCGTCCCGGGGAGCCAACTGGATCAGGGGGTCAGGTCATCCTGACCTGCCCTCTGATCGCCCCTCCCGAAGCCGGGGCAGGGCAACATCGTGCAAGGTACGAGGGGCTATGAAAAAAGCACAGGACCGGCATTCCCGAACGCGCGAACGCCTCGCCCGGCGCAAGGCAAAGCTCAAAGCCAAGCACCGCCGCCAGCGCGCGAGGGCGCAGTCGTAGGCCTCGCTCCGGTCGCGGTTCGTGTGCTGCAACATTCGTCGCGCAAAGGCTTCGAGAGGAGATGTGTCATGCCGCAATCCGCCAGCACCCGCCTCCATCCGATTGCCGCGCTGCGCGCGATGCGCAACCTGACCCGTGACCGCGAAGATACCAGGCAGGTGTTTTTGCTGATGGAGGCGCTGCGCGGCAAGACCACGCTGCGCCAGTTCGCCCGCTTCCGCCAGAGTGAAACCGGCCGGGCGATGCTCGCCGAGCGGCGCAGTCTGCTTGCCCGGCTCAGCGACAGGGCCAGCCTCGCCGCGCTGCCGCCCGGTTCGCTCGGGCGCGCCTACTACGACTTCATCGCCGCCGAAGACCTCTCGGCCGAGAAGCTGGTCGAGCTGTCGAAGATCCAAAGGCCGCCGTCTACGGATGAAATTACCTGGTTTCGCGAACGCAACCGCGAGATGCACGACCTCATTCACGTTACCGCCGGGTATGGCCGCGATCCGCTCGGCGAGGCTTGCGTCACCGCCTTCTCGTATGCCCAGACCGGGCTGAAGGGTTTCGCGGTGATCGCCAGTGTTGCCGCGTTCCGCATCGCCCGCAGGCTGCGCGGCCAGCCTGTGCTGCGCGCGGTGTACGAGGCTTACCGGCAGGGGAAAGCGGCCGACTGGCTGATCGCCGCCGATTGGGAAAACCTGCTGAGCCGGCCGGTCGATGCGGTGCGCGCCCAGTTCCGCGTCTCGCCGCCCACCCACTATCCGCGGATTCTCCCGAGCCTGCGGCGCGTCATCGCTGCCGCGGGCGCACAAAGGGCCCAGCAAGCGGCGCTATAGCCGGCCGCGGAACGCCCGCGCGCGGAGCCGACTCTGTCGCGCAAGCTGCGCGGCCAGCACCGACCCTGCGCGTGTTGCGCGGCGCGATATCGTCGGTCGTTGTCGATCAAGCCGCGGCTGCCGGGGAATGCGGGAATCGGCAAGCGCGCAGCTATCGAGTATATTTGAATTCGGGCAGTAGCCAATTCCTGACGTGATCTTGGCTAGCGTGCAAGTTTTGAAAGATTTGGTCCTATGGGTGTGATCCGCAGCTTTTTGGCACGGGGTGGTGGGACCCGGCGCTTGCTGCGGGAGGCCGGCAGCATCGCGTCGATGGGGGAGATTGAACGTCGCACCTCGAACCGGACTGCTGTCGTTCATTCCTTCCGGCAAAACGGCGACCCAGGCCAGGCCGCGTCGAGTGTCTCGACCGAAGAGGCGGATCAGTTGCGCGACGCACGACAATATGAGCGGGCAGCCGAGGCCTACCGGGCGATCCTTGAGCGGGCGCCTCTGCGCACCGATATCCGGGTTCAGCACGGCAACATGCTGAAAGACAGCGGAAGATTGGACGAGGCGGAGGCGGCCTACCGCGCCGCGCTCGCGCAAGCGCCGAGCGATGCCGACATATACCTGCAATTGGGGCACGCGCTGAAGCTGCAACGCCGGCGCTCAGTCGCGATCGATGCCTATCGGCGGGCCGCCGAATTGGCGCCGTTTGCGCCCGGACCGATGCACGAATTGACTGTGCTGGGCGATCGTCCGATTGTAACCGTCGACATTGGCTGTGGTTCGCAGCTGAACATGCTCTCGATAGGGGATGACGTCGTCGCGGACACCTACCGCAATTCGGGCCCCCGATCTTTCGAACCCGCTTCACTGATAGTGTGGTTTCAGCTTGCCAAGCAAAGCACCTATGCAATAGACGTCGGCGCGTTCACCGGCATCTATGCCTTGGTGGCGGCAGACGCAAACCCACTCATCAAGGTGGCCGCTGTCGAGCCGACCAAGCAGATATTTTCCCGGTTATGCCTTAACATACAAATTAACGGGCTTCAGACGCAGATCGCGCCGTTGAATTTTGCTGCGGGAGATCGGCCCGGCAATTGTCTGCTGAACCACCACGGCAGCATATATGATCTTGATTGCGGGTCCACCTTGCTCGTCGAAAGCGGTTCCCGGCCGTTTCGGTATAGCGAGGAGGTGCGGATGCTGCCTCTCGATAGTCTTTTTGCGCTCGCACCCAACGATAAGCCCCTCACGGTAATCGAACTGCCGCGGACCGGTCCAGATATTGTAAAAATTGATGTGGAAGGCTATGAATTAGAGGTGCTCGCTGGTATGCGCCGGGCAATCTGCAGTTCTCTGCCGATCTTTATCATTGAGTGCCTGTCGCCAGACAGGCTCCGGGCAGCATATGATTATCTGAACGAATTCTCCTATATCCCTTTGCTGATCGATGACGAAAACATGTCGTTGATTGGCGACGTTCACGAATATCGTTTAGAAGCAACTCGCAACGTAATGTTCTATCCACGAAGCAAACAACCGATCATTGAACAGCTTCAGAATGACAGCGATGTCGCGATCCGGCTTTAGACCAATGGCGTTCGATCTCACAAACGCGGGCGGAAAGCCCGCGCTCGGAGCGCCTCTGTCGCGCAATCCGCGCGGCCAGCGCCGACCCTGCGCGTGTTGCGCGGCGCGATATCGTCGGTCATTGTCCATCGAGCCGCCTCTGCCGGGGAATGCGGGAACCGGCGAGCGGCGCAACGCTACCGCGAGGAGAGATCGCTCGATGACCTACCATGACACCCGGCTGGCCGGCGTGTTGGCCGCCGCCCTGGCGCTGACCGGCTGCGTCGGCCCGATGGGCCCCGCACCCCAATTGGTACCGCCGCCCAGCTCGCCGGCGGCCGTGTCTGCCGACATGCGGTGCCGGCAATATGCCGACGCACAGATCGCGCCGCTGCGCGATCAGGCCAACGCGGCCACGGTCGGCAGCACCCTGGTCGGCGCCGGGCTTGGGGCAGCGCTCGGCGCCGCCATCGGCGGCGGCCGCGGGGCTGGGATCGGCGCGGCGTCGGGCGCGGTGGTCGGCACTGGGGTCGGCGCCGCCAACGCGCAGAACGCCGCGATGGACCTGCAGCAGCGATACAACATCTATTATGCGAACTGCATGGGGGCCCCGCCCCCCGGGGCCTACCCGCCGCCGCCCTATCCGGGATCGCCTGTCCCGCCGCCGCCACGCGGCTATTAGACCGCGGCGCACCAATTCACCGGAAAAGCCCCGCCAATTGCGGGGCTTTTGATTGCGGCTTCAGTGCTAGCCGAGCGCCTTGGTGTGGGCGACCAGCGCCAGCAGCAACCCCAGCCAAAGCACCCAAAGCGCCGCCCACACCACCGCCTTCCACGGGCCGCCGGCGGCGTTGCGCGCAGCCTCGCGCCGGATCTCGTCCTCGATTTCCCGGTTCCATTGCCGGGCGAGGCGTTTGCTGTGCTGCTCCGTCACGGCGTGCCCGATCCCGTTTGCCTGCACAACCGCGCCGAAACGCCGCAGGCCAGCTATTCTAGCCCGCGGCGAGGCTTTGGCGAGAGCATTAGGTCGGCGGCGTGCCCGGGCGGCGGGCCCGCACCTCTTGCTCGCCAGCGTCGCGACGGCGGTGTTAAATGGCTCAGGCGAAGCGTGGGGCCTAACGAGAGGGGTGAACCATGGCCAAGACGCGCGGCACCGGCCTCCTGATGGTGTGGGCCGATATCGACCCTGAGTTCGAGGCCGAATATCACCGCTGGTATGACGAGGAGCACATCGCCCACCTGCTCGCGGTGCCGGGGTTCCTCAGCGCCGGGCGCTACGTCGCGCTGAAGGGCGGCCCCAAATACCTCGCCCTCTACGAACTCGAATCCCCGGACGTGCTGAGGAGCCCGGCCTTTCTCGACGGCGTGCGGTTCCGGCCGTCGGCGCGGCGGGTGCAGTATTCCGGCGGCACGATCGGCCGCAATTACCTGAGCAACGCCTACCGCCAGATCTTGCCGAGGCACACCAATCCGATCGAACAGACAAGCGAACCCGCGCCGTTTTTGCAGATGGGCCGGATCGACATCCCGGCGATGGTCGAGGAGGAGTTCAACGACTGGTACAACACCGCCTACATCCCGCCCTATCTGGCGGTGCCCGGCTGTCTCGGGGCGCGCCGCTTTGTCGCGATCGACGGCCAACCGAAATACCTGACCCTCTACGAGTTCGAGAACCCAGGCGTGTCGGAGAGCGCGCCCTGGGCCAAGGCGCGGGACAGCAACCCGTGGAGCAATCGGGTTCGTGCTTTCATGCGGCACGATGTCGGCTCGCCCGGCGTTTACCGCCGCCTCTATCCGACGTGAGCCCTCAGGGGGACCAAGATGCCCGTCGCCAATACCGACCTCTGCTTTCTGCCGGCCCACCATCTCGCCGCCGAGATCGCGGCGCGCCGGCTGTCGCCGATTGCAATCGTCGAGGCGCTGCTCGCGCGGATCGCCGCGCACGACGCGAAATTGCACGCGTTCATCGATGTTTACGGCGATGACGCGCGGCTGGCCGCCGAGGCGGCCGACAAGGCGATCCGCTCGGGCCACGCGGTTGGGCCATTGCACGGCGTGCCGATTGCCCTCAAGGATCTGATCGATCTCGAAGGACGGGTGACGACCGGCGGCTCGATGGCCTGGCGCGAGCGCCGCTCGGCGGCCACCGCGACCCTGGCGCGGCGGCTGATCACCCAGGGCATGATCGTCCTCGGCAAGACCCATACGGTCGAGTTCGCGATGGGCGGATGGGGTACCAACCAGCATCTCGGCACCCCGTGGAACCCGTGGGATTTGGGCGTGCCGCGCACTCCCGGCGGGTCGAGCAGCGGCTCGGGCGTGTCGGTCGCGGCGGGGCTGGCGCCCTGGGCGATCGGCACCGACACCGGCGGCTCGGTGCGCCTGCCGGCCTCCTGGTGCGGCTTGGCCGGCCTCAAGACGACGATCGGCCGGGTCAGCACCTATGGCATCCTGCCGCTCGCCCCCTCGCTCGACACCCCCGGGCCGCTCGCCCGCTCGGTCGAGGATGCCGCACTCCTCTACAGCGTCATGGCGGGACGAGACCCGCTCGACCCGCGCACCCTCTCGGCGCCGCCGCCCGATGATCCGCTGGCGGGGCTCCGGCGCGGCGTGCGCGGGCTGCGCCTCGCGCGCATGCCGGCAGCCGAGCGCGCAGGCTGCGCCACCGAGATGCTCGCCGCCTATGATGCCGCGCTGGAGGCGCTGGCCCGGCTTGGCGCCGAGATCGTCGAGGTCGCCCTGCCATGCCGCTTTGCCGATGCGACGCAGATGGTCGGCCGGATCATCGGCTCGGAGGCCTATCAACTGGTCGGCGATCTGGTTGACGACCCGGCCCTGCCGCTCGACGAGGCGGTGCGCCCGCGCATCCAGCTCGGCCGCGGCATCAGCGCCCGCGACTATCTCGCCGCGCTCGCCGAGCGCGACGCGCTGAAGCGCCGGTTCCTGGCGGCGCTCGACGGGATCGACGCGCTCTTGACCCCGACGACGCAAACCGCGGCGATCCGCGTCGATGCGGTCGATCAGACCACGACCCCGGCGCATTTCACCCGCCTGGTCAACCTGTTGGAGCTGTGCGCCCTGGCAATCCCCGATGGCTTCACCCAGACCGGGCTGCCCCTGTCGTTGCAGATCATCTGCCGGCCCTATGACGAGGCGACCGCGCTGCGCATCGGCTGGGCCTATCAATCGGCCACCGACTGGCATCAGCGGCACCCGCCCGGCCTCGATATATGAAATGCATCGGCGAGATTGCTTCGTCGCTGCGCTCCTCGCAATGACAACAATCGGCTGTCATTGCGAGCGAAGCGAAGCAATCTCGGTGTAGCGTTGAACAGATATGTGCGGCCGCTTTGTCCAGAAGACCCCGCTCGGCGAGATCCGGGTGCTGTTCGAGACCGCGAACCCGGTGCCGAACGCGCCGCCGCATTATAATGCGGCGCCGACCCAGGACCTCGCGGTGGTGCGCTACAACCCGCGGAGCCGGGCACGTGCGCTCGACCTCCTACGCTGGGGGCTGGTGCCGCTCTGGGCGAAGGATCTGTCGATCGGCGCCCGCTGCATCAACGCCCGCGCCGAGGGGATCGAGACCAGGCCGGCGTTTCGCGACGCGTTCGAGCGGCGCCGCTGCCTCGTCCCGGCCGACGGCTTCTACGAATGGCAGAAAGAGGGCGGCAAGACCCAGCCCTATGCGATCATGCCGCAAGAGGGCGCGATCTTCGCCTTCGCCGGGCTGTGGGAGCGCTGGAAGAACCCGGCCGACGGCAGCATCCTGCGCAGCTTCGCGATCGTCACGGGTCTGCCAAACAAGCTCTGCCGGCCGATCCATGAGCGGATGCCGGTGATCCTGCCGAAGGCCGCCTGGCCGCTCTGGCTCGGCGAAGCCGAGGCAAGCCCGGACGAGTTGCACTCGCTGCTCCAGCCCTACCCGGCCGAGCAGATGCGCGCCTATCCGATCGGCCAGGCGGTCGGCAACGTCAAGAATGACGAGCCGGGGTTGCTGGAGCCGGTAACAGTCGAGGCGCCTTTGCGAGCATAACGCTTGTAGGGTGGGTTGAGCGGAGCGAAACCCACCATGCAGCCCGAAGGATGACGGGTTTCGCGTTGCTCAACCCAACCTACGAAATACGAATTCAATCGCCAAACCGGCGACGCAGGAAGTCGCGGACATCCCCGGCGCAGCGGTCGGGGACCGCATCGCAGATGTTGTGCGGCAGGCCGTCATAGACCCGGAACTCGACATCGCCGAGCCGGCGAAACGGCTGGTAATTGGCGATCGAGCCGACCGTCTCGCCGCCGGGGATGACGACCAGGGTCGGGCAGCGGATGCGAGTGACCTCCTCGCTCCAGTCGTAGCTCGCCATCAGCAGCACGAATTTGGCGATATAGGCCGGGTCGTTGTTGCCCGCCTCGTCGAGAAACCAGCCGACGAGGCCGGGATCGGCATCTTCTGGCAGCCGGTCGCGGATCGTCTCGGCGAGAAAGCCGCGCAGCCCCTTTGCCTGGATCTGCGGGATCCAGCTCGGCGCCTGGCTGTTCTTGAGCCCCGGGGTCGAGCCGAACAGCGCGAGGCTGCGCACCCGCTCCGGCCGGGTCATCGCCAGCTGCTGGCCGAGATAGCCGCCGGCCGAGTTGCCGACGATATGCGCATTCGCAACGCCGAGATGGTCCAACAGCTCCGCGACATCGGCGACGAGCCGATCGAGGGCGAGGGGTTGCTCGGCCGGCGGCGCCTGCGAGCTGCCATGGCCGCGCAGATCGAGCCGCACCACCCGGTAGTTCCGCGCGAGATGCGGGACCCAGGCGAAATAGCGCCGGGCGCTGCCCATCGCCGCGTGCAGCATGAGCACGGTCGGCGCATGTTTCCACGGATCGGTGAAATCGTCGACGTAATAGGCGAGCGACAGCCCGTCGCTCGTCATGAAATTCCTCGCTTCGGTCATTGCGCGGCTTCCGCCTGTGCTGGGCCGAGCGTTTCCAGGAACTCGATCAGATAGGGCTTCCACAGCTTCGCGTAGTAATGGCTGAAATGGCCGTGGGTGTCGGGGCCGGCCGGGATCAGCACATACTTGCCGTGCTTCAGCCGTTTCATCGCCCGCTCGACAGTGCCAAGCTCGGGCGGATTGGCGTGATCCTCGGCGTCATTGATCAGCAGCACCCGGGCCTTGATCTTGTCGAGGTCGGGCTCGGGGTTGTAGTCCTGGATCGCCTCGATCGCCCAGAGCTGGTTGTTGGCGTCTCCCTTGGCCGCCTCGGCAAGCCGGCGTTCGTAGAGCGCGTTGGCGGCGGCAAGGGTCGGCGCCATTTCCTGGATGCGCGTCGGGCTTTCGGTGCCGAAATTCCCGGCCGCGCCGTAGATGTAGTGCCGCGGGTTCTCGGTGTAGTCGCCATTGTTCCAGTCCGGGTCATGGCGGATCGCCTCGGCGGCGGCGCGGCGCGACAGCCAGTTGCGCCCGCTGATCTCAACGGGCTGGCAGGAGAGCGGCACCACCCCGTCCATCAGGTCGGGATACATCTCGGCCCACATCCAGGCGTGCATCCCGCCCATCGAGCTGCCGATCACCAGCCGCAGATGAGCGACGCCGAGGCCTTCGGTGACGAGCCGGTATCCCGACTCGACCATGTCGCGATAGCGGTAATGCGGAAACCCGCCTCTGAGCCCGTCCGACGGCTTGCTCGATCCGCCGCGGCCGACCGCGTCCGGCATGATGATGAAATAGTCCCGCGCATCGAGCGGCTGGCCCGGCCGAAACAGCTCCTCAGTGAGGCTCGGGCGCAGCCAGTTCGCCCCGGTCCCGGTATTGCCCTGTAGCAGCAGAACGCCGTTGACAATCCGACCCGCCGCATCGCGCCGCGCGGCGCCCATCGTGCGGTAGTGCAGCCGCAGCTCCGGCAGGGTTTCGCCCGAGGCGAACACGTAATTCTCGATGACGAAATCGCCTTCCCGGTAGTTCGGCCAAACTGTGGCGGGGTCAGTCGTCGGCATGGGCAAACCTCCCTGATGGACCGGGATTGCTTCGTCGCGCGAAGCGCTCCTCGCAATGACGCCATCAGGTTGTCATTGCGAGCGGAGCGACGCAATCTCGCGCTATCTATGCCTGGGAGCATCAGCGCATGACCCGGACCCGCCATGCGGGATTGTTCGTCGTTTCCCTATTGGCGGTGCTGTGCGGACCGAGTTCGGCACGCCCGCAAACGGTGCTGCGCTGCGGGCCGTTCACGCAGGATGTTATCGCCGCGCCCGAGCCGCGAGAGGCCGCCTCGGCGGTGCAGCGTTTCGAGCTGATCAAAGCCGCCGTCAAGACCCAGCCGCACCGGGTGCTGTTTCTCGGCGACTCGCTGACCGAGCACTTCGCCCCGCAGGTCTGGCGCGAGCACATGATGCCGCGCGGCGCGCTCAATGCCGGCATCAGCGGCGACCGCACCGAGCACCTCTTGTGGCGATTGCGGCATGGCAATCTCGACGGTCCGCCGCCGGCCGCCGTCGTCGTGTTGATCGGCACCAACGATATCGGTCATCCCCGGCCGCCTGAGGCCGCCGCCGAAGGCATTCGCGCCAATCTACGATACCTGCACGAGCGCCTGCCCGACGCCCGCATCCTGCTCCTGGGCCTGTGGCCGCGCGCCGAATCCCCCGACGCCCGCCTGCGCCGCGACACCGTCGCGGTCAACCAGCTGATCCGACGCTGCGGCGATAACGGCGCGGTGCTCTATGCCGATATCGGCGGCGCGCTGCTCGATTCCGAGGGCCGCCTCGTTCCGGCGATCTCGCCCGACCGGCTGCATTTCAGCGCGCTCGGCTATGCCCGGCTGGCGCCCCGGCTCGATGTGCTGATCGACCGGCTGCTCGCCGGCCGCTGACGCCTGCGACCGTCGCAACGATTGTTTTACCGGCGCGGCCGATTATGCTGCGCGCTCCGCTGCACGGGTGACCACATGGCGCACGGCTATCATTTCTTCATGAACCCGGGACCGACCAACATCCCGGAGCGCATCCTGCGGTCGATGGACCGCGGCACGATCGACTTCACCGGGGCGAAATTCCGCGCGATTTCCGACGAATGCTTTGCCGGGCTGAAGCGGGTCTTCAAGACCAAGCAGACGATCCTGGCCTATGCCGCCACCGGGCATGGCGCGTGGGAGGCGGCGCTCGTTAATCTGTTCTCGCCGGGCGACAAGGTGCTGGTCGTCGAAAGCGGCTTTTTCTCGCTGAACTGGGGGATGCGGGGCGAAGCCTTCGGGCTCGAGGTCGAGACCCTGCCCAACGACTGGCGCCGCCCCGCCGACCCGGCCCGCCTCGAAAGCCGCCTGCGCGACGATCGCGAGCATAAGATCAAGGCGGTGCTGCTGGTGCACAGCGAGACCTCGACCGGCGTCGCCAACCCGGTCGCCGCGCTGCGCCGCGCAATCGACGCGGCGCGCCATCCTGCGCTCTTCCTGGTCGACACGATCTCCTCGCTCGCCTCGATGGATTTTCGCACCGACGAGTGGGGCGTCGATGTCGTCGTCGCCGGGTCGCAGAAAGGGCTGATGCTGCCGACCGGCATGGCGTTCACCGCGGTCAGCGCCAAGGCGCTCGCAGCCGCCGCCCAGGCCAGATTGCCGCGCGTCTATTGGGACTGGAGGCGCCTCCTCGGCGAGGGCTCGCAGGCCTATTGGAACGGTACCGCGCCGGTGCACTTCTTCTATGGCCTGCAGGAGGCGTTGCGTATGCTGGAGGAGGAGGGGCTCGACAACGTCTTCGCCCGCCACCACCGGCTCGCCGAGGCGGCGCGCCGCGCGGTGCGGGTGTGGCGCCAGAATGACGGGCCGGAGGTCTATGCGCTCGACCCCGGCGCCCAGTCGGACACGATCACCGCGGTGCTGCTGCCCGAGGGGTACGATGCCGACCAGGTGCGGCAGACCGCTCTCGACAAGTTCAACGTGTCGCTCGGCGGCGGGCTCGACCGTTTGAAGGGCCGGGTGTTCCGCATCGGCCATCTGGGCGATTTGAACGAGCCGATGCTCCTGGGCGCGATCGCCGCGGTCGAAATGGCGCTCGATCTGACCGGCGTGCCGCACGGGCAAGGCGGCGTCAACGCGGCGATGGAGTATTTATCGGCCGAACCCTGACTGGTTTCCGGTCGACAGGGACTGCGCAACCCCGTTCCCGTCATCCCGGCGAAGGCCGGGATCCACTCCTCCACCGTCTCTGGCGCGGATTGGTGGGTCCCGGCCTTCGCCGGGATGACTCGCGAGTGGGTTGATTGCATTGCGGAACAGGTATTGGGCCGCTATATACCGGCCTCGTCAGGTCGCATAGCCAAAGGTTTGCGCGATGAAGGAAGGCATTCACCCGGATTATCACGAGATCACTGTCGTGATGACCGATGGCAGCAGCTATGCGACGCGCTCGACCTACGGCAAGGCAGGCGACACGCTGCGGCTCGAAATCGACCCGAAATCGCACCCGGCCTGGACCGGCGGGCAGCAGCGCCTGCTCGACACCGGCGGCCAGCTCGCCCGCTTCAACCGGCGCTTCCAGGGGTTCGAGCGCAAGCAGTAACCTCTGCTGTCAACCCGACCGCTCAAGGCGGTCCGCGCCTGCGTCGAGTACTGAGCCCCTCTTGAACGCGGCGCCCGAGTAACCACCTAACATCTGCGTGGTCGCCACTGGTGGGGCTGCGCGTAGACGACTGGCCCCGGCCGATGTGCGGGTGCCTTAACCCATGTTGCTCGCTGGAGGATATGGTCATGGATCGCTTTGATTTCACTCCGCTGTTCCGTTCGACGATCGGTTTCGATCGGCTGGCGCGCCTTGCCGATACGGCGAACCGCGTCGACAGCACGGCGGTTTCCTACCCGCCCTACAACATCGAGACGACCGGAGAGAACTCGTATCGCCTGACGATGGCGGTCGCCGGGTTCTCGCAGGGTGAGCTCGACATCACCGTGCACGAGAACACGCTGATCGTGACCGGCAAGGCGCAGAAGGACGCCGAGAACGGCCGCTACCTGCACCAGGGAATCGCCCGGCGCGCCTTCGAGCGGCGCTTCAGCCTGGCCGACCACCTCAAGGTCAGCGGCGCGAGCCTCGACAACGGCCTCCTGCATGTCGATCTGGTGCGCGAGGTCCCCGAGGCGATGAAGCCGCGCACGATCAAGATCGCCGGCGGCGAGCCGTCCCGGCCGCAGGTGACCGAGCAGAAGGCCGCCTGATCCGCCGCCGCACCGGCAGCATCCGACGCGAAACGCCCCCGGGAAACCGGGGGCGTTTTTCGTCGGCGCAATCGCGGCGCCGTTATCCAGGATGCTCCGCGAGCCATTTTTTCGCGCCTTCGTTTCCACCCGCCGCCGCCTTTCGCATCCATTCCCGCGCCTGGTTTAGATCGCGCTTCACGCCCAAGCCATTCGCGTACAGGATTCCGACATTGCGTTGCCCTCCGGCGTTCCCCTGATCGGCCGCCTTACGGTACCACCGCATCGCCTCGGCATAATCCTGAGCGACACCGTGGCCGTTCCCGTAAAGCGCCCCTATATTGCCCTGCGCCGTGGAGTTTCCCTGGTCGGCGGCCTCGCGGTACCAGCGCATCGCCTCGGCGTAATCCTGCGCG
>CAYMRQ010000075.1:0-8142 GCA_964392845.1 uncultured Rhizobium sp.
AATGCCAGAAAGCGATCGGCATCAAGCTCAACCTCGAAACGATCAACGCCAACGACATCCAGGCCCGCGTCACCTCCTCGATCCAGTCCGGCAGCGGAGCGGACATCATGATGGCGATCGGCAATTGGCCGCAGCTCTATGCTGACAGCCTCGCCGATGCGAGCGACGTGGCCGAGGAGATCGGCAAGGCGCAGGGCGGCTATTACGACGTGGCTCGGCTCGTCGCCACCGTCGGCAACAAATGGATCGGCGTGCCCTGGACCGTCGGCGGCGGCCTGATTACCTATCGCAAATCGTGGCTTGCCGAGGTCGGGTTCGACGGCAAGTTTCCCCAGACCTGGGACGAGTACCGCGCCGCCGGCAAGAAATTGAAGGCTGCCGGCCACCCGTATGGCCAGACCGCCGGCCATACCTTTGGCGATGCGCCGAGCTGGTGGTACCCGTATCTGTGGTCCTGGGGCGGCAAGGAGGTCGAGGCCGACGGCAAGACGGTGGTGCTGAACAGCAAGGAAACCCTCGAATCGGTCAAGTTCGCCGTGCCGCTGTGGAAGGAGACAATGGACGAAGGCGGCCTCGCCTGGGATGACAGCAACAACAACCGCGCCTTCCTGGCGGGCAGCATCAGCGCCACCAATAACGGTGCGTCGATCTATATCGAATCCAAGAGAAAGCCCGACTCGTACAAGACCGAGAAGGGGGTGCAGATGAAGGACGACATCCTTCATGCCAGGATCCCCAAAGGACCTGGCGGCCAGTTCAATCTGCCGTTTCCGTTTACCGATATGCTGATGGGGTATTCAAAGAACCAGAAGGCGGCCAAGGACTTTCTGCGGTGGATCCATTCGAAACCAGTGTTCGGGGAATGGTTCGCCTCGCAGCAGGGCTTTACCGACGGTGCCACCAAGGATTGGGAGAACGACCCGGTATGGAAGGTCGACCCCGTTCTGCTGCCGTTCCGCGACATCCCGCCGTTCGGGCGCTTGCACGGCTATGCCGGGCCGCCCAACCGCAAGGCCGCCGAGGTGAATACCAAATACATCATCACCGACATGTATGCGAAAGCGATCCAGGGCATGGCCCCCGAGGACGCGGTCAAATGGGCGCATGACGAGCTGGTGAAGATCTACGCCTGACACGTAGTGCCTCACCTTGACCTACACCGGAAACCTGCGTGCTTCGAGACGCGCTCCTTTGGAGCGCTCCTCAGCATGAGGAATGTTTTGGGTCGCGTTAAGAAAACCTCATCCTGAGGAGCCCGCGCAGCGGGCGTCTCGAAGGACGCACTATGGGAGACTTCGCCATGGCACAGGTAACTCGGCGTCGCGTGCTGCAGCTTTCGGGAGCCGGCATGGCGTCGGCGGCCAGCGGCGGGCTGGCCGCGATCCTCGCCTCGGGCCGGGCGCCGGCCTTTGCCCAGGGGACGACGGTGCATTGGGTCAGGCAGTCCGACTACGTGCCGGCCTCCGATCAGCTGATCCGGACCAAGATCGCCGAGCAGTGCCAGAAGGATCTCGGCATCAAGATCACCCTCGAGGGCGTCGATGGCTTGACGATCCAGGCGCGGGTCACCGCGGCGGTGCAAGCCGGCTCCGGTCCCGACATCATCCAGGCCATCACCAACTGGGCGCAGCTCTATGCCGCCAGCGTCGCCGATGTCAGCGATGTGGCGGAGGAAATCGGCAAGGCGCAGGGTGGCTATTACGAAACCTCGCGCGCGGTCGCCCATGACGGCAGCAAATGGATCGCGGTGCCGTTCACGATCGTCGGCCTGCAGATCGCCAACCGCACATCCTGGTTCAAGGAGATAGGCCTGGGTCCGGAAAAGTTTCCGCAAACCTGGGAGGAATGGCGCGAGGCGGGCAAGAAGCTGAAGGCGAAGGGCCGTCCGCTGGGCCAGACGCTCGGCCATGCCTTCGGCGACGGGCCGGCTTTCTGGTATCCCTATCTGTGGTCGTGGGGCGGCAAGGAGGTCGAGGCCGACGGCAAGACCGTGGTGCTCAACAGCAAGGAGACGATCGAATCGGTCAAGTTCGCCGTCGGCTTGTGGAAGGATGCCTGCGACGAGGGCGCCTTCGCCTGGGATGATTCGGGCAACAACCGCGCCTTTCTCGCCGGCGCGATCAGCTCGACCAACAACGGCGCCTCGATCTATATCGAGGCCAAGAAGAAACCGGAATCGTACCTGACGGCCGACGGCAAGCCGCTCAAGGACGACATCTTCCACACGCCGCTGCCCAAGGGCCCGGCCGGCCAGTTCAGCTGGCACGTGCCGCTCGCCGACATGGTGATGGGATATTCCAAGAACCAGAAAGCGGCGAAGGACTTCCTGCGCTGGTTCCACTCGGAGAAAATCTACGAGACGTGGTTCACCTCGCAGCAGGGCTTCTCGGTCGGTCCGACTACGCTGTGGGAAAATCACGCGCTGTGGAAGGTCGATCCGGTCATGGCGCCGTTCCGCACCGCGGCGCGCAGCGGACGGTTCGCCGGTTATGCCGGGCCGGCCAAACGCAACGCCGCCGAAGTCATCTCGAAATACCTCCTGACCGACATGTACGCCAAGGCGGTGCAGGGGATGCCGGCCGAAGACGCCGTCAAATCCGCCCATGGCGAGCTGGTGAAGATCTACGCCTCCTGATGAGGCGCTGGCGCTGACGCTCTGCTAGCCGGGTCGCGATAGGGCAGCGGCGCGGGCCAATTGCCGGTCAAGCGTGACCAGCTCGGCGTTCAGTCGCTGCGCCAGCCACAGGTAGCTCGCGTCATAGCCGGTCAAGCGGGTCTGCTCGGCCAGGACCAGCGCAGCCGCGTGATCGATTTCGGCCGACTCGATCTTCGATCCACCCTGAAGGAGAAACGCCTGCAAGATGCCGGCGCGCAGTTCCGGATGGCAGCACTTTGTCTTGCCGAGGCCCAGCCGGTATTCCACAAGCCGATCAACAAACGCCAAGCTCGGAGGTCACCGCGATGGACCTGATCGTCAACAACGCCCGCCTCGCCGATCGCCCCGCCGAGGGTCCGCTCGACATCGCCGTCGCGGACGGCAGGATCGCCGCGATCGGGAAGCAGCTGGGCGACGCGGCGGAGAGCTACGACGCGGGCGGGCGGCTGGTCTGCGCCGGGCTGATCGAGACCCATATCCATCTCGACAAGTCGCGGATCATCGACCGCGTTCCGCCGCCTTCCGGCCGCCGGGTCAACCCGGTGACGCTGACCGCGCCGTTGAAGAAGGACTTCACAGTCGAGGACGTCCGCGCCCGCGCCGAAGCCACCTTGCGCGAGTGCCTGGTCAACGGCACGACCCGCATGCGCACCCAGGTCGAGATCGATCCCGCGATCGGCCTCCGAGGCTTCGAGGCGGTGCACTCGCTGATCGCCGATTATAGGTGGGCGATCGACATCGAGATCTGCGTCTTCCCGCAGGACGGCCTGACCAACTATCCCGGCACCGAGGAGCTGCTCGTCGCCGCGCTGAAAGAGGGCGCGCCGGTGCTCGGCGGGGCGCCGCGCTACGACAGCGATCCCTCGGCCCAGATCGAGCGCATCTTTGCGCTCGCCCGCGAATTCGATGTCGATCTCGATCTCCATCTCGATGTCGGCGACAGCCCCGACAGCATGCTCATTTATCAGGTGCTCGCCCTGACCGAGCGCTACAAGCGCGGCGGGCGGGTCGTCGCCGGGCATATGGCGAAGCTGTCGCTGTTGCCGCCGGCCGAGGTCGCGGCGCTGGCGCGCCGCCTCGCCGACGCAGGGATCGCGGTGACGGTGCTGCCGGCGACCGATCTCTATCTGATGGGGCGCGAGCGCGACCATGCCGTCGTGCGCGGCGTCGCCGACGCCAACCTCCTCAGCGCCAACGGCGTCACCTGCTCATTGTCGAGCAACAATGTGTTGAACCCGGCAACCCCATACGGCGACTGCTCACTGATCCGCATGGCCAATCTGCACGCGAACGTGCTGCAGATCGCGGCGCCCCAGGAGCTGCGCGAATTGTTCCTGATGCTGACCGGGCATTCGGCGCGGCTGCTCAACCTCAAGGATTACGGCCTCAAGCCCGGCAACCCGGCCGATCTCGTCGTCATCGACGCCGCGACGCCGGAGCAGGCAATCGCCGAGATTCGCCCGCCGCTCGCGGTGTGGAAGCGCGGAAGGCGCACCGTCATCCGCCACCCGCCCGAATTGATCGCACCGGGTTGAACGACAGCAGGTGCTCGGTCGGTTTCTCAGTTGAGCAGCACCGCCGCCTGGATCTCGATGAGAAAATCCGGACCTATCAGCTGCCGTTTCTCGACAGGTTCGCTAGCTGGCCCCCGAGGGCCCAGATGATGCGTCCACAGGTCCACGTGTTTTAAAAACGTTTCTTTGCTGGTGACAAACGTTTGTGTCATTAAGATATTGGACTTGCTAGCACCGACGGCTTTGAGGCAGGCGTCGACGTTCTTGCCGATCTGCTCGATCTGCGCCCGCATGTCGCCCTTGCCGACGAGTTTCCCCTCGTCATCGAGCGCCACCTGTTTGCCAACCATGAGCTCCCGTTTGCCGTCGCTCGTTGTGATGATGACTGAAGGAGTTTGGCTGCGGCAGGGCGGTCCGACGACAACCGGGGCGGCCTGATCCTTGACGAACTTCCATTGCTCGTCGGCGCGCTTGATGTTCTCGGCCGCTTTCTCGCGCCACTCGTCCCATAGAGGACCGCCAAGGTGCGCGAGGTAAAGCTTGCCATCGACGATCGTCCAAACCTCGGGATCGACCGTGTCCTTGTGCGGCCCGGCGAAGGGAGCGCCGGTCACCCCGCCCGCGCAATAGCCGTCGTATTGCGGCGCATAGCGATCAGGGTTGCCGACGAACGAATCGCGATGGGCCGCGCTCGCGAAACGCCACCGGGCATTATGCCACCGGAATTCGTGTTCGCTTTGTCCGGGGACCGGCTTGCCGACGGTGAAATAGGCGACCGGGTCGTAGCCGCTGATCGCCAGCCTTGCTTCCTCGCCCCGACCCGGCCCGGCTGCGACCAACAACAGCGCGGAGAAAGCAACCGGAAACCACCACCGACCCGAATGACCCGCCATGACTGCCTCCCCGATCGCGCGGAAACCGCGCACAGTTTCTAGCCCCGTAAATGCGCAAGGCTGGTATGGTACGCACGCTCCGGAGTGGATCAAACGGATTTCCGAATGAGCCTTGGCACGCGATGAGCGAGATGGCCTCGCCTGCAGCGACGGGCCGCGCCCATTCCGGCACCCATCAACGCAAGCTCACCGCGATACTGTTCGCGGATGTCGTCGGGTACAGCCGGCTGATGGGCGAGGATGAGACGGCGACCTATGACGCGCTAAAACGGCTGCGCCGCACGATCGACCCTTTGATCGCCGGCCATGCGGGACGGATTGTCTCAACGGCCGGCGACGGGTTGCTCGCCGATTTTGGCAGCGTCGTCGATGCACTGTCCTGCGCCGTCGAAATGCAGCAGACCGCCCGCGACCTCAACGCGGAATCGCCACCCGAGCGTAATCTCCAATTGCGCATCGGGGTCAATCTCGGCGATGTCATCGTCGCCGACGACAACGATCTCTATGGCGACGGCATCAACATCGCAGCCCGTCTGCAAGCCCTCGCGGCTCCCGGCGGCATCTGCCTGTCGCACACGGTCTACGAGCAGGTAAAGAACAAGCTCGATCTCGATTACCGTCCGCTCGGCAGGCACCGGGTCAAGAACATCGCCGAGCCGGTGCGGGTCTTTGCCGTCGGCGCGCCGGCGGCCGCGGCGGCACGACTGTTGGCCCGTTGGCGCGCGCTGGTCGCCGTCGCGGTTGCCGGGATCGGGATCGCGGCCGGCCTTATCGTTGTGGAGATCGACCGGTCTTCTCACTCCTCGGCGGTGGGAGCGGCTGTCGCGGCGCCGGTGGTCGCGATGCTGGCGGTGCCGGCTCGTATGGCCGAACGCACGCCGATCGCGGTCTTGCCGTTCAAGAACCTCTCGCCGGATGTCGGCCAGGATTTCTTCGCCGACGGCATCACCGAAGACATCATCAACGCGCTCGGCCGCTTTTCGAACCTGCTCGTGGCCGCCAAATCAGCGAGTTTCCAATTCAAGGACCGCTACGTATCACCCGAGGAAGCCGGGCGTACGCTCGACGTGCGCTATCTCGTCGAGGGCAGCATTCGTAAATCCGGCGACAAGCTTCGCGTCAGCGTCGGAGTAACCGAGGCAGCGACCGGATTCCACCTGTGGTCCGACGTCTACAACGCCGAACTCAAGGACGTCTTTACCGTCCAGGACGAGATCACCCAGCGCATCGTCGGCGCGGCCGCGGTCAGGCTCACCCGGCTGGAGCGGGACCGTGTGCTGCGCAAGCCAACCGCGAACCTTGCCGCCTATGAATTCGTGCTGCGCGGCCGTGAAAATCTGATCAACCCGACGCGGGCGGCGAATGACGAGGCGCGCGCATTGTTTCAGCGCGCAATCGATCTCGATCCGAACTACGCCGCCGCCTATGCGGCGCTCGGCTGGGCGCATTACGAGGCGGTAGTATCGGGCTGGACGGAGTTTCCCGACGACGAGGTCAAGCGAGCGGAGAGCTTGGCGCAGAAAGCGCTGGCGCTCGATTCGGCAACGACCAACGCCTATCGGCTTTTGGCGCGCATCGACGTGTTCCGGCGAGACTACGACCGCGCACTCGTACAGATCGACCGCGCCTTAGCCCTCAACCCCAGTGACGCGGAGAATTTTGTGGAACGCGGCTGGATTCTGCTGTGGTCGAGCAAGCCGGCCGAGGCCGTGCCATGGCTCGAAGGAACGTTGCGTCTCGATGGCGCCAACGTCCTGGCCGCGTCGAATCTCGGAGTAGCCAAATACTTCCTCGGCCAATACGCGGAAGCGGTCGCCGCGCTCGACCGTGCCCTGGCGCGCTCTCCCGGCCGGGTTCTCCAGGTTCACTCACAGGCCGTTCTGACCGCCGCCTATGCTCGGCTGGGAAGGCAGCAGGATGTCGAACGCGAGCGCGCTATCATAGCGCGCCTATCGCCTTTTTTTAACGCCGAGCGCTTTGCCGGGCAATTCGGCACCAAAGAAGCGCGCGACGATATGCTCGCCGGGCTGAAGGCGGCCGGCTTCCGCTGATGCTGCTGCGGCGCGCGCCTACAGCATGCGCTCGTCGGGGCCGATCAGGTTGCGCGGCGTCTCGCCCACGATCGCGCGCCGGCAATTGGCGACGGCGCGGCGCAGGTATTGCTCGCGCCAGGCGCCCCCGCCGGCCGAATTGTGCGGCGAGCCGATCACGTTGGGCAGGTCGAGAAACGGATGGCCCATCGCGAAGCGGCCGTGCCGCACCGGCTCGACCCACCAGGCGTCGATGCCCGCGAAAAACCGCGGATGCGATTGAAGATGCGAGTAGAGCGCCGCCTCGTCGACGATCTCGCCACGCGCGACGTTGACGAGGATCGCGTCGTCTTTCATCAGCGCCAGCTCGCGGGCACCGATCAGCCCCTCGGTGGCGGTGGTCAGCGCCGCGCTGATGACAAACACGTCCGAGGCGCGCAGCAGCTCGTCGAGCCGGTCGGGTGCGGCGATCCAGTCGGTCGGCTCGTCGCTCGTGCCGCGCCGATTGATCGCGTGAATCTTCATGCCAAAGGCGCGCAGCAGCCGCGCTGTCGCGATGCCGACATTGCCGAACCCGAGGATGCCGCAGACGCCGCCGCGCAGCATCTTGTTGGCGCCGCGCTGGTTGAATTCACCGCGTTTCAGGTTGTCATGCTCGATGAACAGACGCTTCGCGGCGGCCAGCGCCAGCGCGACGATGTGCTCGGACATCGGCTCGGTGCCGCCGCCCTTGTTGGCGGCAATCGGCAGCTCTGGCGGCAGCGCACGGGTGGGCACCCAATCGACGCCGGCGGCGGTAAATTGCAAGAGACGCGCATTGCAGATTAGCGGGATTTCCTCCGGCCGCAGCTCCTTCGACGTGTCGTGCGCCAACAACGCCCCGGCGCGGCTGAGCGCGGCGGCGCGCTGTTCCGCCGGCAGGTCGACGAGATAGATCGCCTCGCCCGCGCCGCGAAGCTCCTCTGCGACGATCGCGCGGCTGCGCGCATCCTCCGCGGGCAGGCGGTCGATGTGGCAGACCAGGTGGCGGCGAGCCTCGCCCACGCGCA
>CAYMRQ010000075.1:8152-19692 GCA_964392845.1 uncultured Rhizobium sp.
CTGCACTCATCCCGTCAGCTCCAATCGCCGGGATGGTCGCTCAATCCGCGGAGGCCGTTGCGGGCTGGCTCTGGCGGCGCCGCCGGTTCGCGGCCGCGCGGCGATCGCCGACCAGCGCCACGATTGCGACCGCGATCATCAGGATGACACTGATGCCGAACACCCATTGCGGCGCGCCGTGGTCCATCGCGAAGCCGAACATCAAGGGGCCGACCATGCCGCCGATGCCGAAGCCCGAGGTGACGATGCCGAAGGTGCGGCCCATCGCCCCCGGCGGCGCGGCGGCGCGCACCATCATGTCGCGCGACGGCATGATCATGCCGCCGAGCAATCCGGCCCCGCTCATCGCCACGACCAACAGCGCGGGGTCGAGCCCCACTGTCCCGATCGCCAGGACGATGCAGGCGTTGACCGCATAGCCCAGCGCGGCGACCTCGGCGTGGCGCCGCGTCAAATCGGCGATAAAGCCGCCAAGCAGCACCCCCAGCGCCTGCGCGCTCAGATACGCGGTCAAGGCCAGATTGGCGACCGACAGCGAGGTGCCGAAGGCGCTCGTTAGCGCCACCACCGAAAAATTGCTGATGCCGCTCCCGGAGAGGCTCATCAGCGCGAAAAAACCGGTGAGGCCGATGATCGCCGGGGTCAATATCGAGGTCATTCCGTTGCCGCGACCCGTGGCGGGCCGCGCCGCGTGCCCCGGGTGCGTCGGGTGCAGTGGGATGATCTCGGTGTCGACCCCGCGGGCGATCATCAGCGGCACCGCGACAACGAGCGCGATGATGCCGGCCGCCATCAGCGCGAAATTCAACCCCATGCTGGCAGCCAGGGCGATCATCGTGACCGGAGCGACCGCGTTGCCGAGGAATCCGGCGAAGGTATGGATCGAAAAAGCGCGGCCAACGCGGTCCGGCGCAATTCTGCTTGAGAGGAGGGCGTAATCGGCCGGGTGAAAGACGCTGTTGGCAAGACCAACGAACACCATTGCGAGTAAGAGCGAGGAATAGGACGGGGTCAGGCCGAAACCGAGATAGGCACCCCCGGCAAGCAGCAGAGCCAGCACCAGCATCCGGCGCGAGCCGACGCGGTCGACCAGATAGCCGACCGGCAATTGCGCCGCGACCCCGACGACGCTGGCGACGGTCAACGCCAGGCCAAGCTCGATAAAGCCGATGCCGAGCGTCGCGGCCAGTAACGGGAATAGCGGCGGCAGGACCAGGTGCTGGAAGTGGTTGACGAAATGCGCCGACGACACCAGCGCGAGCGCCTGGTATTCCCCGGTCTTCCCGCGCTCACCGCCGGGCATCGCCAGCGCTTCAGTCGTCATCCCCGGCATTGCCTCTTTCTTCGCCAATTGTGCAACATGGCGTGCCTCCGCCGCGCCGGCAAGCGCCGGATCGGCAAGGCTGACCTCGACGAAACGGGAAACATGATGAATTGTGCCGTGCTCGGGCGGCGACGGGGGCCGCAGGGCGGAAAAGCCTTTAGCCCGCGGGCTTGACCCGCGGGGCAGCGCCTTCCGCCGATGTGAAGGCAACGGAGCGGCAAACCAAGGCGGCGGAATACGCATCGCTATTCCGCCCTACGCCTTCTCTGCTTTAGCATTGGCCCGACTTGGACAGCGGCGAGGGCCATGGCGATGAGCGTGCAGAGGGTCGGGCAGAGGGTGCGCCGGGAGGAGGATCTGCGCCTCTTGACCGGAAGGGGCCGGTATGTCGACGACGTGCGGGCGATCGATGCGGCGCGCGGCCATGTCCTGCGCGCGCCGCACGCGCATGCGCGGATCGTCGCGATCGACGTGCGGCGCGCGATCGAGATGCCGGGGGTGCTTGCGGTCCTGACCGGCACCGATTTGCGGCGGCGCGGGCTCGGCACGCTGCGGCCGGGGGTGCCGCGCCGGCGCCGCGACGGCACCCCCGCTTTCGTCTGCCCGCAGCCGCTCCTGGCGCAGGACCGGGTGCGCTATGTCGGGGACCCGGTCGCCTTTGTCGTCGCACACACAATCGACCAGGCGAAGGATGCCGCCGAGCAGATCGCGGTCGAGTACGCGCCGCTGCCGGCGGTCATTTCGGCCGAGACGGCGCTCGCCCCCGGCGCGCCTTCGGTGTGGGACGACAACCCGGGCAACGAGGCATTTACCCACCAGGCCGGCAGCAAGGCAGCGGTCGAGGCCGCCTTCGCCCGCGCCGCGCACATCGTCCGGGACAGGATCGTCGTCAACCGGGTCAGCGCCAACAGCATGGAGCCACGCGGCTGCCTCGCGCAGTACGACCGGGACGAGGAGCGCTACACGATCCGCTGCACGGTGCAGTCGGTGCACAGCACCAGGGCGGCGCTCGCCGGACAAATCTTCCGGGTGCCGCACCACCAGATCCGCGTTGTCTGCGATACGATGGGCGGCGGGTTCGGCATGAAGGGCGGCTGCTATCCCGAATACGCGCTGGCGCTGTGGGCCTCGGAAGTCGTCGGCCGCCCGGTGCGCTGGACCGCCGAGCGCAGCGAGGGCCTCCAGAGCGACGAACAGGCGCGCGGCAGCACCGTCGATGCCGAGCTCGCCCTGGACGGGGACGGCAAGTTCCTCGCCTTGCGGACGCGCTGGCGCTCGGCGATCGGCGCTTATTACTCGACCGACCGGCCGACGATCCCCTTGACCATCGGCATGGCCTGCCTGGTCAACACCTACACCTTCGCGGCGGTCCACGCCGAGGTGATGGCCGTGTTGACCAATACGATGACGACCGCGCCCTACCGCGGCGGCAGCCGCCCCGAGCCGATCTACGTCACCGAGACGATCGTCGACAAGGCGGCCCGCCAGCTGGGTATCGACCCGGCTGAATTGCGCCGCCGCAACACGATTCCCAACACCGCGATGCCGTATGCGACGCCGATGCAGCAGACCTATGACAGCGGCGATTTCGGGAAGAATTTGGGCGATGCGCTGGCCCTCTCCGGATATGACGGAGTCGCCGCCCGCCGCGAGGCGGCGCTCCGCCGCGGCCGGCTGCTCGGCATCGGCATCGCGACCACGGTCGCGGCGACCGGCGGGCGCGACTACGAGCATGCCGAGATCCGCTTTGATCCCGCCGGCGGGGTGGTGCTGATGACCGGCAGCATGGATCACGGCCAGGGCCACGCCACGACGTTCAAACAGGTATTGTCGGATAAGCTCGGCATCGATGCCGATCGGATCCGCTATCGCTATGGCGACAGCGATCTGGTGACGATGGGAATCGGCACCTTCGGCTCGCGCTCGGCCCAGCTCGCCGCCTCGGCGATCGTCGGCGCCGCCGACCGTCTGATCGAGAAGGGACGCCGCATCGCCGCGCACATGATGGAAGCCGCTTCGGGCGACATCGCCTTCGCGCAGGGCCGGTTCACGATCGCCGGCACCGACCGATCGGTCGGGATCGAGGAGGTGGCGCGGCAATCCTTCCAGGCCGCGCAATTGCCCGAGGATATTGAGACCGGGTTCACCGAGCGGACGAATTTCGGTCCGGCCGACGCGGCGACCTTCCCGTCGGGGGCGCATGTCTGCGAGGTTGAGATCGATCGTGAGACCGGCGAGGTCGCGCTCCTTCGCTACTGCGCGGTCGACGATGTCGGGACGATGCTGAACCCGCTCCTCTGCGAGGGGCAGATCCATGGCGGCATCGTCCAAGGTCTCGGCCAGGCATTGCTGGAAAACCTGGTCTATGACCCCGAAAGCGGCCAGCTGGTGACGGGATCGTTCCAGGATTACGCGATGCCGCGCGCCGACAATTTCTGCGCCTTTGAGCTCTCGGAGAATTCGACGCCGACCGACAAGAACCCCTTGGGCGTCAAGGGCGTCGGCGAAGCCGGCACGATCGGCTCGATCCCGGCGGTGATGAACGCGGTCAACAATGCGCTCGTCGCGATCGGCGCGCCGCCGGTCGCGCTGCCGGCGACCGCGGAAAAGGTGTGGCGCGCGATCCGAGAGGCAGGAGTTTGACAGCGCGACCAGCGAAAACCGGGACCCGTTTCTTGATAGTGGCCGTCGCCGCGCCCATCTAATGCGGATTGGGCAATTGCGGCAACAGCCATCGGACCAGGGTTGATGACAAATCCGAATTCCCTGCCCGGGGCAAAAAATTCCCTGCCCGGTGCAAAAAATTCACTGCGAGGGGTCAAAAAATTCCCTGCTTCGGCACCACTATCCCCACGCTGAATCCAAGTCGGCCAAGGGGTTATCGGCAATTTCTCGGCCCCGCCGCGAAAATTTTCCCTGCTCGCAGGGAAATTCGCCACGGCGCGGTGCCCGCGCTAGGATGGATCGGTCAATGCCGAATACGTAGTCGGGAGGACAGAGATGACACTGGAAACACGCCGCATCGTCACCGGGCATGATGCCAACGGAAAGGCCATCGTCGCGAGCGACGAGCTGATGACCGGCAGCAGCGCGGCCGGGCGGGGCGGTATCTCGCGCTGCGAGATCTGGTCGACCGACAAGATGCCGATCGACAATTCGGAGGCGGCCGCGGCGGCGCAGAAGAAAGGCTTCGTCGTGCGCCATAATTACGTCGGCTCGGGTCAGGGCGCGGTTTGCCGCGTCGTCGAATTCGCGCCGGGCGGGACGAAATTCATGCACCGCACCGAGACGCTCGATTACGCGATCCTCTTATCGGGCGAATGCGATCTCGAACTCGACGACAGCAAGACCGTGCACATGAAACAGGGCGACATCTGCGTCCAGCGCGGCACGATGCACGCATGGGTCCCCACCGGCCCGGCGCCGGCCGTCTTCGCCTTCATCCTGATCGACGCCGACCCGGTCAGCGCGGGCGGCCAGAAGCTGACGACGCATTACCCGGTGCGGTGAGCGGGGCGAGGGGCCGGCTCAGCGCCACGGGTCGATGATGGGCAGCCGGAGACGGATCTGCGACGCGTCATGAATCGAGAACGTCGCGAATAACGCGGCCGAGGTCGTCCCGCCGGTAGGGTTTGCTCAGCAGCCGCAGGTTGGGTGCGTTGGCGTCGCCATTGATCCTGTTTTCGGGGAAGCCGGATGTCAGCACGATTTTGATCGCCGGCCAGCGCGACAGCGCGGTGCAGGCAATATCGTAGCCGCTGGTCCCGCCGGGCATCACGATATCGGTGAATAGGAGATCCACCCGTTCGCTCTCAAGCACTCGGAGCGCTGTCTGAGCGTCCTCCGCCTCGAGGACGTGGTAGCCCATTTCAGTGAGCTGACGCACAACCACCTGGCGCAGGCTGGCATTGTCTTCGACCGCCAGCACGGTCTCGCCGCTGCCGCGAACCAGCGCGGCCGGCACGATCGCCCCGCTCGCCTCCGCACCGGTCTCGGCGCGCGGCAGATAGAGACGAAAAATCGTGCCGATCCCGACTTCGCTGTAGACGTTGATATGCCCGCCGGACTGCTTCATGAACCCGAATACCATGCTGAGGCCGAGGCCGGTCCCCTTGCCTTCTTCCTTGCTCGTGTAGAAGGGCTCGAAAATATGGCTCACGAGTTCCGGGGGCATGCCGGTTCCGGTGTCGCTGACCTCGATCATCGCGTAGTCGCCCGGCTGTACGTCTGCATGCTGCAAGGCATAGTCTGCGTCGAGAGATCTGTACCCCGTCACAATGATCAGTTGGCCACCGCCGGGCATCGCGTCCCGCGCGTTCGTCGCAAGATTGGTCAGGCTCGATTCGAGCTGCACCGGGTCCACGACCACCGGCCAGGTGTCGGGACTGAGATCCAAAGTGATCCGGATCTGCTCCCCGAGCGTCCGCTCCAGCAGCTTGACGATCCCGGCGATCAGCTCATTGACATCGGTGCGAACCGGCTGGAGAGGCTGGCGACGAGCAAAGGCGAGCAGTCGTCGTGTCAAATCGGCGCCGCGCAACGCCGCCTCGAGGGCCTCGCGGCTGAGTTCGTTCGCATCGTGATCGCCGCTTTGGCGGTCCCGCAGGAGATCGAGGTTGCCGATGATGATACCGAGCAGATTATTGAAATCATGCGCCATGCCGCCGGTCAGATTGCCGATCGCCTCCATCTTCTGGGCCTGGCGCAGCTGGGCCTCGATCGCAGTGGTCTGGGTGAGATCGCGCACGTTGGCGATCACCTGGACTTCGCCTCCCAGCTGAACCGGTCCGATCTGAACAGCGACAGGAAACTCGCTACCGTCGGCCCGACGAGCGAGCGGTGTCGATCCCGCGCCCATTTGGCGCCGCCGGGGATTGGCGACGAAAATGCCTCGATGCGATATGTGGGCGGCACGGGCGCTATCGGGAAGCAGCATCTCGATCGGTTGATTGATCAGCGCATCACGAGGATACCCGAAGAGTTCCACCGTCCGGTCGTTGGCGCGAACGATCCGACCCGCTCGATCGACGACGAGGATTGCGTCGGGGTTCGAATCGAAGGCGACGACATGAAGTATGGACAGATCCTTCATCCGGGCGAGGGCTGCCCTTAGAGTGCCAACAATGAGCACGTCGATGGACGCGATGAAGACAAAGAAAACCAATCCATAGACCTGCGCAGCCTCGGCGATGCGGAACGAGAATGTCGGTGGGATGAGGAAGAACCATGCCGATAGCGCCGCCAGTGCAACCGCGAAAAAACCTACCGTGGCTCCACAAACGAACGTAATTAGAATCACGGTGGGGAAGAGCGTAATGAACTGTACACCGACGAGCCACGGATCCAACGCCACGCGCAGCAATGTTGCCCCCGCGATAATAACCGTGGCAAGCAAGTAGGCGCGGGCTGACTCCGGTCGCAGGCCTGGCAAGTCGATGTACAGCTTTTCGAGCAAAGGCGCGTAACGCGTCGGCACTGCTTCTCGCATTGCAGCCATCCTGCTTACCAGTGCGTGCTGAGTTTTTTGCGCGTAAAACTGAGCCCGAGCCGTCGTGGATTTTAACATCGCCGAATTTGGTACCGTACGCACCTCATTCCGTATCACATCTGCCTTCCTCCGCCTAATTGGTAATTATATTAATCGTATTGCAATAGTTTATTTTGTTTATTCCCGTATAAGTGGTTCCAGGGGAGCACCTCGCCGCCGCCCGAGCCGGAGCATCACCAGCCATGACAACAAGGTCAGCGCGACGCGCTGCGCCTGGCCGCCGCCGCTCCGCCGCGTTTCTTGCTCTTGGGGATAGGCTCGGCCATCTCGCTTCCGGCTGCCGCGCCGATATCGTGGCGCGCGAAGCCGCAGAAATCCGCGTTCTTGCCACCTGGGTCGCCAGCGAGGAGGGCATCGCGGCATCGGCGGATGCGCTTGCTTGAATCCGCCGCCGCTCAAGGGTAAGGAAGGGCTCCGACAGGTTCTCGCCCGACGATCGCGAATCGCCACGGGCACGATCGCAGCCGGCGGTTCGTGTTTTGCGGCTGACTATCCAGGAAACCTAATGGAAGCGCTGTTCAGCGACTACGAAGAAGTAAGAAAATCCGGACTGTTTGACGCCGAATACTATCTGGCGACCTACCCGGATGTCGCAGAGCGCAATATCGATCCGCTGGTCCATTACCTGGAGGAGGGCGCGCGCGCGGGCCGCAATCCGTACCCCGGTTTCGACAACGGGTTTTACCTTGAGCAATGCCGCCTGAGGGGCGAGCAGCCGAACAACCCGCTGCTGCATTACATCCGGATCGGTGCGGCGCGCGGTTTCAAGACGGGGCGCGACAAGGCCGATCGCGAGGTGCCCGGTAATCAGCGGTCAGGCGCGGCGGATCGGATGGGCAAGCCGCCTATCCTGGTCGCGATCGAGTCGCTCGGCGTGGTTGGCCTGCCCGAGGGAAATTCGCGGCTATCGGTAAGCGGCTGGGCGCTGGCGGCGGCGCCGATCGGCGAAATTACCGTATCGATCGACGACGAGGTCGCCGGCAGCGCCACTTACGGCCTGGCGCGGCCCGATATCGCCCGGCTCTATCCAGACCGTGCCGCGGCGGCTCATTGCGGCTTTATTCTAGCGGTTGACCTGCCGAGTCTGCCGAGTGGTACGATCGAGCCGCTGCTGACCGTGCGAACCGCCGATGGCGAGATCGGCCGCAATCCGTTGCCCATCGAGATTCCGCCACAGCAGGTGGCTGCCGGCGCGGTCGCCCCGGCGGGGGAGGACCGTGCCGGCGTCCGGGACGCCGGCACGGCGCTGATGCAGCTTTCTATCGACGCGGCTGCCGTCGACGCTGGCGGCCTGCTGCGCATCGAGGGCTGGGTTGTCTGCCGGGTCCAGATCGAAGCGGTGGAAGCCTTTATCGACGGTGCGCGCATCGGCCAGGCCGAATTCGGCCGGGTGCGCGCCGATATCGAGAAGACGCATCCGGATTACCCGAATTCGCGGTTTTCGGGCTTCGCGCTCGTCGCCGATGTCGGCGTGTACGGTTCCGGCGGAAAGACCATCGCGATCAGGGCAACCGCGCGCAGCGGAATTGTGCGCGTGGCGACGGTTCAAGTGGAAATCCCCGACCTGCCCGCTGCGCGTGCGGTCGTACGCGACCCCGGCTTTCAGTATCACTGCGAAGAGATCGCGCTGACCACCGCCGGGTGGATCGCGCTGCGCGGCTGGACGGTCTGCGCATCGCCGGCCGATTCTGTCGCCGTGCTGCTCGATGGCAGGGAAATCGGCCGGGCCGAGCTCGGTCTGGAGCGGCCCGATCTGGGCAATTTGTTCCCCGCTCTCGCCCATGCCCGGCAGCCTGGCTTCACCTTTCACGCGCAGACCGGGAAACCGGTTACCGGAGAGCACCGGATCACGCTTCGGGTTTGCCGCGAAGACGGGCAAATCCACGAAGCCCAGATTGCGGTGCTCGCGAGCGAGGAAAAATCTCGCGCGGCGGAGAGGGACGGCAATCCCGACCTCAAGCTGCACATCGACAGCCCCTATCTGATCGGCGGCTCGGCCGAGGCGCCGGTTCGCGGCAATCTGGAAATCGGCGGCTGGGCGCTGGCGCGAGCCGGTGTCGCGGCGATCGAAATCGCCGTCGATGACACACCCATGGCGCTGGCCGATTACGGCTTGCGGCGGCTCGACATCAAGGCCGCCTTTGCCGATTGGGGCGACGCGCTGGCCAGCGGTTATCAGGCATTGGTGCCGCAGCGTCTGCTGCCCAAAGGCAGTCACACGGTATCGGTCACGCTGCGCGACAAGGAAGGCGGGACGACGAGCACCAGGTTCAGTATCGCGGTCGAGGAACTCTCCGACGCGCCCGGACCCTGGGCGCTGCGGCGCAAGATGGGGCAGGCCGAAATTGACCTCTATCGGCACATTCTGGAGCGAAGCGGCCGGCATCCGATGTTCGTCGTCATGCTCGGGGTCAACGATGATGAGGAGGCGCTGCGCAACGCCGATCGACTCGCTATGCGTCCAAGCCTATCCGAACTGGCGGCTGCTGATCGTGCCACAGGGAGCGGGCAAGAAGTCCGGTCCGATCCGGGAACGGCTGCTGGCCGGCAGGGAGGGATTGAACGACCGGGCGGAAATGCTGCGCAATCTCACCCCCGAGGCCCTGGCCGGCATCGCCGAGGGAGAGGTATTTTTCACCGTGCTCGAGGCGGGCGACGAACTCGGCGTCGACGCATTTCTCGAAATGGCGATTGCCGCTGCGCTGCATGCCGAGGCGGATTTTCTCTACAGCGACGAGCGTTGTTTTAATCCGGCCTCTGGCGCCGTCGACGCCTTTTTCAAGCCGCAATGGTCACCCGACCTGATGTTGTCGACCAATTATGTCGGGCGGCTGTGGTGCGCGCGCACGGACCTCGTCCGATCCGTCGCAGACCCTGGCGAAGTATTGCTGGGCCATGGCGAATACGATCTGGCATTGCGCTGCACCGAGGCGGCCAAGGCGATCCGGCACGTCCCGGCGGTGCTCTGCGAGCGTGCGGCCGAAGGCGCCGAGGACCTGAAACAATCGAAAGCGGCGCTGCAGCGGATGCTTGCCCGGCGCGGCATCGAGGGCGAAATCCGCAGCGGTCCGGTTCCCGGCACCTATCGCCTGAAGCGCGCGCTGACCAAACCGGGGCTGGTCTCGATAATGATCCCGACCTGCGCCGCGCAAGGCATGATCGAGACCTGCCTCGACACGCTGCGCCGGGTGACCGCCTACCGGAACTACGAAATCATCTGCATCGAGAACATCGCGCCCGCGGATCAAAAATGGCGCGGCTGGCTGCGCCGCAACGCCGACCGGGTGATCGCCACCACGGAGGCGTTCAACTGGGCGCGGTTCAGCAACCTTGCCGCTGCGGCAGCGCAGGGCGAATACCTGCTGTTTCTCAACGACGATATCGAATTTGCCGATCCCGAATGGCTCGAAGCGCTCCTGGAGGAGGCGCAGCGACCGGAAGTCGGGGCTGTCGGTCCGCGCCTTTTGTATCCCGATGGACGCGTCCAGCACGCCGGCATGTTTCTCGCCGCGGTCGGCCAGGCCCGCCACGCCTTTCGCTACGCGGCGGAAGACGATCCGGGATATTTCGGCCTGGCCTTGACCCAGCGCAACGTCATCGCGGTCACCGGAGCGTGCCTGTTGACCCGGCGGGAAACCTTCGACGCGCTCGGCGGCTTCGACGAATCCCACGGGATCATCAACAACGATGTCGATTATTGCCTGCGTGCCTGGCAAAGCGGGCTGCTCAACGTCTATACCCCGCACGCCACCATGATCCACCATGAAATGATCAGCCGGGCCGCGCTCGAAGACGATTACGATGCTGATGTGTTCGACAGCAAATGGCGGGATTTCTACCTGGCGGGCGATCCTTTTTTCAATCCGCACCTGTCCAAACACCATGACGACTTTGCAATCGATCACGAGCCGACGCAGCTGTTGGTGACCGGCCGGCCGATATTGCGGCGCGACGAAATCCGCCGGATCCTCGTCGTCAAGCTCGACCATATCGGCGACTGCATCATCTCGTTTCCCGCGGTCCGGCGCCTCAAGCAGCATTTCCCGAACGCCCGCATCTCGGTCCTGACCTCGCGCGCCTCCAGACCGGTCTGGCCGTTCGAGCCGACCGTCGAACAAACCATCGAATTCGACTTCTTTCACGCACGCTCGGGTCTGGGGCAGCTCGAAATTTCGGAAAAGGATTGGCGCGACCTGCGCGACCGCCTCGCGCCCGAGCATTTCGACCTGGCGGTCGATTTGCGCAAGCACCCGGAGACCCGGCCGGTCCTGCAGCATACCGGGGCGCGCGCCCTGGCGGGGTTCGATTTCCGCAACCAGTTCCCCTGGCTCGACGTCGCGCTCGAATGGACCGGGGACCAGATCTATGCGCGCAAGCGCCAGCATAACGCCGACGATCTGATCAACCTCGTCGACGCGATCGCCGCCGCGTGCGAGGCCGATCGTGCGATCATTGCCGCTCCCCCGGAGAGCAGGCCGGCGCCGGCTGGCCGGAACGGAAAACAGCCCGCCGGGCAACCAATCGTCTGGGTTCACCCGACGGCCGGCAACGAGATCAAGCAGTGGCCGATCGAATATTTTGCCGTGGTGATCGCTCGGCCCGTCGCAGCGCATGGCGCGCGCATCGTTCTGACCGCTCACGCGTTCGATGCTTGGTTACCGTTTACTT
>CAYMRQ010000076.1:0-3740 GCA_964392845.1 uncultured Rhizobium sp.
GAGCCCGCTCGCCGCCGATACGCCATTATGCATGCCGTTGACGCACAATTTCGACCAGCGCTCGCCCCACAGATTGTCGGTGACCTTGCAGGTGTCGACGGTGCGGATCATCGCGCCGAGCTCCTCGATCCGCTGGGTCATCCTTCCGTGCACCTCGCCGACCCGGTAGACCTCGTGGCCCGGCGGGTTCTTGGCGCCGGTGCGGCGGATCTTGCCGGGCGCGTAGAGCTCGGCGGAGAGGATCGCGGCGATCGCGCCGACCGTCCGGCCCCAGCCGACGATGCCGGCGATGCGCTCTTCGTTGATGCAGTTCTGCAGCGAGACAACATAGCCGGTCGGCGCCAGATACTGCCGGATCATCATCGCCGCCCATTCGGTGTCGTAGGATTTTACCGAGATGAAGGCGATGTCAACCGGCCGCTCCTTGGCAAGGTGCTGGAGTTCGGTCAGATGCAGCATCTTGGGATGCGCCACGACCGATTCTTCCGGGGTGATGCCGTCGAGCGACAGCCCGTCCTTGCGGATCGCCTCGACATGCTCGGGCCACGGGTCGACGATCGTCACGTCGAACCCGTTATGCGCGAGGTTCCCGCCAGTGTAGCCGCCAATCGCCCCGGCCCCGACGACGACGATGCGCTTATCCATTTGCCCCTCCGTTATTGCGACCCTCGGCAGCACCTTAAGGGTCGATCCGGTGGTGAAGCAATCGCGCGTCGCAGCCAACCGGACCTTGCATCGGACAATAGCTGATGTATGATGCGTGATGCACACTTCCGGAGGCTGGGCGATGCGCACTACCCTTGCCATTGATGACGACGTCCTCTCGGCAGCCAAGGCCATCGCGCGGCAGAGGAACCAAACCCTCGGCCAGGTCGTCTCGGAACTGGCGCGCGAGTCGCTGCGCCCGCCGGCCACCTCGACCGAACGAAACGGCATAGCCCTCCTGCCTGTGCGTCGTCCGGATGCCGTCGTCACGCTCGACATCGTCAACGCGCTGCGCGACGAGTTGCCGTGACCTTCCTGCTCGACGTGAATGTGCTGATCGCGTTGATCGATCCGACCCATGTCGGACACGAAGCGGCTCATAGATGGTTCGGCGCGACAGGCGCCGCCTCGTGGGCGACGTGCCCGATTACCGAGAACGGCGTGATCCGCATCGTGGGTCACCCCAAATACCCCAATTCGGTGGGCTCGCCGGCCGCGGTAGCGCCAATCGTCGCGAGCCTCCGCGCCCTGTCCGGCCACGTGTTCTGGAAGGATGATTTCAGCCTGATGGGATGCGATGTCGTCGATCCTGCCAGGATCACGACGCCAGCCCAGGTTACCGATACCTATCTCCTGGCCCTTGCCGTCGTCAATAAGGGGCAGCTGGCGACGTTCGACCGCCGGTTGTCGCCGACAGCGGTCCGCCACGGCCGGGGTGCGCTCTGCGTGATCGAAGGCGCTGGGTAATGAGGGGTCCGCTTCCTGGCGGGCACCAGAATGAGCTTGTGTTTGTCCGAGCGCCGCTTGGCACTTATGATCGCGCCCTGGACTTCACCCGCCGCCAAAGGGGAGCACCTCACGATGAACTGGACCGAACGACGCGAGCGCTTTCGCGCTCTGCTTGCGGGCAATCGCTGTGTGCACACCGGCTCCGTCTACGACGCGATTTCGGCGCGGATTGCCGAGGATCTCGGGTTCGAGGTCGGGATCTTCTCCGGCTCGATCGGGTCGATGGCGGTGCTTGGCGCGCCCGATCTCGTCGTCATGACGCTCACGGAGTTCGCCGCCCAGGCCAATCGCGTCTGCCGCGCCGGCAATCTCTGCCTCCTGGTCGATGCCGATCACGGCTACGGCAACGCACTCAACGTCCGGCGCACGGTCGAGGAATTGGAGACCGCCGGGATTTGCGCGATGTCGATCGAGGATACCGTGTTGCCGCGGGCCTACGGGCCGAGCGGCACGCCGACGCTGATCCCGATCGAGGAGGGGATCGGCAAGATGAAGGCGGCCCTCTCGGCCCGCCAGGATCCCCTTCTGGCCATCGCCGGGCGCACCAGCGCGCTGGCGATCACCGGCCTCGATGACGCGATCAAGCGCGCCAAGGCTTATGAAGCGGTCGGGGTCGACGCGATTTTCCTCGCCGGCGGCGTCACCGTCGCGGGGATCGAGGCGGTGTCGTCGGCAATCAAGATCCCGCTGATCACCGGGGGCGGCGCCGGTCCCCTCGCCGATCTCGACTGGATGGCGGCGCACCGGGTTCGGGTCGCCTTGCAGGGGCATGCGCCGTTCAGCGCCGCGGTGCAGGCGGTCTACAACACGCTCAAGGCCTTGCGCGACGGCACCAAGCCGGCCGATCTGACCGGCATCGCCTCACCCGAGCTGATGCAGCAAGTCACCCGCGGCGCGGATTACCGGCAGTGGACCAAGGACTTCCTCGGCGGGGTATGATGCAGCGCTGGCGGCCGCTTGAAAACCGCCTCTCCCCCCGCTTAACCCCCACCCTTCCCTCCCCCGCTTGCGGGGAGAGGGAGAGGGTTAGGGAGGGGCGGGGGGAGAGGGTTAAGAAAAGGGGAATTGCATGCGCATTCTCATCGTTTCGGCCTCGCTCCTCGCGATCGCGTCTTGCGCGGCGCCCCCGCCACCAGGCCGTCTGACGCTGAGCAATTTCACTTTCGAGGACGCGCATGTCGAGGCGGCGATCACCGGCTCTGCGGATTGCGCGGTGCGCGAAGGGACCACGATCAGCAATTTCGTGCTGCCGATCAACGGCACCCGGGTCATCGAAACGCCACCGGGGTCGGATGTGTGCTGGCGCCGCGCAATCGAACCCGGGAAGGCCCCGGGAGCTGCCGCGTCGACGCCCGGCTGGACGCAGTGGCACCGGGCGTTCCTCTCGTCCGGGCGCTCGGTCGATTCGCAGCTGTGATGCCCGCCTGTTACCTCGGCAGCGATGTTGGCGGCACGTTCACCGACCTGGTGTTCTATACGGCGACCGGCGAGTTGCACTGTTTCAAGGTGCCGAGCACGCCGGCCCGGCCGGGCGCGAGCATTCTCGATGGCATCGACGAGATCAGGGCGGCGCTCGGCCTCGATGATTCCGCTGGGGATGCCGGCTGGCGCGGCATGGTCCATACCCATAGCAGCACGGTCGCCACCAACGCCCTGATCGAGCGCAAAGGCGCGCGGGTCGGCCTCTTGGTGTCATCAGGCTTCCGCGACCTGTTCGAATTGCAGCGCCTGGCGATCCCGCACCCGATGCGCTTCGATTCGCGCCGGCCGCTGCCGCTGGTGCCGCGGGGATTGGTGCGCGAAGTGGGCGGCCGCCTCGCCGCCGATGGCAGCGAGATCGACCCGCTCGACGCCGCCGGTGCGCTGGAGGCGGCGCGCGAACTGGTCGCGCTCGGGGTCGAGATCGCCGTCGTCGTCTTGCTGCACAGCTATCGCAATCCGGCGCATGAGCAAGAGGTGAGGGCGATTGTCGAGCGCGCGGGCATCAAGCTGCGGCTCGAATTGTCGAGCGAGGTGTGGGCGCAGGCGCGCGAATACGAGCGCGGCGTCCTGACCGCGATCAATGCCAGCATCCGGCCGATCGTCGAAGCTTATGTCGCGCGGCTCGAAGAGGGGCTGTCGCTGCGCGCGATCGCCACGCCGGCCCGGGTCGCGCGCTCGAATGGCGGTGCCGAGCTGGCCGGCACGGTGCGCCGCCGCCCGGTCGTCGCGCTGATGTCGGGCCCCGCCGCCGGGGTCGCCGGCGC
>CAYMRQ010000076.1:3750-19667 GCA_964392845.1 uncultured Rhizobium sp.
CAAAGTCATCGCCACATTCAATTCGGCGATGGATCGCGGCTCGATCCTGGAAGGGCCGGTCAGCTTTGTCGCCCAATCGGGCGCGCTCGGAACGTACATGTTCGCCGCCGCGCAGGATGCCGGGTGGGAGGCGGCCGATCTGATGACCCTCGATGTCGGCGGCACCAGCGCCGATATCGGGGTCATCCGCGGCGGCCGGCCGGTGTTGAGTTCCGAGGAGCATATCGCCGATTTCCCGCTCTTGATCCCGACGATCGCGGTCTCCAGCATCGGCGCCGGCGGCGGCTCGATCCTGTGGCTCGACCCGACCGGTTCCTTGAAGGTCGGGCCGCGCAGCGTCGGCGCCGATCCCGGGCCAGCCTGTTATGGCGTCTCCGGCTCGCGCATTCCGGCGCTGACCGATGCGTTTCTCGTTGCCGGGCTGCTCGCGCCGGGCCAGCGCCTCGGCGGCAAGTTGGCCTTGCAGATGGCGCCGGCACGCGAGGCGCTCGATACCCTCGCGGCGCCGCTCGGCCTCTCGGTCGCGGCGGTGGCCGACGGAGCGATCCGCGTCGCCACCGCGCTGATGGCGGCCGAAGCCTCGAACGTGCTCGCCCGCCGCGGGGTCGATGCACCGCATTTCCGCATGGTCGCGTTCGGCGGCGCCGGGCCGCTGGTCGCGGCGCTCCTGGCCGAGGAGATCGCGATCGATGCGATCCTGATCCCGCCGTTTCCGGGCGGGCTGAGCGCCTTGGGCGCGGCGCGCGCCGATCTCGAAGGGGATCTCGTCGAGCCGGTCTACGAGCGTCTCGGCGCGCTCGATCAGTCCGCGCTGGCACGGGTCAGCGCGAATTTAGTATCCCGCGCCGAAGCGTGGATCGCCGAGCAGACCGCGGCGCTCGCGGTCACTGACACCCGCGTCGAGCTGGCCGCCGACATGCGTTACGATGGACAGGGCTACGATGTCACCGTGCCGCTTGATGCGGCGTGGCTGACCGCGGGAGATTTCGACCGGCTGCGCGCGGCGTTTCATGCCGCGCACCGCGCCACCTACGGCCATGCCAATGAGAGCGCGGAGATCTGGCTTAAGGAATTGCGCGCCCATATTGTCGGCGCGACGCCGAAGCCGCGCATCGTCCCGTTGCGCAACGAGGCAGCCGGGGCTGGGGAGGGAACACGCACGGTGCGGCTGTTCGGCCGCGCGGTCGCGGCGCAGGTGCATGATCGTGCCGCTCTGGGGGCCGGCCAGCGCCTTGCCGGTCCGGCCATCGTCAACCAGATGGATACCACGACCTGGATCCCGCCGGGCTGGCAGGCGCGCGTGGTGCCGTCCGGCGCGCTGGTGCTGGAGCGGACCGAAACGGCAAGGGGGGTCACGAGATGACAGCCGACAGCACCCCGGGCCACGACGCCATCGGCGTCGAGATCTTCGCCAATCTGTTCAAGGCCGTCGTCGACGAGATGGCGTGGGTCGTGCTGCGCTCGTCGCACACGACCTTTGTCAAGGAGACCCAGGATTTCGGAGTGGCGCTGGTCACCCCCGAGGGCGAGATGTTCGCCTATCCCTATGGCAGCGGCGCGACGCCGCTGATGGGCGTCGCGATGGATTCGGTCACTCGTGCGATCGCCTGGGAGGACGGCGACGTGGTCATCACCAACGACCCCTACGCGACGCGCGGCATGGTGATGCACCTCAACGACATCTACGTGTTCCGGCCGGTCTTTGTCGATGGCAGGCTGTTGTGCCTCGCCTGGGCCTTCATCCACTGCACCGATGTGGGCGGCTATGCGCCGGGCAGCATCGACATGCAGAATTCGGAGGTGTTTCAGGAAGGCTTGCGGCTGCGCCCGGTCAAGCTGTTCCGCCGCTTCGTCCTCAACGAAGAGGTCTGGAACATCTTCGCCGATAATTGCCGCATCCCGGCGCTGAACTGGGGCGACATGACCGCCTGCGTCGCCGCGCTCGCCAAAGCCGAGACACGGCTCGTCCGGCTCGCCGAGCGTTACGGCCGCAGCGAGGTCGAGCGCGCGATGTACGCGACCCTCGACCGCACCGAGGCGCTGGCGCGCGCCGTTCTGGCCGAGATCCCGCGCGGCAGCTACAGCTTCACCGAATACTTCGAGGACGATTACATCAGCGATCTGCCGGTGCGCATTGTGGTTAAGCTGACCGCGCGCGGCGACGGCACGGTCGAGCTCGACTACACCGGCTCCGACCCGCAGGTGCGCGCCGCGTTGAACCTGCCGACCGGCGGCATGCCGCACCACCCCTTCCTCGCGATGTCGGTGGTCAACTACGTCGTTACCAAATCGGAGGCGATCCACATCAACGCCGGCATCCTGCGCTGCATCGATCTGGTATTGCCGGAGGCCTCGGTGGTCAATGCCAGCTTCCCCGCGGCCTGCGGCATGCGTTTCACGACCGCGATGCGGGTCCATGATCTGATCCTCGGCGCCCTCACCCAGGCGATGCCGGGGGCCGTGCCGGTCGCCGGCTCCGGGGTCCTTGTCGTCACCTACATCTCGACTTCGGAATTGGGCGGCGCCGGCAGGGTGGTCGTCGCCAACCCGGTCTCGGGCGGCTCGGGCGCCAGCGGCGAGCGCGACGGAATTTCCGGCACCGAGATGAGCGTCGCCTTTCTGCGCAACGTGCCGGTCGAGGTGCTCGAGGCCGAGGCGCCGGTCCTCGTGCGCCGCTTCAGCCTCGCCCCCGACAGCGAGGGTCCGGGCAAATTCCGCGGCGGGTTCGGCGTCGCCTATGAGCTGGAGATCCGCCATCCGAGCGCCGTCGTAGTGATGCGCGGCAAGGACCGCCAGCGCTTTTGCGCCTGGGGCGCGGCGGGCGGCCAGGCCGGCACGACGAGCGGCAATATCGGGACAAGGCGCGGCGCGCCCTCGCACGACATCGGTAAGCGCACGGTCTACCGGCCCGAGCTTGGCGAAGTCATCCGCCTGTGGGGCGGCGGCGGCGGCGGCTTTGGCGACCCGTTCGAGCGCGATCCCGAGATAGTCGCGGCCGATGTCGCCGCCGGGCTCGTCTCGCCCGAGCGGGCGCGCGCAGTCTATGGTGTGGCGTTGAGCGCGGCGGGCGTCGTTGACGCGGCGATGACCGCCGCGCTGCGACGCCGGCTGCGCGAGGCCGGCGTCGGATTCGATTTCGGCCCGGCGCGCACGGCGTGGGAGCGGGTCCATGGCGCGGCAGCGCAGCGGATCGCCGCCTGGCTGCCGGGCCTGCCGGTCGCGGTGCGCCGCTACGCGCAGGGCGAGGCATACCGCCATCTGCATGGAGCCGGGCCGGGCCCTTACCGGGCCGACGCGATCGCCGCGGCGCTCGCCGCGGTCGGCGCCGCGCTCGGCGACCCGGGCGCGGCGTTGCAGCAGGCCGCGGAATAGATTCACCACGGAGACACGGAGGGCACGAAGTGAGAAGCGCAGGACCGTGGGCGTCTCGCCCGCAAAAAGCGGCCGGGACGGCCGCGGTCCGGTCAGGCTTTGTCGCATTGTTCCTCGAAATCACAGGTGAGAGGAAGCGATGACCCGCATCACATCCGTCGCGACATACCCCGTCTCGGTGCCCCGCCCACTGCCGGTATGGACCGCGCAGGAGGAGAGCAAGGCGTGGTCGGTCATCCTGACCGAGGTGAAAACCGATGATGGCCTTGTCGGCTATGGCGAGATCCACGGCGCGCCGATGCCGCGGATCTGTGAGTGGGTCGCCCGCTTCGCCGAGATTATCAGCGGCATGGATGCGCTGGCGCACGAGGCGGTGTGGGACCGGCTGTTCGCGCTGACCTGCCCGCGTCCCGGCGCGATCCCCAGCGCCATTGACGGCAGCAACAGCACTCCGCCGCCGGTGCCGCGCGGCGAGCGTGCCTCGGTCATGGCGGCGATCGCCGGCATCGACATCGCGCTGTGGGATCTGAAGGGCAAGGCGGCGGGGCTGCCGGTCTGGCGCCTTCTCGGCGGCGAAAACCGCCCGCTCTTCACCTATGCGACCGGCGGCTACTACCGGCCGGGCGTGTCCGATGCGGCTTATGGCGAGGAGCTGGCGCGGTTTCTCGCTCTCGGCTACCGCGCGGTCAAGCTCAAGACCGGCGCCGGCAGCGTCGCGGCCGAGGCGGCACGGGTCGGTGCGGTGCGAAAGGCGCTCGGCGAGGCGCCCGACCTGCTGCTCGACATGAACGCACCTTACGACCTGCCCGACTGCATCGAGTTCGCGCATCGGGTCGAGATGCACCGCATCTTCTGGCTCGAAGAGCCGCTGCACTGGTATCTGCAGCCGGCCGACTTCGCCCGGCTCGCCGCGGCGACGCCGATCCCCTTGGCGCATGGCGAGCGCGAGCTGACCCGCTTCACGGTGCGCGACTTCATCGCCCTGGGCGCCATCCGCTATGTGCAGTTCGACGCGACCCGCGCCGCCGGCTTCACCGAGGCATTGCGCGTCGCCGCGCTGGCCGAGCAGCATGGCGTCATGGTGGCGCCGCACACCGCGCCGGAGATCCACGGCCATCTCGTCCTCGCCCTGCCGCGCTGCGCCTTCGGCGTCGAGTCGCATGGCGGGCATGACACCGACCCGCTCGCCCATGGCCTCTTCCGCGAACACCCCGAACTGCGCGACGGGCATATCCATATTGGCGACAAACCCGGCTTCGGCCTCGACCCGGATTGGACCTTCGTGGAGCGCTACCGGGTATAAGCTGCCGATCAGCGTAGGTCAGGTGAGAGAATGATCGCGCGACGCACCTTTATCGCCAGCGCGAGCGCCGCCATCGTCGCGCAGCCATTCGCCGCCCGGGGTCAGGGTGGCATGCCCCGAATCGGTCTGCTGTCGAGTGGCACCGACCCCGATAAGCCCAACCCGGTTTGGGTGGCGTTCTTTCGCGGTCTCGACGCGCTCGGCTATGCCGAGGGACGCAACATCGCCATCGAACGGCGCTTCGCGGGTGGCAAAACGCAGCTCCTGCCCGGATTTGTCGCCGATCTCGCGCAGCGGCGGGTGGATGTGCTCGTCGTTACCGGCGATATCGAAGCCGCGCTGGCCAAAGCCGAGCTGCCGGCGACGCCGATCGTCATGATGCTCGTTCAGGATCCGGTCGGCACCGGCCTTGTCGCCAGCCTGGCGCGGCCGGGCGGCAACATCACCGGGCTGTCGACCCTCGCTCCCGAGCTGTACGGAAAGCGGCTGCAGCTGTTGCAGGAAGCGATCCCGAACCTAACTCGCGTGGGTCTGCTGGTGAACCCGGACAGCCACAGCACCGAGGCGGCATCGCGCGACGCCGCGGCGGGGGCCCTAAAGCTCGGGGTGCAGCTACGGCAATTGCCGGTGCGCACTCTCGCGGAGTTGGAGGACGCGTTGGCAACAGCGTCGCGCGAGCACCTCGAGGCGCTGGTGGTGGGGTCCGACGGCCTCATCTACAATCAGCGCGCTCGCATCGCGGAGGTCACGATCGCCGCTCGCTTGCCGACGATGCTCGACGGGCGCTATTTCGTCGATGTCGGCGGGCTGATGTCTTACGGGCCGAACATCGAGGATCTGGCGCGCCGCGCCGCCGGCTATGTCGATCGCATCCTGCGCGGTGCCAAGCCAGCCGACCTGCCGGTCGAGCAGCCGACCCTGTTCGAGCTGGTGATCAATCTGAAAACCGCAAAGGCGCTCGGCCTCAGCCTCCCGCATTCGCTGCTACTGCGGGCCGACGAGGTGATAGAATGACTGCGGCAATTGGGTCGCGGTCGCTTGCTCTTATGCGGCTGATGACGATATCGCCGTCCCGATCAGGCGGAAGCCCGGAATGAAAACGTGGAGCGTGGCCGCCGCGAAAGCGAAGTTCAGCGAGCTGATCGATCGCGCGCTCTCCGAGGGGCCTCAGACGATCACCCGTAATGGTCACAAAGCGGTCGTGGTCGTGTCCGCTGAAGGATGGGAGCGTAAAACGAGGCGCAACGGCAATTTGGCTGAATTCTTCGCGCGATCACCCCTGCGCGGCTCCGAGGTGAAGATCGAGCGAGTGAAAAAACACCTGCGCAAGTTCGATTTGTGAATTTCCTTCTGCCGGTTGGCTTTCGTCGTTGTCAAGGAATGCTTGACGGCGGTCGAACGCCGACAGCGCTGCGAAATCGAAGCGATCCCGACACTGGCCGAATAATCCGCCCTACCGCCCCGCCTTTCGGATTGAGCGCCACAGCCGCTCGGGGTTCGCCGGCATCGGAATATCGCGGATGCCGAGCGGCGCCAACGCGTCGACCAGCGCGTTGCCGACCGCGGGCATCGCGCCGACCGCGCCGGCTTCGCCCGCGCCCTTGACGCCGAGCGGGTTGGTTTTGGTCGGCACCGGGTTGCTCCGGCAATGGATCGCCGACAGATCGTCGGCCCGCGGCATCGCGTAATCCATGAACGAGCCGGTGACGAGCTGGCCGGACCCCTCATCGAAATGGATGTCTTCCATGAGGATCTGCCCGACGCCCTGGACGATGCCGCCGCAGATCTGGCCTTCGAGCAGGAGCGGGTTCAACACCGTGCCGACATCGTCGACAACGCTGTAGTGGAGCAGCTCGACCGTCCCGGTCTCGGGGTCGATCTCCAATTCGCAGATATGGACGCCATTGGGAAAATTCTGTTGCTTGGCGGCATAGGCGGCGCTGGCGACGAGGCCGGGCTCCATGCCGTCGGGCAGGCTCGGCGGGTCCCATGCCACCGCGGCGATATCGGCGAGCGACATGGAGCGGTCGGTCCCGGTGATCGCAAAGACGCCGTCGGCGAGTTCAATATCGGCCTCCGCAGCTTCAAGCAGGTGGGCGGCAATCGCTTTCGCCTTGGCGACGATCTTCTCGGTGGCGAGATACACGGCCGAGCCGCCCAAGGTCGCGGTGCGCGAGCCGCCGCTGCCCTCGCCGATCGCCACCTTGTCGGTATCGCCCTGGAGGTATTGCACCTGGTCGGGGTGAATGCCCAGGCGGTCGCAAAGGAGCTGCTTGTAGATCGTCTCGTGGCCCATGCCCTGGGTGATCGAGCCGGACAGCAAGGTCGCCGTGCCGCCGCGGTCGAAGCGGATCTCGGCCGCCTCGAAGCCGCCCGCCGCGGCGCGCTCGATCGTGTTGGAGAGGCCGATGCCGCGCAGCTTGCCGCGGCGACCAGCTTCGGCGCGGCGCCCTTCGAACCCGGCGACATCGGCAAAGTCGAGCGCGAGTTCGAGATTCTTCGCGAACTCGCCGCAATCATAGGTGAAGATCAGCCCGGTCTTGAACGGCATCGCCTCGGGCGGAATCATGTTGCGCCGGCGCAACTCGATCCGGTCGATGCCGAGTTCCGCGGCGGCCTCGTCGACCATCCGCTCGATGACATAGCCGAATTCCGGCCGGCCGTTGCCGCGATAGGGCCGCATCGGGTTGGTGTTGCTGAAGATTGCGGTCACATCGGCATGGATCGCCGGGGTGCGGTAAACCCCGGCGAGGGTCCCGAGGTTCATCACGAATGCATTCGACCCGGCCTGCGCATAGGCGCCGACGGCGGCGATGATCTTGACCTGGAAGGCGAGGAAATGCCCGTCCCTGTCGAGCGCCAGCTCGGCCTCGGTGACGTGGTCGCGCGCCTGCGCGTCGGAGAGAAAGGCTTCCGAGCGCGTGCTCGTCCATTTGACCGGACGCCCGATCAGCCGGGACGCCAGCAGGACCAGCGCCACCTCGTTGTAGATCGCCGATTTCATGCCAAAGCTGCCGCCGATATCGCCGGCGACGACGCGCACCCGGCTCTCCGGCACGTTGATGATCTGCGCCAGCTCGGCGCGGTAGGCGTGGGTGCGCTGCAGCGTCGTGTAGATCGTGTAGCGCCCGTCGGATGGGTTGAAATCGCCGATCGAGCCGCGCGGCTCCATCGCCGCCGCGGTCACCCGGTTGATCACCAGCCGGCGCTTGACGATATGCTCGGCGCGGGCGAAGCCGGCCGCGACCGCCGCCTTGTCGCCGACCTCGTGGACAAAGCAGATGTTGTCGGGGCAATCCTCCCAGACGCGCGGCATGTCGGGGTCGCTTGCGTCGGCGGTCGAGACGATGGCCGGCAGCGGCTGGTAATCGACCTCGATCAGCTCGGCGGCGTCGGCGGCCTGGTGCTTTGTCTCGGCGACGACAAACGCGACGTAGTCGCCGACCCAGCGCACCCGGTCGGCGACCAGCGCCGGAAAGCGCGGCCGGTACATCGGCGAACCATCGCGCCGCCGCATCCCGTCCGGCACCGGCAGATCGCCCCAGCCCGATGCTTGCCAATCGGCGCCGGTCAGCACCGCCAGCACCCCCGGCGCGGCCTTCGCTCGGGCGACATCGATCCCGCGGATCCGCGCATGCGCATGCGGCGAGCGCAGCACATGGCCAAACACCATGCGCGGCAGCACCATGTCATCGACATAGCGGCCGCCGCCGCGCAGCAACCGCGGATCCTCGAAGCGCGGCACCGGCTGACCCACTGCGAATTCGCCCATTCGTCCCCCCGGAATTAGCCGGCGCGCCGCGTCAGCGGAACGGGTTGATGATCATCACGCCCTCGACCTGTCGGCCGTGACGCATGTCTTCGGTATACAACTCTTGGCATCCGAGCGCGCGGGCCGCTGCGATGATCGCGCTATCCCAGTACGAGAAGCGGTGCGCTGCCTTGATCTCCAGGGCGCTGCCGAGTACGGAAAGGTTCATCTCTTGCACCCGAAAGCGGCTCCATGCCGTGATGAGATCAACCGCTGCGGCGTGCGGCAACGGTTGAGGCCGTGTCACGCGCGTGGCCTGTACGTAGAATTCCTGAAGCACTTGAATGGAGAGCGCGCCATCCTCGCGCCTGAGTAGCGCGGTTGCCAGCTCGCGCTTCACAACGTCCGCGGGATTAGTGCTGATCGAATAAAGCAGAATGTTGGTATCGAAGAACGGCGGTCCGGTCATCGGCTGCGGTCATGAACCTCATCGCGCGTCAGCCGGTCGGACGCGTTGAAGTCGACAATGCTTTCCCGGATTGCCTGCTCCAGGCGTTTCAGCCGTTCGAACTCGGTCTCGCCGGAAGCAAGCTCAACGAGGAAGCGCTTGACCAGCGCAGACACCGAGGTGTCACGCTGGGCGGCAATCATCCGCGCGCGCCGATACGTTTCATCGTCAAGTGATACTGTGAGATTTCTCATATTTTCACGATAATCGTGCGATCCCGTCGGGTCAAGCTTGGGTCAAGCTCTGGGCGAGGGAGGAACTTCTCTCACACTATAACGCCGATTGAGCACGGGGTGCCGACAGGTTAGGATTTTAGCCCTGCCATTTATACGATCAGGGAGTATCGCGGCTTGGACGGCACTGTCGATAAAACGATCGGCTTGGGCGATCCGCTCGCATCGCCGATCTCAGTAAGCCCGGCAAGTGCCGCCGCGCCGGCGCCCCAATCGGGCGGCGCGGCGGCGGCCAAACCGGCCTATCCGCCGCCCGCGCCGGTGCCGACCCAGCACGGCCCCAAGTGGGTGCGCTTCGATTTCAACGAAGGGTGTCGAGTGGTGGTCGACCCGGCCGAAATGCCGCCGCGGAACGCGCTTGCCGACGAGACCCGGCCATTGGCGGAGCCGTATGTCTGCATCGCGGCGCAAAGCACGACCCAGAGCAAGTGCTGGAACAACCCGCTCGGCTGGCACGAAATCGTCGGCTTTCTGAAGGAGGCGGGATACCGGATCGTCTGCATCGACCAGCAGCCGGTGCACGGCGCCGGGATCGTGTGGAGCCACATCCCGCACGGGGTCGAGGACGAGACCGGCGGCTGGCTGCGCCATGCCGAATTCTTCATCGGCCTGTCGAGCGGCCTCTCCTGGCTGGCCTGGGCGGTCGGCACGCCGGTAGTGATGATCAGCGGCTTCACCCATCCGACCAACGAATTCACGACGCCCTACCGGGCCATCAACTACCACGCCTGCAACAGCTGCTGGAACGACCCGCGCCACCGCTGCGATCATCGCGATTTTCTGTGGTGCCCGCGCCATGCTAATACGCCGTGCCAGTTCGAATGCACGCGCCTGATCACCGCCGAACAGGTGAAGCAGGTGGTGCGCAAGATCCCCGGCTTCGGGGTGATCGGGAGCTTGCATGACCACATGACCACAATCTCGGCAGCGCCGCCTTCACGGTCCTCGGCGGCAAGGGCGAGACGATCGCCGGCGGTTCCGGCGCGGATCTGATCAATGGGCTCGATCTATTTTTTTAACACTGACCCACATTCGCCTTTGCCAAAGGATTCGCAATCAATGCCCACTCTCGCCTCCCTTCCGCTCCGTGTCGCGTTGGTCGCCGGCCTGTTGCTGGTCGCCGGGGCGAGCGGCCCGCTCGCCCAGGAGCGGGTCGGGGTCAACAGCGCGGTCAATCCTGAGGTGACCGGCGCGCCGCCCGGCGCGACGCCGCGGCGGCTGGTCATCGGCCAGGACGTCGTCTTCAACGAGCGTATCACCACCGCCGAAACCGGCCAGACCCAGCTGCTGTTTCTCGATGAATCGTCGATGACGGTCGGTCCCAATTCCGATCTGACGATCGATCAGTTCGTCTATGACCCGAAGAGCGGCACCGGAAAGCTGGCGATGAGCGCGACGCGCGGCCTGTTGCGTTATGTCGGCGGCAGGCTGAGCAAGCAGGACGAGGCGGTGACGCTGCGCACCGGCACGGCGACCTTGGCGGTGCGCGGCGGGGCGTTCATCGCGCAGATCGGCCCCGACGGCACGACCAACGCCACGTTCATCTATGGCAAAGGCCTGACGATCACTGGGGTGACGGGCGGGTTTCAGATCGTGACACGGCCCGGCTTTCAGTCCATCACCACCCCGGGCGGTTCGCCCTCGCCGCCGGCGCCGCAGCCGCCGGGGCAGTTGGCGCTGTTCACCCAACAACTCGACGGCCATGCCGGCGGCACCGGCGGCGCCACGAATATCCCGACCGACACGAATGTCGCGAACAGCGGGCTCTCGCAGACGATCTCCGGCAACCTCACCCAGAGCGTGCAGCAAGCAGCACCAAACCAGGGTGGGACGACCCCGACCACGACCACGACCTCCTCCTCGACCTCGACCACGACGCAATCCGCCGGGCCGACCGGCAGCGCGGGCACGGTTAGCTGCGGCGCGACGTGCAGCACGCCATCGCCACCGCCCGCGGACACGACTGCCTCGGGCCAACTGGTCGGCGCCACGAGTAGCGGTGGCGACGGCTCGATCAGCGTCACGTCGACCCAGCAACCGCCTCCGGTTATTTCTTACGCGGGAGTATCCAAAACCGGTGCGCAACCCGATCTGCCGACCCAGACCTCCAGCTCAAATGTTCCGTTCGGCAGCGGCGCGTTGAGCAATGGTACCTTCAGTGCGACCGTCGGCAGCAGCTTATTGTCGTTTCCTCTGGCAACCGGAACGAGCACGTTTAGTCCAACCGGATCGAGTTCAGGAGGCTTGGTGAGCGGGACCAGTTTTCTCTCAACTGACGGGGCTTTCTTCTATGCAAAATTGAATGCGGCCAACGGAGTGTCCTTTTTCGTCTCGGGTGGCCAAGCGGTGCCCTCGAGCGTGCTGGCATCGACCGGTGCGACTCGCATTTTTGCCTTCGACCTGCGGGAGGCCCCATCTGCGGCGCCGCTCTACCTTGTGGCGCCGGCATCGACCGCTATCGGCGCCGGGAGCGCGGCGCGCGAGCTGAGTACGGCGGTAGCGTTCTCCGGGCAGGGCAGCGGGCAAAGTTCTTCTGTTCTCATGCAGACCGGGACCGTAGGTACGCTCCAGAGCAGCGGGGCGCCGATCATTACGGGCGTGCTGCGCGGGGCCGCGTCCCCCTCACTTGGTGGTGTTTCGCAGACGATCAACTCGGCCGTCAGTTCGGTCGTCGATGCCAACGGGCAAAGCCTCTACGGAACGAACACGATAACCGGCTTCACGCTCGACCAGACACTGTTCGCGTCCGCCTCGAACGGTACGGTAGGCGGGCCGGTTGCATCCAATACAACCGGGAGCGGAGGCTTCGCGAAGCCCGCCGTCGCGACGGCGGTGCCCGCTGGCGTCGGGACCAACCGGACCACGCAGACGCAGACGGGCTACTTCGGCGGCCTGATGACGACCACCGCGACATCGACGCCCTATTCGATTACCGGGGCAGCCAGTATTGCGACCGACAACAGCGCCAATACCGTGAACGCGACCTTTACCAGCGACCAGTCACTCTCCCCTTCAGCAACCGGCGGGGTCACCGCCATCACGATGAACTTCGGCGGAAAACAAAGCGCATTCATCGACGACAATATCTTTGGCGCTGCCGAGGACCCCGCCACCCCCCAGCAAATCAACGGCAACCAGTTGGTGGTAAACGGCGTCTCGAAGGACGCAAGCCAGCTCTATCTGATCAGCTCCGCAACCGCAGCGCTTCCCACCTCGCTGTTGCCGAGCAACACGTCCTTCTGCCAATGCCTATTTCTGCAATGGGGCTATTGGGGTGGCGATCTGCTGACCGGTAATTCGAGCGACAGCGGTCTCTTGCGTGTCGACCGCGGGCATATCAACTTCTGGGTCGCCGGGGTGCCGACGCCGCTCAACGACCTCAACTCCCTGATGGGCCAGTCGGCGATCGGAACCTACGCCGGCCACGCGATCGGTTCGGTGTTCAACAGCGGCGCGACCTATGGCGCGGCCGGCGGCTTCAACGGGATCTATAATTTCGGCACGCAAAATGCCACGATGGCGATCAGCAATTTCGACGGGCGCACGTTCACGGCGACCGGCAGCGCCCCGCTGAGCGGCGCCAATTACACTCTCGGCGTCTCGTCGGGCGCCACCGGCACGATCAACGGCACCTTCTACGGACCGGCGGCAGCGGAAACCGGCGGCAATTTTGCCGTCCAGGACGGCGCGACCTACCGCGCCTCCGGGATCTTCGCCGGCAAGCGCTAGCGGCGGACCACGCCTGGAGCGGATGGCAGCGGCGAAGGCGGCGGCGCTCGCCGCTGTCATCGGTATCGTGGCGCGGCGATGAACCGGCCCTTTCTTCCGCCGCTGTTGAGCCAGCGCCTCCCGGTGTTTTACGGCTGGATCGTGCTGGCCTGTTTGTGCTGCGCCGGCTTCGCGCGCCAGGGCCCGGCGGTCGCGACGTTGTCGATTTTCGTCGAGCCGCTGACCCGCGAGTTCGGCTGGTCGCGCACGGCCTTGTCCGGCGCGGTGTCGCTCGGCGGTGTGCTCGCCGCGCTGGTCGCCCCGCTGATCGGCCCGATGCTCGACCGCCAGGGGTCGCGGCTCGTCCTGTGCGCCGCCGTGCTGGTCAACGGCATCGCGCTGATGCTGCTGTCGCTGACCGGGTCGCTCGCCGTGTTTTATCTCTTGTTTTGCGTCGCGCGGATGAATTGGGCGGCGCCCTTCGAGCTCGGGCTCTACGGCGCGCTCAACAACTGGTTCGTCCGGCGCCGAACCTTCGCCAGCTCGGTGGCGACCCTGGCGCAGCAGGTCGGGCTCGTGGCGATGCCGCTGATCGCGCAATTGGCGATGTTGCAGCAGGGCTGGCGCGCGGGCTGGCTGGCGATCGGCGCGACGACCCTTCTCGTCGGCTTTGTCCCGACCTGGCTTTTGCTGGTGCGCCGGCCGGAGGATCTCGGCCTCTTGCCCGACGGTGGTATGGTTGCGCGGACCAGCGGCGAGGACGGCGCGATTACGGCCCGCGTTGTCGCAGAGCCCGCCTTCTCGCGGCGCCAGGCGCTCGGCACCGCCTCGTTCTGGCTGTTGCTGCTCTACACCGCGCTGGTTTTCCCGGTGCAGGCCGGGGTCAGCCTGCATCAGGCGCCCTATCTGATCGAGTGCGGCATCGACCCAACGATCGCCGCCACGATCGTCAGCACCTTCTCGTTGATGTCGGCGGCGGCGACCGTGGCCTGTGGCGTCTTGCCCCGTTCCGTGCCGATCCGCTATCCGCTCGCCACCGCCGGCGCGATCCTGGCCCTCGGCATCGTCCTGATGCTGGGCATCCGATCGGCCGGGCAGGGATACCTCGCCGCGAGCGTGTTCGGTTTCGGCATCGGCGCCATCCTGACCCTGTTGCCGGTCGCCTGGGCCGATTATTTCGGCCGCAGCCATTTCGGCGCGATCCGCGGCATCGCGCTCTCGGCACAGGTGCTGGCCCAGGCGGCGGGACCGCTCTTATCGGGCGCGCTGCGCGACATGACAGGCGATTATCAACTGGCGCTGCAATGCTTCGCCGCGCTGGCGGTGCTCAGCGTCGTGGCCGCGCTGATGGCGCGCCAGCCGACGGGCCGGCAGCGGCCGGCCGAGCGCGCGAGTTGAGCCGCGCCGGAGCGGGGCGGGCGATGAACTTGCGCGACTAGGCCAGTTTTCTGCGCGTTCTCTCCTCGTCTACCGCGAGAAAGGGTATAGGATTACACCCAAATGAAAACATAGCCTACTATTGCGTGATTGTCTCCATGGACGTGATGGGTCTCACGTTAGGAAAGCCAACAACCTACACCGATTCGCCTCGCAATGTTGATACTTACCAAATTGGTCTATGGTTACTGGCATTATTAGTCATTGGTGCGGTAGCCAATCGCCTTATTGTTCGTCGTGCCCAATCGGATACACCCACAGAGGTAATTATCGTCTCATTCGTTATGTTTTGCGTCCTGGAGATCATTGGCGTTTTACAGGATCTCTTTAAGACACTCGCCATTTCAGAGACATGATCAACCGGAAGCACAGAGAGCGTGCGCCTGGCCGTGACCATAAGCCGCGATAATATGTGTGAGATACGCTGGCAAAGTCGCGCTTCGCTGGCGCATCGCCCGCGCCGCGGTCGATCGCGATGATCCCGGTCTCGGCGGACGCCGCGATGTTCTTCCGATACAGGAGACGACCGGGACCGTACGCCCGCAGGTCCTGGTTATAGACTGGAAACCAGTCGTGCAACACGCCCCCACAGCAAAGGTCAAAATGGGAGGCGGCCCAAGTCTCGCCGGCAGATAGCACACTGAGGACGCCGGTACACGATGGATCGGTGCACGACAGGAGCCGAAACAAGAGGTCTCGCTTCCAAGGCGCCGATAGCGGATCTGCTACCCCGGTGCGTGCGTATTGACGACGCTTCTCTTCGATCAGATGGCGCAACCCCGCCGGGCGATCGTCAGATTCATATTGATATTGAAATCGCAAGGCTCCGACTTTCTCTATCAGCCTCCGCTCCAGCCGCTCGGTATCGGCGACAAAGTGCTTGTCGGCTTTCCGTAGCGCCGCCCAATAGGCGTCCGCTCCCTCCGGCAGTTCGATGCGCAGGCCAGGTTCCGGGTTTTCTCCCGTCAAGCCACGCTTGAGCTGGCTTTCGTCGAGATGAGTGAACAGGAGGCTGCTGAGCCTCGACAGGCGGAGCAACTGATAGGGCGTGAGCGAGACGTCCGGTTTGGCGACGATGCCGAAATAGTCGGTCATGTCCCCGCCGACGGGCTCCGCTGCCCGCAGCAGCCTTGTCCAGCGATTGGCGAACTGGAACGGGAAGAAGCCAACCGGCTCGCCCTGGCGTTCGATTATCGTGACGAAGACGTGGGGCCGGACCGCCGCCACCGCCCGCGCGTAGGTATAGGTATAAAACGCGCTGCGAAGGTGCGGATCATCCCGGCACAGCTCGTCCCAGAGCGCGCGCTCGCTCTCCGTAATCTCCAGCGGCGTCACCACCCGCGACGCCCATCGTTGCCGACGGGCCATCAGCGCGCTTGCGCATTCATGGCCGGGTGCCGAGCAACCCGGTTTTATAAGCCGCTACCTTGCTTGGCCACGATGGTTTGGCCATGCCGCGCCAACCGCTCGGCGAACAGCAGCCCGGGTACGGATCGCGGCGGCACCGGGGACGCATCACCATCGCTTCGGTTGTCGTTCGATCGGCCGCTATCGCTCGCCGACGCCTATCGCATCGCGAATAACCCGGCGGTGTTCTCGCCGATA
>CAYMRQ010000077.1:0-19449 GCA_964392845.1 uncultured Rhizobium sp.
ACTCGTTTGCTCGTCACATTCATGTCGCTCCTGCGTAGAGATCGGCGCGGACGGCGGCGCGCCTCATCACAACGCCGGTGCGCTCGGGGACGCAGATCTATGCCCGCGGCGCCGATCTCATCGTCACCGCGTCGGTCAGCCCGGGCGCCGAGCTGGTCGCCGACGGCAACATCCATGTCTATGGCCCGCTGCGCGGCCGCGCGCTGGCCGGGGCGAGCGGCGACACGGGCGCGCGGATCTTCTGCTCGCGACTCGAAGCCGAACTGGTCAGCATCGCCGGACGCTATCTGGTCAGCGAGCAGCTGCCGCCCGAGCAGCAGGGATTCCCGGTGCAGATCGCCCTCGTCGATGATCGGTTGACCGTCACCCGAAATTAACGCCAGATCATTCGCGATTAGGGTTGTGCGTCGGGTTTCTCGCGCTGGAAAATGACCGTGCCGGGCATGGGCCGCCGAGTGGACGAAAGCGGGGCGAGGGGAGGAATTTGGCGAAGGTCGTGGTCATCACATCGGGCAAGGGCGGGGTCGGCAAGACCACGACCGCCGCCGCCTTTGCCGCCGGGCTGGCGTTGCGCGGGCATAAGACCGTTGTCATCGATTTCGATGTCGGCCTGCGCAACCTCGACCTGATCATGGGGTGCGAGCGCCGCGTGGTGTTCGATTTCATCAATGTCATCAACGGCGACGCTAACCTCAACCAGGCGCTGATCAAGGACAAGCGCAACGACAACCTGTTCATCTTTCCGACCTCGCAAACCCGCGACAAGGACGCGCTCAAGCGCGAGGGGGTCGACCGTGTGCTCGACGAGCTGAAGCAGCAGTTCGATTACATCATCTGCGACAGCCCGGCCGGGATCGAGCATGGCGCGATTACCGCGCTCTATTTCGCCGACAGCGCCATTATCGTGACCAACCCGGAAGTCTCCTCGGTGCGCGACAGCGACCGCATCATCGGCATTCTGGCCTCCCGCTCGCGCCGCGCCGAGCGCAACGAGCCGCCGGTCGAGCTTAACCTCTTACTGACCCGCTACGACCCGGGGCGGGTCGCCAAGGGCGAGATGCTGACGGTCGAGGATGTCAAGGAGATCCTATCGATCCCGCTGTTGGGCGTCATCCCCGAATCCGAATCGGTGTTGCGCGCCTCGAACACCGGGACCCCGGTGGCCTTCGACGACGACAGCCTGGCGGGCCGCGCCTATCTCGACGCGGTCGCGCGCTTTCTCGGCGAGCAGCGCGAGATGCGCTTCGTCAAACCCGAACGCCGCAACTTTCTTCGCGTCTTGTTCGGCAGGGCGTGATGGGCCTGCTCAATCTTTTTTTCTCGCCGCACCGCCACAGCGCCGCCATCGCCAAGGAGCGCCTCAAGATCGTGCTGGCGCATGAGCGTGCCGGGAGGCACGCGCCGGATTTTTTGCCAAAGCTGCAAAAAGAGCTGATCGATGTCGTGTGCCGCTATGTCGAGATCCGAGAAGACATGATCCGCGTCAATCTCGGCAAATCGGGCGAGACCTCGCTCCTGGAGATCAACATCGAGATCGAGGGCGCGAAGCCAGTGCCGGTCCCCAATCGCTCGGGCCTCGCCACCGCGGCCCCGGTGCGGGCGACGCCGCCCGCCAACCCCGGCTGAGCCGCCGACCTGAAAGAGGCAAAGGGGCTGCTCGACGAGTTGGGCTGACCCTGGCTAAGGGCCGGGAGCGCTGCGGAGTAAATCCGCAACTGCCTTCTGCAGCCCGGGCAAGTCGTTCTGTATGGTGCCCCAGACTTCTTTGAAATCGACCTCTCCGTACGCGTGCACCAGGACATTGCGAAAGCCGATGATCTGCGCCACATCCGGAATCATCGCAGCGACCTCGGGGACTAGTTCGTCGCAACGAAACAAGGGCTTCGCCGATGATTTCAAACTGGCGTTCGACCGCGGCGCTCAGCATCTCGTCGGCGAGGTAATCATCGAAGCTCCGGCCTCCGGTAAATCGCACGATGCGCTCCGCAGCCTGCTGCACGTCCCAAAGATATTTCGCCGCCGCGTTTGTGATCATGGTGACGGATAGAGGGTGCGCTTTTCCGCCTCGATCTGTCGGCGGAGATAGGGGTTGACCAGCGCCGGTTCGGTCAGGAGGTCGATCGGTCGCTCGAAAAGCTGTTCAAGACCTTCACGCAGGCCTCGACAGGCCTTTGCATAAAGGCCGGGCTCCATCGGCTCGAATTCGACTAAAAAGTCGAGGTCGCTGCGCGCTGACTCAAACAGGCCCGTCGCGGCCGAGCCGAACAGGTCGAGCCGGCGCACGTGGAAGCGGCGGCACAGCGCCCGCAGCGCCGGCAGGTTTGCATCGACGATCTCGGCGCAGCTGGTTTCGCTTGCTCGATCGTGGCTCATGCCGCTCAATCTACCACGCCGGGCACAGGCGAAGCGATGTGCTGGCGAACAAAGGGTGACGGCGATGGCTGATAGTGGGCTGCATGACCAACTGATCCAGCACATCTCCGACCTGCCGGCCTATTCGCCGCCGGCGCACTCCGGCACGGTCAACCGCCGCCTCGTCGGGCGCGAGTTCGGCGCCGGCTTCGAGATGATCCTCGGGCGGGTTGCCCCGGGCGGCGAGGCGAGCCGGCACTACCATGTCGACGAGGCGCAGATCGTCTACATCCTCAAGGGCGAGGCCGATGTCGCGCTCGGCAACGACCCGCCGCGGCGCTGCGGCCCCGGCACGGTGATCCGCATCCCGAAGGGGCTGGCGCACGAAGTCGTGACGGCCGGCGACGAGCCGCTCGAATGCCTCGTCCTCTACGCGCCGCCATTGGGGCCGCACGGCTTTGTCGAGGTCCCGCGCAAGTAACCGCGATGCGGCTCACCGACGAGGAACAGGCGATGCGAGCCGGCGCGCTCGGCGAGCCGCGCTGCTGGGCCATCGAGCATCAGATCGCGGTCGGCGAGTTCTTCGATGCTGCCGATCTCGTGCCCGTGTCGCAGGCGCATATCATGGCCGATACCGAGTCACTCGGCGAAGCCGGGGTGCGCTTTCTCGAAAGCCTCGCGTCGCGGCCCGAGGTCGAGCGCCGGGTGCGGGTCCCGACCCTGACCGATCCGCGCGGGCTCGATGTCGAGGTCTACAAGCGCCTCGGCCAGAGCGAGGCGATGCGGGCGCTCGAGGCGCGCGCGATCGCCGCGCTCAAGGCGTTCGGCGTCTTGATGACCGACACCTGCATCAATTACCAGACAATCATGCCGCCGGTGCGCGGCGAGCATCTCGCGATGGGCGACACCGGGGTCGTCATCTATTCGAACAGCGTCTTCGGCGCGCGCAGCAATTTCGAGGGCGGACCGTCGGCCCTGGCCGCGGCGCTGACCGGCCGCACCCCGCGCTACGGCTACCACCTCGACGAATGCCGCCGCGCGACCCGGCGTTTCCGCCTCGCGGCGCGGCCGCGCGACCTCAGCGAATGGGGCGCGCTCGGCGGCATCCTCGGCCAGGCCTGCGGCTCCTATTGGGAGGTGCCGCTGATCGAGGGCGTGGCTGAAATCCTCGGGGAGGCGCCCGGTTCCGATGCGTTGAAGCATTTCGGCGCGGCGCTCGCCAGCTATGGCTCGGTGGCGTTGTTCCACATGCGGGGGATTACCCCGGAGGCCGTTGGCGAACCGACCCTGGAGCGCGCGCGTCTCGCCCGCATTGCCCCCACCCTTCCCTCCCCCGCAATCCCCGGGTCAAGCCTGGGGAGGGAAGGGTTAGGAAGGGGGCGGCCGGGACGGAAGCGGTCCATCGGCCGTGGCGAGATCGAGGCGTTTGTCGCTGCCTATGGCGCCACAGGCGACAAGGTCGATGTCGTGGTCTTCGCCGCGCCGCAACTCTCGCTCGTCGAGATGGCGGCGGTCGCCGATGCGCTCGACGGCCGGCAGGTGCATGCCGCGACCACCCTCCTCGTCGCGACCTCGCCCGAGATCAAGCACGCCGCCGACCGCATGGGGCTGACCGGCCGCATCGAAGAGGCCGGCGCGATCGTCGCCGCCGGCATCTGCTTCTACCAGAGCTATGCCGGCGAAATGGCCGCGGCCAACGGCTGGAAGCGGCTCATGACCAATTCGGCGAAGCTCGTTAACATCATCGGCGGCTATGGCTACCGCCCGACCCTGGCGAGCCTCGAACGCTGCGTCGATTCGGCGGTCGCCGGGCGGGTTGTCTAATGCCGCTCATCCTGCGCTGCCACCAGGGGATCGGCCCGGCGGTGACCGGAACCGCGCTCGTCGCCCGCGACAATTTCAGCGCGCGCTACGACCTCGACCGCAAACGCGGCGTTTTCTCGCGCCCGACCCACCAACTCGCCGGGCAAAGCTATGTCGGATGCATTCTCGTGCTCGACCAGGCCAAGGGCGGGGTCGCCACCGCCTGGATGCTGCGCGACATGAAGGAGCGCGGGATCGTGCCGCTGGCGCTGGTGTTCAACCGGGTCAACCCGATCCTCGCGCAAGGCGCCGCCTTCGCCGGGGTCGCGCTGGTCGACCGCTTCGCCGGCGATGTCACCGACCTCTTCCGCACCGGCGACCGGCTGCGCATCGATCCCGCTTCCGGGGTGGTGGAGATCGTAAGCCGGGATTGCTAGCTCAAACGTCGGACCTCGATGCCGCTCGCGCGTGGCGGCGTCAATCGCGCTCGGGTCCTTCGCTCTTTCGCGACTCCTTTGCGGTCTTCGCGTTGGCCGCGGCCTGGGCTGCGGTTGCCACGAACTGTGCCAGCCGGTCTCGATAATCCGCGATTACGGTCGGCGCGTCGGCCCGGCGCCAGTCGATGGCCAGGTCGCTGTTGTTTCCAAGAAGGGCGGCCAGGACGCGCGCGTTGACCGCTCGCGAATAGTGCACGCCATCATAGGTATCTGCAGGATCTTTGCTCTGGGTCATCGCCGACGGGATCGAGAAGTCGAGGAACTGATCATAGGCCGCGGCGATCCGGCCGATCGCGCCGAGGTATGCATCGAACCCGCCGGTCAGGCCGAACGCGGCGACGCGCCAGGCCGATTCCAGCGGAACATAACCGACGGCGCGCGCCATCGGGAATTTCTGCCGCAGCTGAACGTAGAGTTCGGCGCGCTCAGGATGCACGTCGACGGGCGGAGGCATTGGCTTGATGGAGGCAGGTGGATTGTAATAGCGTTTTTTGCTCCTGACTTCGAGGTGGGCGCCGAAATTTTGATCATAGTAGCGATGGTGCGGTGCGTCCCTCCTTAGCGTGCGGACCGAGAAATTGAGCGCGTCGAGCGACAGATAGCTGGCCAGGATCGGCGGCGCTATCGGCCCGATCAGATCCGCGCGCCTGACTTCGACGATCAGCAACTTCGGGGCAAAGCCGCGCTTGCGTAAATAATCCGCGTAAAGCAGGTACTCGCTCGCCTGCCCATCCGAAACGGCCAGATTGAAACACCGGTAGCCTGGGGTCTTGTCCTCGGGCAGCAGCGTTGCTCGCGAGGTGCCCAAGATGATGCAATCGTAGTCCTGTAGGCGCGGCAAGAACCTGACGATTTTCGAGAGCCGCTCGTTGAACGGGTAATTGATCTCCGTGAGGACGTTGCCGCGCAGATACCAGAGGGGATCGATCAAACAATTGGCGACGAAGCATGCTGCCACGATCAGGCCGGCGGTCGCCAGCAGCCAGCTGATGAAGGTGAGTAGCCGCCTGCTCGATCGCGCCATCGTCATTTGAATCTCCCTAATATCTGAAGTAGAGAAATTCGCTGACGTGGCGCAGGCTGAGGCAGGCAAGGGCGGCAAGGACGCCGATGAACACCGCGCCGGCGACATTCGGGCGCCATTGCATAACCAGCGTGAACGCCGGGATCCGCTCAGGCAGCGGCAAATCGCGTTCGCGTTCGACCACCCCATAATTGTAGGCGGGATGCCAGCGGGCCAGCAGCTGCTGCGTATTCGGCAGGAACCACATGAACGCCATCCACGCGGCCAGCCACAGCACAAGTTCAAGCTGATCGGCCGAAACCGGCGGTCCGTCGAACCGCACCCCCAGCCAACCGAGCGCGCCACCCAAGGGGCCGAACGCCTCGTACCACGTACTCGGCATATTGATCATGCCGCGGTAAATCCGCAAGGCATCGCCCATCGACGGCGCGCGATGCAGCACCAGCACCATCGACAGCACGAAAAACGTCACCAGCCGGGCAATCGCGTGCGACCACCAGGCATTGATCGGCCGCCGGATGCTGCGCCACGCGTGGGCCACGACCATCGATGCGCCCTGCAACGAGCCCCACACGACAAAATGCCATGCCGCGCCGTGCCACAGCCCGGATAATGCCAGGGTGACCATCAGGTTGAAGTAAAGCCGCAGGGTGCCCCGACGGCTGCCGCCGAGCGGGATGTAGACGTAGTCGCGCAGAAAGCGGGTCAAGGTCATGTGCCAGCGCCGCCAGAAATCGACGACGTTGAGCGCCCGGTACGGCGAGTTGAAATTGAGCGGCAGCTGGATCCCGAACAGGCGCGCCGCGCCGAGCGCCATCTCCGAATAGCCCGAGAAATCGAAATAAAGCTGAAACTTGAAGGCGATCGCACCCTGCCACGCGAGAAAGAAGTCGAGCGGCTGACCGGCGGCGGCCGCCTCATAGGCGGGCGACACCAGCGGCGCGAAATTGTCGGCGAGAACCACCTTTTTGAACAGCCCGATGACGAAGATCGTCAATCCGAGCATGAAGTTGCTCGGCTTGACCGCGAACGCCCACGGCCCTTTGATCTGGGCAAAGATCTCGCTGTGGTGGGTGATCGGCCCGGCCAGCAGCTGCGGGAAGAACATCACGAAGAAACAATATTCCAGCAGGTCGTGCTCGGCGACCTCGCCGCGGCTGCTATCGACCAGATAGGCAATTTTTTGAAAGGTGAAGAACGAAATGCCGAGCGGCAACACGATGTGCTGCAGGATAAAATTTGTTTGTAATAAGGCATTGGCAGTGCTGATCAAAAAATCCGTATATTTAAAATAACCGAGCACCATCAGATCAACGACGATGCCGAACGTCAGCAGCAGCAAGACCCGATCGGGCCGGCCGGCGCGACGCTGTGCGGTGATGCCTCGGGCAACGACGAAATTGAACACCGCCAGGCCGCCGAGCAGCGGCACGTAGAGCGGGTTCCACCAGCCATAAAACACGATCGAGGCCGCCAGCAGCAGCCCCAAGACCGCGCGCGGACCCGCCAACTGCCGCACTACGACATAGGCGGCCACCGTCCCCGGCAGAAAGACAAACAAGAAGATCGGTGAATTAAACAGCATGTGTGAAATTATAGCTCCTCGAACGAGGCCTGCTGAAATGAATATTTTGAAGTTGTCTTATGCAATGATGCGGTTGGTGGGGCGGCAGCAGGTCGAACCGGCGTGTCATCTTCGTAAACGTCGGAATACCGGATTTTGCCACGGTGCGGCCGGCAACCGCGGCATCGCCAACGCCGATCTGCAACCGATGTCGAGGTCAAGACCGATCCGCGCAAGCCGTTCTTGGCGCTGTCAGACGTGTCGGCCGGACGCTACGATCGAGCAACGAAATGCGACCCCTGCCGAGGGACGCAAGCCTATCGGCGCCCAGGAGGAAGTTGATGTCGACAATGTATCGCTACACCTTGCCGCTCGACCAGACCGAATGGAAATTCGACGGCCACACCGCCGTCAGGGTGCAGGAGGCCTTCGCCGCGATGGGCGCGATCGAATTCGCCCAGACCGACGCCGCGGCGATGCTCGACAACGATTCGCGGGTCGCCGACGAATTCGACGCCATGACGCGGCTGCGCGACGCCGGCGCCGCATAAGTTCGGTGCAGCTTGCACCCGGACAGGGCTGCCGTTACATGTAGCGGCGGAGGTTGATAATGCCTAAGCCGATGTCGCGGGCCGAACGGGTAGCGCGGCGGCGCGCCAAGCTGCGGGCGGCGGGGTTGCGGCCGGTGCAGCAGTGGCTACCCGACACGCGGGCTCCGGCGTTCGCCGAGGAATGCCGCCGGCAGTCCCGCATGGTTCGCGACAGCGAGACCAGGGCGAGCCGTGGCGAGGACGCAGCCTGGGAAGCCGCCTCGGCAGAAGCGCTCTCGCATGACGCGGGGTGACGTCGTCGCGGTGCCGCTCCCAGGCGACTACGGGAAGCCGCGACCGGCGCTGGTGATTCAGTCCGATCTGTTCGAAGAACATCCGTCGCTGACCGCTCTGCGGATCACCAGCCACCTCGTCGATGCCCGGCTGCTGCGCGTCGGGATCGGCCCGGAGAGCGGCCTCGACCGGCCGTCGCAGATCCAGATCGACAAGGCGCAAACCCCGCGCCGCACGCGGATCGGCATGGTGATCGGCCGGGCGGACGATGCGACGCTCCGCGCCGTCAACCGCGCGCTGAGCGTCTTTCTCGGGCTGGTGTGATCCAAGGGATTCGCCGTGCTTGGACGCGGCGTTGAAGCCGTAAGCCACCGTTCGGAGATGCTCAAGATGCCCAGCTTTACCACACGGCCCGAGATCCGCGGCACCTTCGGGGTCGTCGCGACGACCCATTGGCTGGCGTCATCGGTGGCGATGGGCGTCCTCGAAAAGGGCGGCAATGCCTTCGACGCGGCAGTGGCGGCCGGCTTCACGCTGCAGGTCGTCGAGCCGCATTTGAACGGCCCGCTCGGCGAGGCGCCGATCCTGGCGTACAGCGCGCAGAACCGCCGCGTTGACATGATCTGCGGCCAGGGTGTGGCGCCCGCAGCGGCGACGATCGCCCGCTTCAAGAGCCTCGGCCTCGACCTCATTCCCGGCACCGGCCTCCTCGCCGCCTCGGTGCCCGGCGCCTTCGACGGCTGGATGCGGCTCCTGCGCGACTATGGGACGATGCCGCTTGCCGAGCTGATCGCGCCGGCGCTGGGGTATGCCGAGAGCGGCTATCCGCTGGTCCCCCGCATTCGCGATACAATCATGAGCGTCGCCGAGCTCTTTCGCCGCGAATGGACGAGTTCCGCCGCGGTCTATCTGCCGGGCGGCCATCCGCCGGTTCCCGGGCGTCTGTTCCGCAACCCGGCGCTGGCGGCGACCTACCGCCGGGTGCTCGACGCGGCGGAGGCGGGCGGGGGAAATCGCGAGCGCCATATCGACCGCGCCCGCGACGCCTGGTATCGCGGCTTTATCGCCGAGGCGATCGACCGCTTCTGCCATGGCGAGAAGGTGCTCGACGCCTCGGGCCGTCGCCATAACGGGCTCCTGACGGCCGACGACATGGCGCGCTGGCAGGCCCCGGTCGAAGCGCCGCTGACCTATGATTATCGCGGCTATACCGTGGTCAAGGGCGGCCCGTGGAGCCAGGGGCCGGTCCTGTTGCAGCAGCTCGCGCTGTTGCAGGGGTTCGACATCGCCGATCTCGACCCGGTCGGGCCTGACTTCGTCCATCTCGTCACCGAATGCGCCAAGCTCGCCTACGCCGACCGCGAGGCGTGGTACGGCGACCCGGATTTTGTCGACGTGCCGATGGCGACCCTGCTCTCCTCCGCCTACAACGATCAGAGGCGCAAGCTGGTCGGCGAGCGCGCCTCGCTCGAGCTGCGCCCGGGCAGCCCGGACGGTCGCGCGCCCTATGTGCTCGTCGGCGGGCTGGAGGTCGCGGCCGCGGCGGGCATCGGCGAACCGGTCGGCGCACTCGGGGGTGGCATCGGCGAGCCGACGGTCAGCGAATTGGGGGTTGTCGCCGGCGACACCTGCCATCTCGACATCATCGACCGCTGGGGCAACATGGTCTCGGCGACGCCAAGCGGCGGCTGGCTGCAAAGCTCGCCGGTGATCCCCGAGCTCGGCTTCTGTCTTGGCACGAGGCAGCAGATCTCGTGGCTCGACGAGGCCGCGGCATCGAGCCTGGCTCCGGGCAAGCGGCCGCGCAGCACATTGTCGCCGACCCTCGCGCTCAAGGATGGCGAACCCGCGATGGCCTTCGGCACGCCGGGCGGCGACGGGCAAGACCAATGGTCGGCGCAGCTGCTGCTGCACCACATCCATCACGGGATGAATCTGCAGGAGGCGATCGACTGCCCGGAATTCAACAACGAGCACGCGCCATCTTCGTTCTATCCGCGCGCCGCCAATCCGGGCAGGCTGGTGCTCGAAGGCCGCTTTCCGGAAAAGACGCTGCGCGCGCTGGCCGAGCGCGGCCATCGCGTGCGTTCCGGCGAAACCTGGTCGGGCGGGCGGCTCACCGCCTGCGCCCGCGAAGCGACCCCCGAAGGCACCGTGTTGAAGGCCGGCGCCAATCCGCGCGGGATGCAGACCTACGCGGTCGGAAGATAGCGCTTTACCTTGCCATCCCCCGCCTCGGTGTGCTTCGGCTCATGCTCATCCAGTCGACACCCACATATAGCAAATGTAGACCCCTCGAATTTAGCCGTTTAGCGCGTTAATCGGCACCCAGTTGTTAAGATACATTTGAGAAATCGGGGGAATCGTCCTGAAACTGATCCTTGGCGATTAATAGTTGTTTAGAACGATTTAAAGTTCTAGTTTTCCAACATTTGCCACCTTTAGTCACCCAAAAATAGAGATGAAATTTCGTACTCACCTGCCCATAAATTGTGTCAAGCCGTTGTATTAGGTCGTTTCCTCTTGATAATAATGAAATCGGTGCTGCGGTAATTCGAAAGTTCCAAGAGGACGAATATCCAATATTCGGCACGAGAATTTTGGATCTGCTTTGGGGTGGGCGTCCACCAACCACCAGCGCGCAATGCCGTACGTAACACGGGGTCTGTCAAATTTGTCACAAGATAATCACGCGAGAACTTGACCTGAAGAGATACGGTATTCGAATTATCCTTATTAGATACCAAGAGATCGACCCCTGTGTCTTTTGCGGGAATCCAGAGGTTCACATTTCGAAATTTCTTTTCAATCTCGCAATCCACGAGAAATTCGCCTGCATGAATCGTGAAGATGGGTTTCATTTGTCATCTCCGAATTTGGCGACAGGTTTTCACCCCCCTCACCCTGCCCTCTCCCCCGGTGGGGGAGAGGGTGAAGCTCGGGCGATCGCGGCGCGGGCGAGCGCGTCGGCGCGCTCGTTTTCCGGGTGCCCGGCATGGCCGCGCACCCAGTGCCATTCGATCTGATGCATCTCGGCGGCGCTCTCCAGCCGTTGCCACAGGTCGATATTCTTGACCGGCGCCTTGGATGCGGTGCGCCAGCCGCGCGCCTTCCAGCCCGGGAGCCACCGGGTGATGCCGTCGCGCAGGTATTGGCTGTCGGTGTAGAGGCGCACCCGGCACGGCCGCTTCAGCGCCTCGAGCCCGGCGATGGCGGCCATCAGCTCCATCCGGTTGTTGGTGGTCGGGCTCTCGCCGCCGGCGATCTCCTTCTCGACCTCGCCGAAGCGCAGCACCGCGCCCCAGCCGCCGGGGCCGGGATTGCCGCTGCACGCGCCGTCGGTGTAGATCTCGACCCCGGGTCGTGCCCGAGGCGGGCTCTCAGACATCGATGCCATAGCCGGCCGGCCCGGCGATGCCGCGGTGAAACCGCAGCTTTTTGAGATATTCGAGCGGATCCTTGGGGCGCACCATCGCGCCGGCGGTCTGGTTCAGCCAGTCATAGAGCCGGGTCAAGAGGAAACGCAGCGCGCTGCCGCGCGCCAACAGCGGCAATGCCGCCAGCTCGGGGGAGCCAAGCGGCCGGGCGGCACGGTAGCTCGCGACGAGCAGCCGCGCTTTCGTAACGTTGAAGCTGAGGTCCGTCTCGAAGCACCAGGCGTTGAGGCAGATCGCGATGTCGTAGGCGAGGAAGTCGGTGCAGGCGAAATAAAAATCTATGAGGCCCGACAGCGCGCGATCGCGGAAGAACACGTTGTCGGGAAACAGATCGGCGTGAATGACACCGGTCGGGAGGTCGCGTGGCCATGTCGCCCCGAGCAGCGCCACTTCCTCGGCAAGCTCGGCGGCGAGCCCCGGCTGCAATTCGCCGGCGCGCGCGCTGCAGCCTTCATAGAGCGGGCGCCATCCGGCAACGCCGAAATTATTGGGGCGAACCATCGCAAACGATTCGCTGGCGAGGTGCAGGCGCGCCAGCGCGCCGCCCACCGCCGCGCAGTGGAACGGCTCGATGCGGCGCGGCCACATGCCGTTGAGAAACGTGACAATCGCGGCCGGCCGGCCGCACAGCTCGCGCAGCGCCTTTCCGTCACGCGCCCGCACCGGCGTCGGACAGGCAACCCCCTGATGCGCCAGATGGTCCATCAGCGCGATGAAGAACGGCAGATCCGCGCGCACCACCCGCTTTTCATAGAGGGTCAGGATGAAGTTGGCGCGCTCGGTGGTTAAGAGGAAATTCGAGTTCTCGACGCCCTCAGCGATGCCCTTGCACGACAGCACCTCGCCGATGTCGTAGAGCCCAGTGAAGGCGCGCAACTCGTCGTCGCCGATTTCAGTATAGACCGCCATGACTTAAGCTACGCTGTCATGGCGAGCGAAGCGAAGCAATCTCGATGGGGAGAGCACCCCGGGGCTGCGATTGCGTCGTCGCTCCGCTCCTCGCAATGACAACAAGCACCGCGCCCAAGCTGGCTTGTGCGGCGGGCGAGCCTCGCATAAAGTCGCGCCAAGCCCCATGCGCTAGGGGACAGTAGCAAGGCCAACGACGGGGAAGAAACATGGAAGTACCGATCCCGGCGCAAAAGGCGCCCTACAACGTCACGGTCGAGGAAGGCAAGCGCTACGTCTGGTGCGCCTGCGGACGCAGCGGCAACCAGCCGTTCTGCGACGGCTCGCACAAGGCCGTCGGCCTCAGCCCGGTGGCTTTCGTCGCTGAGAAGAGCGGCAGCGTCTGGTTGTGCGGCTGCAAGTCGACCGGGGGCAAGCCGTTCTGCGACGGCACGCATAAGACCCTCTGATTCGTCGGTTCCGGGGTTGCGTTCAGGATCGAGCCGCCCGCAGCGGCGCCGCCCGAATTCGTGCGCGCGTTTTGCGCTCGCGCTGTCCGGGCTCGCCGCGCTCTCCGGGTGCAGCTGGCTCCCATCGTGGTCTTCGTCTGCCTCCGAATCGAAGGCGCCGCCGGCTGCGGCCTGCCCGAGCGCGGTCATCCTGCGTCCGCTCGCGCAAACCGCGGTGTTCGCGCCGGGGGCTGCGCGCCAGCCGATGGGCGTCGCGTTTTATGGCATTTTGAGCGACGTCGAGGCCAAATGCCAAGCGGCGGGGAGTGCGGTGCGCGTCTCCTTGGATGTCGTCGTGATCGGCGAGCGCGGCCCGTCAGTCGGGACGGCGGAGGGCGTCGACCTGCAATATTTCGTAGGGGTGACCGGAGCCGACCAGGCGATCCTCAGCAAGCGGTCCTTCGCGGTCCATATCGCGATTCCCGGCGACGCCAAGCGGGCCGGGGTGACCGATCATATCGAGGAAACCATCCCGCTCGCCGGCCGGCCTCCCGGCGATCTCAGCATCGTGCTCGGATTTCAGCAAAGCCCCGAAATCGTCGACTTCTACCGGCGTTTCCGCGGCCGCTAGCCGCCACATTTTCGTGCGAGCCAGCCGCCGCCTGGTGACATCGGCAAATTTCGACATAAATAAGAGGTTGTTCCGAGGGGATTGCACCGTGCCGAACCGAAACATCATGCTGACCCGCGAGCAGGACGAGTTCGTCGAGAGCGTCGTGCGAGCCGGTGAGTACCAGGACGCGAACGAAGCGATCCGCGATGCGCTGCGCGCCCTTCAACAGCGCCGGCAAGAGGATGCGCTCAAGCTGGAGCGGCTGCGGTTGCAGATTCAGGCCGGGATCGATGATCTCGAAAACGGCAATTTCATCGAGATCGAGGATAGCGATCTCGCCCCGTTCCTGGAGGCGCTGGCCAGCCGGCAGGGAGGCAGCGCCCGCTAGGCGCGATGGCGCGCTTCCGTCTGTCGCGGCCCGCGCAGATGGATGTCGCGCGCATCTTCGTTGCCAGCGCCGAGCGCTGGGGGGTCGAAGCTCGGCACCGCTATACCGCGACACTTGCCGCCGCGATGTGCCAGGTCGCGGCTGACCCACAAGGCCGGACAACCCGCGATCGCAGCGAGCTGATGCACGGGATCCGAAGGCTTCATCTGCGCCATGCCCGCGTGAACGATCCGGGATCACGGGTAAGGCGGCCTGTGCACGCCCTGTATTACCGCGTAATCGAGCCAGAGCTGATCGAGATCGTCAGGGTGCTGCACGAAAGAATGGAGCCGGCCCGGCAGATCGGCGAGGTTCCGGGAGACGAGCCGTAACGCGCTACCCGGACGCGCCCTCCGTAACCGCTGGCCTCAGCTCGCCGGCGGTGCTAAACAGGGGGTGCCGTATGCACGCCCGCAGGAGAGGTCGCGCCCCGGACCAAACGGGGGCGCGGCGCCGAAGGAGCAACCGCCCCGGAAACTCTCAGGCAAAAGGACTGTGGGCGCGAGGGCGCTCTGGAAAGCGGCGGGCGAGCCCCAAGGGACTGACCTCCGGGCTTGGCCGCACACCGAAGGAGTAAGCCGTGGCACGGTCGGGTGATCCGGCCGGGTCAGGTGAATCTCTCAGGGCCCACGACAGAGGGGGCATCTCCCGGACGCAACCCGCGTCCGCTCGGTGGAGGTGCGTCTGTGTCTGTGTCTGGTCCGGCCGAAGCGGCGCCATTGCGGCGCACCCCGCTTTACGATCTGCACCTTGCGCGCGGTGCCCGCATGGTCGCCTTTGCCGGCTACGCGATGCCGGTGCAATACCCATCGGGCATCATCGCCGAGCACCTGCATACGCGCGCCAAGGCCGGCCTCTTCGACGTCTCGCATATGGGGCAGATCAGGCTGCGCGGCGCGGCGGCGGCGCGTGCGCTGGAGGCGCTGGTTCCCGGCGATTTACAAGGCCTGGCGCCGCGGCAGATGCGCTACACGCTGCTGCTCGACGAAGCGGGGGGCATCCTCGACGATCTGATCGCGACACAGCTCGATGACGGGCTGCTGCTCGTCGTCAACGCCGCGCGCAAGGAGGCCGATCTCGCGCACCTCCAGACGCATCTCGATTCCGCGGTTGCGGTCGAGCCGCGCTTCGAGCGCGCCCTCCTGGCGCTGCAAGGGCCGGAAGCTGGCGCCGTCTTGGCGCGATTTGCCGGCGGAATCGCCAATGGCGTTGAACGCATGGCGTTCATGAGCGCGGCGGAAGCCAGAATCGCCGGCGCTCCGTGTTTCCTCACCCGTTCGGGCTATACCGGCGAGGACGGCTTCGAATTGTCGGTTGCCGCCGCGGACGCCGCCCGGGTGGCCGAGGCGCTGCTGAGCGAGCCGGAGGTGGCGCCGATCGGCCTGGGCGCGCGCGACACGCTGCGCCTTGAAGCCGGGTTGTGCCTCTATGGCCACGATATCGACCAGACCACGACCCCGGTTGAAGCCGGTCTCTCCTGGACCATTGCCAGGCGTCGCCGCGCCGCGGGCGACTTTCCCGGTGCGGCGATTATATTGCGCCAGCTCGCCGAGGGTCCGAGCCGCAAGCGCATCGGCCTCCGCCCCGACGGGCGCGCACCGGCGCGCGAAGGCGCCGCGATAACAGACCCGGTGGGAAATCCGGTCGGCCGGGTCACCAGCGGTGGGTTCGGCCCGTCGCTCGGCGCACCGATCGCGATGGGCTATGTCGACGCCGCCCATGCCGGCGAAGGCAACGCGCTGGCGCTGGTCGTCCGCGACGTCCCCCGGCCGGCGCATGTGGCGCCGTTGCCGTTCGTTGCGACCCGCTACTACCGCTCCCATCCGTGAGGAGAATGCGATGAACGCCACGCGGTTCACCAAGGACCATGAATGGGTCCGCCAGGAGGGCGACATCGCCGTGATCGGCATCACCGATTACGCACAATCGCAACTGGGCGACGTGGTCTATGTCGAACTGCCCGAGATCGGCCGCAAGGTCGAGCAGGGCAAGGAGGCCGCGGTCGTCGAATCGGCAAAGGCGGCGAGCGAAGTCTATGCCCCGGTCTCGGGCGAGGTGGTCGCGGTCAACGATTCGATCGTCGGCGATCCGGCCAAGGTCAATGCCGATGCGATGGGCGAGGGCTGGTTCATCAAGCTGCGCCTCGCCGACCCGAACGAGCTCGATGCGCTGATGGACGAAGCGGCCTACCAGACCTTTGTCGCGGAGCAGCACTGATGCGCTACCTGCCGCTGACCGATGCCGACCGCAAGGACATGCTGACGGCGATCGGCGCCGACTCGATCGAGGTGCTGTTTGCCGATGTACCCGCTTCGGCGCGCCATCAGGGCCTCCTCGATCTGCCGCGGGCGATGGGGGAGATGGAGGTCGAGCGCCGCCTCGGCGCGCTGGCCGCGAAGAACACGAGCGCCGGCACGGTGCCGTTCTTCCTCGGCGGCGGCGCCTATCGCCACCACCTCCCGGCCTCGGTCGACCATCTGATCCAGCGCGGCGAGTTCCTGACCTCCTACACCCCTTATCAGCCGGAGCTGGCCCAGGGCACGCTGCAATATTTGTTCGAGTTCCAGACCCAGGTGGCGCTGCTGACCGCGATGGAGGTCGCCAACGCCTCGCTCTATGACGGCGCCACCGCCTGCGCCGAGGCGGTGGCGATGGCCGGCCGCGTCACCCGCCGCGACAAGGCGGTGCTGTCCGGCGGGCTGCACCCGCAGTATCGCGCGGTGTGCGAGACCTACGCGCGGTTTGCCGGCAACGAGCTGAGGGTCCTGGACGCCGCGCCGGGCGGCGGCGAGGACCTTGCCGCCCTCGTCGATGGCGACACTGCCTGCGTCGTCGTCCAGAACCCCGATTTCTATGGCGGGATCTGCGATTACTCGGAGCTGGCGGAGATCTGCCATCGGGCCGGTGCGCTGTTGGTCGTCGTCGTCACCGAGATCCTGTCCCTGGGGGCGATATGTCCGCCTGGCGAGATGGGCGCCGACATCGTCGCCGCCGAGGGCCAGTCCTTTGGCAATGCGCTCAATTTCGGCGGCCCCCATGTCGGATTGTTTGCCAGCCGCGAGCAATTCGTCCGGCAGATGCCCGGGCGGCTGGTCGGCGAGACGCTCGATGCCGAGGGCAGGCGGGGCTGGGTGCTGACGCTCTCGACCCGCGAGCAGCACATCCGCCGCGAGAAGGCGACGAGCAACATTTGCACCAATTCGGGGCTGTGCGCGCTCGCCTTCACGATCCACCTGGCGCTGCTCGGCGAAGCCGGGCTCACGCGGCTCGCCCGGCTCAACCATGCCGCCGCGGTCGCCACCGCCGAACGGCTCTCTTCGATCCCCGGCGTGCGGCTGGTGAATGACAGCTTCTTTAACGAGTTCGCGTTGCATCTGCCGCGCGCCGCGGCGCCGGTCGTCGATGCGTTGGCCGCGCGCGGGGTTCTTGGCGGCATCCCGGTCAGCCGCTTCTATCCCGAGCGGGTAGAGCTTGCGGGTCTGCTGCTGGTGGCGGCGACCGAGACCGTCACGTCCGAGGACATCGACCATTTCGACACGGCGCTCAGGGAGGTGCTGCGATGAGCGAGTGGAGCCAGGCGCTGAGCGCGCCCACGGCCGCCGCCGCTGGAAAGGTTCAGACGATCAGCGGCAACCGCGGATTGCAGATCGAGGAGCCGCTCTTGTTCGAGCAGGATTCGCCGGGTCATTGCGGCGTCGATCTTCCCGAGCCGCCGCCATTCCGCTCGCGGCTCAATGGGCTCGAACGGAAGGGGCCGATCGGCCTGCCCGGGCTCAGCGAGCCGCAAATCGTGCGCCATTTCACCCGGCTGTCGCAGAAGAATTACGCGATCGATTCCGGCCTCTACCCGCTCGGCTCGTGCACGATGAAGCACAACCCGCGGCTCAACGAGAAGCTGGCGCGGCTGCCCGGCTTTGCCGATCTGCATCCGTTGCAACCGCAAGCGAGCGTGCAGGGCGCGCTCGAGCTGATCGAGAATTTGGCGCATTGGCTCAAGACCCTGACCGGCATGCCGGCGCTCGCGCTGTCGCCGGCCGCCGGCGCGCAAGGCGAGCTGTGCGGCATCATGGCGATCCGCGCCGCGCTCGAAGCGCACGGCGACCCGCGCTCGCGCATCCTGGTGCCAGAATCGGCGCACGGCACCAACCCTTCGACGGCAGCGACCTGCGGCTATGCGATCGAGGCGATCCCGGCCAATTCGCGCGGTCGGGTCGATCTGGCCGCGCTCAAGGCGAGGCTCGGCGGCGATGTCGCGGCGCTGATGCTGACCAACCCCAACACCTGCGGCCTCTTCGAGGACGAGATCCTCGAGATCGCCGCCGCGGTGCACGGAGCGGGGGCGTTTTTTTATTGCGACGGCGCCAATTTCAACGCGATCGTCGGGCGGGTGCGGCCGGCCGATCTCGGCATCGACGCGCTGCAACTGAACCTGCACAAAACCTTCTCGACCCCGCATGGCGGCGGTGGCCCGGGCAGCGGTCCGGTCGCGCTGGTGGCCGAGCTGGCGCCCTACGCGCCGCTGCCCTGGCTGGTGCATGGTGCCGAAGGGTTCGCGCTGGTCGAGCAGGCTGAAGGCCCGGCCGAGCGCTCGATCGGGCGGCTCAAGGGCTTCCATGGCCAAATGGGGATGTTCGTGCGGGCGCTGGCCTACATGATGAGCCATGGCGCGGACGGGCTGCGCCAGGTCGCCGAGGATGCGGTGCTCAGCGCCAACTATCTGCGGGTCAGGCTGGCCGACGTGCTGAGCCTCGCGTTTCCCGGCATCTGCATGCACGAGGTGCTGTTCGACGACCGTTTCCTGAAGGACACCGGGGTGACCACGCTCGATTTCGCCAAGGCGCTGATCGACGAGGGCTTTCACCCGATGACGATGTATTTCCCGCTGGTCGTGCACGGGGCGTTGCTGATCGAGCCGACCGAGACCGAGAGCAAAGCCTCGCTCGACCAGTTCGCTGCGGTGTTGCGCGGCCTTGCCGAGCGCGCCCAATCAATCAAAACGGGGCCGGGCGATGCCGCCGCCTTCCGCGCGGCGCCGCGCCTCACTCCGCGCCGCCGGCTCGACGAGACCGCTGCGGCGAGGAAGCCGGTGCTGCGCTGGCGCCCCGCGCCGGCGCAGCAAGCGGCGGCGGAGTAGTCGCAAACACGCGGGCTCGCGGTAGGGACATCCATTACTGGACACCCCCCGCACAGATTCGTACGTGCGGATTTCCCGCATCGGGCTGCCACCTGGGGTGTTTAACGGCGAAGCCTGGCTCGGCCAGGGGTCCCTCGCATAACGGTGCCGCACATGTTGCCTTCGGCTACCCTAAAAGCCTCGGCCTCTGCGATATTACTGCTTTCGCGGCTCAATCGCCCACCCCGCACGATTGCTGTGTACGCTTCGCCATGGTCGTCACCTCCCATGACGCAACACTCGCTACCAGGCCGGCGCTACCCCTTACCTGGGCCGCACTCTCACCGGCTGGATCTCGCCAGCTTCCTGGCGCTCTAATGTCTCAGTTTGAATGTCGCCTACGGACCGAGGCCGTGGGAAAACGCGTCAGAGGTTTCGGTCGACGCGCTGTGTTTTTC
>CAYMRQ010000078.1:0-10319 GCA_964392845.1 uncultured Rhizobium sp.
CACCGCGCCGCCGGCCGAGCCGGCCCCGATCACGATGAAATCGGCCTCGATCGCCGGCTGTTGCGTCGCCATGGCCTGCCCTCCCGCTGTACCGCCCCATCATAATGGCGGCGCGGCCCCGCGGCCAAATTCCCTGCGCGCAGGGAATTTTTTGCGCGGCGGCAGCGAGATTGCGGCCTGGCGCCTTGACATCCCTAGGTCTGTGCGCCGGCAGGGCGGTCGGGAGCAGGGAATTTATTCTGCGCCCGCAGGGAATTTTCGCGCCCGCGCAGGGAATTTTTCGCGGCGAGCAGGGAATTTGTTCGGCACATATAGGTCTTCCTAAATCAGCAATTCACCTGCCGAGAATTGTGGGATCGATATGTGTATAGGGTGGCGGGAGGTCAAGCCCGGGCAGTGTCTCAGTTTGAATTTCGGCTACCGACCCAAACCGGCCATTCGTCGTGCGCGATTACGCCTACCACTTGCAACCCCCACTGTATCGGGATGCGACATCGCCAACGGGGCAAGCTCGGGCAAAGGTGGCGTGGCGAAAGCTGGGGGGAGAACACCCGATCAGCTACACGCAGTAATGCACAACGCCTATTGACACACCCGAAGAACCCCAAATACAATCGGCCCAACTTGCTGTCCTGTGCGGCTCATCCGAACTACTCGTGCGGTCTTGCATCATTTCTGTGTGTGCCGTTGCTATGCTGGTAGTTCAGAACATCCACAAACATTTCGGTGGCCTGGCGGCGGTGGACGACACGAGTTTTGAGGTCGCCCAGGGGACCATTACGTCGCTGATTGGGCCGAATGGGGCGGGGAAGACCACTCTCTTCAACATCATCTCCGGCCTGCTGCGGCCTAGCGCCGGGACGGTCCGGTTCAAAGGCATCGATATCACTGGTTGGTCGCCGCAGCGCATTGCCCGCGCTGGGATGGGACGCACCTTTCAAAATGTCCAGCTGTTCCCGAACTTGAATGCCCTGGAGAACGTCATTGCGGCGCGCTTCTGTCGCACCCACTCCAGTCTCCCGGAGGCCCTGCTGTTCTTGCCGAGGGATCGTCGAGACCGCCAACGGAGCAGAGAGGTCGCCGAGGAGTTGCTCGACTGGGTTGGTATCGCGGCACACCGCTTTCTGATGCCGCGTGAGCTGCCGTATGGCGACCAGCGGCGTCTTGAGATCGCCCGCACCCTGGCCACCGAGCCCGAGCTGCTGATGCTGGATGAGCCGAGCGCAGGCATGAGCCATCTGGAGGCCCAGGAGCTGATGGACCTGATTGGGCGGCTGCAGCAACGCGGTACGACCATCCTGCTGATTGAGCATAATATGAACCTCGTCATGTCCATCTCCGACAAGATCGTCGTCTTGAATTTCGGCAAAAAGATCGCCGAGGGCAGCGCAGCGGCGATCCAGACTCATCCGGAAGTGATCGAAGCGTATCTGGGGGTGGAAGCGTGAGCGTGCTGCTGCAGGTCAGCGGTCTGGAAGTTGCCTATGGTCCAGTGCGCGCCGTGCGGGGAGTCGACCTGGAAGTCCACCAGGGGGAGATCAGGGCCATCCTGGGGGCCAATGGCGCCGGGAAGTCCAGCATCATCAGAGCCATCATGGGGCTGGTCAAGCCGCGCGCGGGAACCGTCGCGTTCGGCGGCCAGACGCTCCACAAGCTCCCTCCCCACAAGGTGAACCAGTGCGGCATCGCCTGGGTGCCGGAAGGTCGGCAGGTCTTTTCCACGCTGACCGTGCAGGAGAACCTGCTGATGGGGGCTTTTGGTCGGCGCCATGGCCAGGCAACGCACGCACGGCAGGAGCAGATTATGGACATGTTCCCGCGTCTGCGGGAACGGCGGGCGCAATTGGCGGGCTCCCTGAGCGGTGGTGAGCAGCAAATGCTGGCCATTGGCCGGGCCTTGATGTCCGAGCCACGGCTGCTCCTGATGGACGAACCATCTCTCGGACTGGCCCCAAAAGTGGTGCAGTCCTTATTCGACCTGGCACAGGAGATTCGCGCCCGTGGGATCAGCATCCTCATGGCGGAGCAGAACGCCCGCCAGGCCTTGCGCGTGGCGGATTACGCGTATCTGTTGGAGGTCGGAGAAATCCGTGGCGGTGGCTCTGCCAGGGAGATGGAGGCCAGTGAGAGTATACGGCGCGTGTATCTGGGCGGCTGATGTGGCGTGCGGGGCAGGCAAACATGGAACAATTCGTCCAGCAGCTCGTGAATGGGCTCATGGTTGGCAGCACGTACGCCGTGGTGGCCCTGGGCTTTGGGCTCGTGTTCAGCGTGATGCGCGTGGTGAACCTGGCCCATCCTGAGATCTTCATGGTCGGAGCCTATGTGGCGTTTGTCGTCATCACCGGACTGGACGTGCCGGGCGAAGGGCTTGGCGTGCTGATGGGCGTGGCCCTCTTCCTTGCCGTGCTGCTCGTGGCCATGGCCACCACCGGGGTGGCAGGGCTGGTGTTGGAGCGCCTGGTGATCCGACCGACGCGGGGCACCTACATTCTGGTCCCCTTCATCGCCACCGCCGGCGTGTCGATTGTCCTGCAAAATAGCGCGCAGCGTCTGTTTGGTCCTGACCCGGTGCGGGTGCCTAGCGTGATCCCGCCGCACACCTTCACGCTGAGCGGCGTGCGGGTCACCAGCATGCAGTTAACCACCTTCCTCACCGCCGTGGCCATTATGCTGGCGCTAGGTTACTATGTGCACCGCACCAGGTGGGGGCGGGCCACCAGGGCGGTGGCCGAGAAACCCGACGTGGCGGCGGCCTGTGGCGTCAATGTCAACCTGGTGTCGCAGCTCACGGTGGGCATTGCCTCGATGATGGCGGGGGCCGCCGGCGTAGCTCTCGCTTTGCTCTACACCAGTGCCGCCCCCTACATGGGACTGCTCTTCGGGCTGAAGTCGTTTATCTGCATGCTGGTGGCGGGGAATCGGCATATCGAAGCGATCATGGCGGTGGGGCTGCTCCTCGGGGTCGTGGAGGCTTTAGTGACCGGCTATATCTCTTCTAATCTGCGCGATGCCGTGGCGTTCTCCCTGTTATTGGCGGTCTTATTCTTTCGACCTCAGGGGCTGTTTGGTTCCTACGAAGTGTAAGGAGAGGAGCCATGTCACACTTCCTGCTAGCATACTTGCCGGCTTTCTGGGTCGTGACCCTCATCACGGCCGGCCTTAACGCCATTATCGCCATGGGCGTCTACTTCAGCAACTCGGCCGGGGCGCTGTCGGCGTGCCATGCAGCGCTTGCCGGCATCGGAGCCTACGTCGCTGCCGTCCTCACCACCAATTTTGACTGGCCCTTTCCTGTGGCGCTGCTGGCAGGAACGGTCATTGGCTTTGCCATCGGCATGCTGCTGGCCCTGGTGACGCTGCGTATGAACGAACTGGTAGCCGGCCTGACAACGCTGGCCTTCGGGGAGACCATCGTCACCATCGCCTTCAATATCGATTATATTGGTGGCGCAAACGGCTTTATTGGCATCCCGTTGGAGACCAATTTCGATGCCGTCTATCTTGTCCTCGCCCTTGTCGTGTTCGCTGCCTGGCGCTTCGACCGCTCCCGTCTGGGCTACGCCGCCCGCGCCTGCCGTGATAACGCGCATGCGGCGGCGGCGATGGGGATCAACGCGCCCTGGGTAAAAACTCTGGTCTTCGCCCTGGGCAGTGGCATTGGCGGCCTCGGCGGCGGGCTCCGCGCCCACTACGTCCTGGTGCAGAACCCTGATGACATGGGTTTCTTTTTTTCGATCAACTATCTGATCTTTTGGGTCTTTGGCGGTTCATACACCATTTGGGGGCCGGTCTTTGGCGCGATGTTCCTGACGATCTTACCTGAACTCCTGCGGTTTTCGCTGTACGATCGGTTCATCATCTACGGGGTGATCCTGACAGCCATCGTCATCGTGCGGCTCCAGGGGGTCATCACCAGGGCACCGATGGGGCGCCGGCCGGCCTTTGTTGCATGGCTGTCGCGTCTCTGGCGCCGGCCCGAGCCGGCCTCGAGCCTGGGTGAGTCCCCGGGTGGTCGGTGAGCGTGCTGCTTGGGGAAACCGCCAGGCTCAAAAGCCCTGGCCAACGCGCTTCAGGAGAGGAGAGGGATATGCAACGGTGGCTCATCGGCTTTGCGATTGGGTTGCTCACCCTGACGTTGGCGGGCCGCCCTGCCACGCTGGCGGCGGAACAACGTGTGGTGCATTTCTTTCAGAACAATGCCCTCACCGGGATGGCCGGCTCCTACGGCACCAGGTCCATCCATGGGGTGGAACTGGCGGCGAAACACCTGAACGATGCCGGCGGGTTCACCGATACCTGCGGCAACAAGTACACCATCAAGCTGAGTGTGTGGGACATGGCCAACTCGCGTGAGCAAGCGATTGCCGGCCTCAGGAAGGCAGCAGACGATCCGACCGTGCTGGCCGTGCTGGGTTCGACCCCCTCTACTGGCTTTGCCGCCATGGAACCGGTGGCGGGTCAGGTGAAGATGCCGATCATCGCCACCGGCTCGGCGGTGCCGATCAAGAAATGGAACCCGTACGCCTTTCGCGTCACCATCGCCACCCCTGTGGCGGCGCCGTATTTCTTGAAGGTGTTCAAAGAGAAGTTTGACCCGAAGCGGGTGGCGATCATTTACGACATCGCCCAGGATGCCCTGCGGGCCGAGGCGGAGCTGATTCGCGACCTGGCCAAAAAGTTCGGCTTTGAGATCGTTGCCTTCGAAGCCTTTCGGACGAACGACGCCGATTTCCGGGCGCAGCTCACCACGATCAAGGGGACAACTCCCGAGTGGCTGGGTGTCTATGCGGCGAACGGCGAGGGCAGCAAGATCATCAATCAGATGGACGAGCTGGGGCTGCTGGGCAAGGTGAAGATGTTCAGCGGCTATGGGGTCTTCCAGGATCCAACGTATTGGGACCTGGCCAATGGCAAAATCAAGGGAGCCGTCAACTGGGCCGTCGCGTTTAACCTGGGGAGCTCGGACCCCCTGATGAAGAAGATGGTAGCCGACTACAAGAGTTTTCCGGAGGACCCCACAATCTATTCGGTCTACGGGTATCAGGCCTTGCAGGTGGCCGTCGACGCCGTGAAGCGCGCCTGCACGGCTACAGACCGCGAGAAGTTCCGGGATGCGTTGGCCGAAACCAAGCTGGAAGCTCTGGCAGGGTCCGTCGCTTTTCATAGTCCCAGGTCGGAGCCGAATGGTGAGAATCAGGGTGGCTCGGTGATTATCTCGCGGATTACCGGACGGGATAGCTATGAACTGATCGAGTAGCCTGCTCCAAGGAGCGGCGCCACACTGAGATCGGCGCTCCTGCCAAGCAGGATTAGAGTTCCTCAGTTTGGGCAAATGGCCTGACGCGTCAGGAGAGACCTCAACCCCGGTACTTGGACTGCTGGTCACCGCTCCCCACCTCCTAGGGAAGGCGCTCGGTCCGGGGGTGATGTGGGTGCAGTTGAAGGCCGGCTCGCGCAGTTTCGCGAGATTCGCGGCTCTTTCGGAACGCCGAAGCGAACGCCTGCTTTCCACCCATAGCAGAATTGCAAACGCAGAGATTACCCAAGCCCGGCTTCGTCGTCGACGCTGTGACCATCGCCGGTCCCTGGATTCCCGCTTGCCCGGGTGTGAGGACGCCGGGACGGACGCCCAGCCCGCGCCGCGACACATCTTGGCAACGCTCAGCGGCGCGGCAGCGCGCTGACATCGTCGGGGTTGATGAGGTCGGGCGCGGTCCAGCCGGCGAGGTCGTATTCGGCCATGCAGGATTCGGCGAATTCCTTCCAGCGCGCGGCCTGGCCCGAGGCGTTGGCGCCGAGGAGGGCGAAGCGGCGGATCTCTTCGTGGCTGCCCGAGTAGTTGATCTCGTAGAGTTCGTGGCGCGCGCCGAACTCGGTGCCGATCGAATCCCACAGGAGCTTCATCAATTTGACCCGCTCGACCGCGGTGACGCCGCCGGAGCCGCGCACATAGAGGTCGAGGTATTTGCGCAATTCCGGCACGGTGAAATCGCGCGCATGCGAGTTGAGGTAAATGAGGCTGCTGGCGACGGTTTTCTCGATCTGGTGCTTGACCTGGACATAGGCGTCCGGCGCCAGCACGTGGTAGGCGGCGCCCGCGTCGTGGCCCGGCAGGACAAACCCGCCGGCCCACGGGTCGGGGCTTTTCGCCATCGCGTCCGACAAGGCCCACATGCAGTGCCGCCAGGTGATGACCTCGCCGACATTGGCTTCGACGCCGCGAAAGCCACTGGTGCCGGCGGTCTCGGTCGCCTTGATCATCAGCCCGCAGATGAAGTCGAGCTTGACCGCGAGGCGGGTGCAGCCATGCAGCTGGAAGCGCGGCACAAAGCCGCTCCGCGGGAAGAATGTGTTGGCCTTTTCGATGTCGCCATAGACAAAGACGTTCTCCCAGGGGACGAAGACCTCGTCCATGATGAATATCGCGTCATTCTCGTCGAGCCGGCTCGATAAGGGATAGTCGAACGGGCTGCCGAGCACGGCGGCGCGCTGTTCGTTGGAGACCCGGCAGATGAACTTGACGCCCTTGGCATTGGTCGGGACGAGGAAGCAGAGCGCGTAATTCTTGTCCTGGATCGGCAACAGCCCGACATGCGCGACAAAGGTGAAATGCGTGAGCGCCGAACCGGTGGCGACGACCTTGGCGCCGGTGACGTAAATTCTCGCGCGTCACATGCGCGTAGATGTCGGTCGGACCGCCGGGCGCCCCCGGCGCCATGTTGCGGTCGACCGGCGGGTGGACGATCGCATGGTTGACATAGGGCACCCGCTCTTGGCTGTAGCGATACCAGCGCCGCGCGTTCTCCTGATAGGGGGCATAGAATTCGGCATTGGCCCCGAGCGTGGCGAGGAAGGCCGCCTTGTAGTCGGGCGAGCGGCCGAGCCAGCCCCAGGTCAGTCGCGCCCAGGCGGCGATCGCGTCGCGCCCGGCGACCAGCTCCTCGGCCGAGTGCGGCGCGACGAAGTAGCGGTGGGTGAAGCCGCCCCATTCGGTCGGGCAGGTCAGGACCCCCCGGCCCTCTTCGTGGTCGCGGTGCAACGCGTCATAGAGGCGGGCGATCATCCGCGCGGTATTGCGGAAGCCCGGGTGCTCGGCGATGTTCTTGACGCGCTCGCCGTAGATCCAGACCTCGCGGCCGTCGTCGAGGCTGTCGAGGTATTCCTGGCCGGTATACGGCAGCATCGGCGCGCCATCGGACGCGGACATGGCCATCCTTCGTTCTCCCTGCGTGCGCTTCGGAACCGCGGCAGGGTTGCCCCGCCCGACTGCCGGCGCGATTGTCCCGACGAGCGATCATCGTAATGCCCGGGCGCTAAATTTGCCAAGGTGCGCCGACCCAGCCGGAGAACCGCGCAATCGAGAGGGAGGCCATCGTGGCTGACGATCGCGAGATCCGCTCGCTGACCGAATTGCCGGGGCTGGCCGGCGCGTGAACGGCATGCCGGTGTGGCGCGCGGCCTGGCGTTGCGCGATTTCCGACGGTGTGCCGCGACGTTCGCTTATCGTCGCGCTGGTGGTCGGAACCGTGCTCAACCTGATCAACCAGGGCGACGCGCTCATCGCCGGCGGACCGTTCGATTGGGTGAAGGCGCTGCTGACGTTTGCCGTTCCGTACTGTGTCAGCACCTATGGCGCGGTTTCGTACCACCTCAAGGTTTCGCGCCATCGCCCCGGCGCGCGCTAGCCGCCGGGCGGGCTTCCCTGAGTACGCGGTTCGCCGGCCGGCGATATTCAACCAGGCTCACATTCGACGGAAGCGACGCGGCGCCAGCGACGCCGCCGGGGAGGATGGAAATGACGGCCATTCTATCGCGTTCGCGAACCCTGCTGCTCGCCGCGCTTGCCGGTGGCCTCGCCGCCGCCGCGCCGGTGGTGGCTCAGCAACCGCCGGCAGTGAATCCGACGCCGCCGGCGCAGCCGATCGCCACCACGGTCGACAAGCTGCCCAACGCGAAGCTCAAGCTGCCCAAGGGCTTCAACATCGAGGTGTTTGCCGCCGGCCTGACCAATGCCCGCTCGCTGCGGGTCGACGACCAGGGCAATGTCTTCGTCAGCACCCGCGTTCTCGATCGGGTCTATGCCGTCACCGAGAAGAACGGGAAACGCGAGGTCAAGACGCTGGCGAGCGGCCTGCATTCGCCGAACGGCATCGCCCTTCACAACGGCACGCTCTACATCGCCGAGATCGACAAGATCTCGAAAATCGATAATGTCGCGGGCCGGCTCGACAATCCGCCAAGGCCGACCGTGATCTATGACGATCTGCCGAGCGACGCTGCGCATGGCTGGAAATTCTTGACCGTGGGGCCGGACAACAAGCTCTATTTCAACGTCGGCGCGCCGTGCAATAACTGCATCCCGCCGCCGACCCATGCGCAGATCCGCCGCATCAACCTCGACGGCAGCGGCATGGAGGTGGTGGCCCGAGGCATCCGCCAGATCGTCGGCATGGATTGGCACCCGAGCTTGCAGCAGCTGTATTTCACCGAGAACCAGCGCGACTGGCTGTCCGACGACCAGCCGAACGACAAGCTGAACCGGCTCGCCCATCCCGGTCGGGACAATTTCGGCTTCCCCTATTGCGGCGGCGGCGACATCCCCGACCCGCAATTCGGCCGGGGTCACAGCTGCGACGAGTTCGCCAAGCCGGTCGCGCAATTGGGGCCGCATACGGCGCCGCTCGGTATGCGCTTCTACACCGGGAAGATGTTCCCGGCGCCGTACCGCAACGCGATCTTCATCGCGCGCCACGGTTCTTGGAACCGGAGCGAGAAGATCGGCGGCGACGTGGTTGTGGCGAAGCTCAACCCGGACGGGTCGGTCAGGTCGATCGAGCCGTTCATCACCGGGTTCCTGGTCGACAACAACTATATCGGCCGGCCGGTCGATATGGAGTGGCTGAAGGACGGCTCGATGTTGCTGTCGGATGATTATAACGGCGCGGTCTACCGCATCACCTACGGGCCGCAGGTCAGCGTGACGCGGTAAACTGGGGGGCGTTCGACTCAAGCCCGATCCGGAGAGCTTTCGGACGCGTGACTTGTCATTCCGGGACGCGCAGAGCGCCGATCAACACGCCGATGCGTCGAACCGCTCAAAACAGCTCGGGAGCGAAACCCAGCACCGTCGCGCCGCCCATGATTGAAGGCAGGTAGCTCGGCGCGCGGGCGAGGTAATGCTCGGCGTAGCAGCGCGCCGTCGCGAGCCTGGCCGCGGCAAGCGCGGGGGCGTCCCGGTTCTGGGCCGCCAGCGCGAGGCGCGCCATCAGCCAGCCTCCGGCGACGGTGCCGAAGAGGGCGAGATAGGGCGCCGACCCGGCGGCGGCGAGCGCGGGCTCGGCCGCGACCAGATAGGCGGTCGCCCGCTCCAGCGCACATACCCCCGCAGCAAGGGCGCGGCGGACCGGCTCCAGCTCGGCCGCGCCGCCGAACTCGGCGAGCGTCGCCCGGATCTCGGCGAACAGCTCGCGCGCCGCCTCGCCGTGGTCGCGGCCGAGCTTGCGAGCGACCAGATCGTTCGCCTGGATGCCGTTGGTCCCTTCGTAGATCGGCGCGATGCGCGCATCGCGCAGATACTGCGCGGCGCCGGTCTCCTCGATGTAGCCCATCCCGCCATGCACCTGGATTCCGGTCGAGGCGATGTCGACGCCGAGATCGGTGCACCACGCCTTGACCACCGGGATCAGCAGATCGGCCCGCCGCCCGGCGCGAAACCGCGCCTCGTTGTCGCCGCCGGAGCCGGCATGGCGGCTCGCATCGATCGCCGCGGCAGCGAGATAGGTCAATGCCCGCATCGCCTCAACCCCGGCGCGCATCGTCAACAGCATGCGGCGGACATCGGGATGGTGGATGATCGGCGGTGTCGTCCGATTATCTCCCCGGGCGCGCGGCAGGCCGATCGGCTGGCCCTGCACCCGCATCCGGGCATAGGCAAGCGCTTCGAGATAGGCGGCGTAACCGAGCGCAACGGCGTTCATGCCGACGCCGATGCGCGCCGCATTCATCATCTGGAACATGTATTCGAGGCCGCGATTCTCCTCGCCGATGCGCCAGCCGACCGCACCCTCGCCTTCGCCGTACGACATGACGCAGGTCGGCGAGGCATGAATGCCGAGCTTTTCCTCGAGGCGCAGGGCGCGCAAATCGTTGCGCTCGCCCGGCTTTCCCGCCGCATCGGGCAGGAATTTCGGCACCAGGAACAACGAGATGCCGCGGCTGCCCGACGGCGCGTCGGGGGTACGCGCCAGCACCATGTGGATGATGTTGTCGGTGAGGTCGTGGTCGTCGTAGGAGATGAAGATCTTCTGGCCGGTGAT